>JADHLH010000003.1 GCA_016780765.1 Alphaproteobacteria bacterium | reverse complement strand
CACGATCACGCGGAACATCGGATAGGGTGTGTCCGGCAGGATATAGACAAAGCCGGACAATGATGGCGGCAAATCCGAGAACAGCGCCGCCGGGCCAAATCCTATGCGGATCAATTCATTGAAAAACAGAATGAGACCAAAGGTCGCCAGCACCTGGTCCATGTGATCACGTCGGTAGAGATGACGGATCAGGATGTACTCCAGAATATAGCCACTGGCGAATGTAATGGGGATGGCCAGCAGAATGCCAAGAAAGAAATTGCCTGTCAGACTTGTCAGGCTGGCAGCTGCATAGGCACCGATCATGACCTGGCCACCATGTGCCAGGAACACGAAATCCATGATACCAAGGATCAGGGTAAGTCCAGCAGCGATCAGAAACAGCGTGACACCAAATTGCACACCGTTAAAGAGCTGCTCAAGGAACAGAAGCAAGGTCATAGGGCCAGCCCGGAAAAAGGGAAAGATGGCTGCCCGAAGGGATTCAGGCAGCCATAAGGTTCACTTAGAATTTGCACTCTGATGCATATGCATCCGAATGGTCCTCAAAGACTGTGCCGATAACCTTGGTTGTTGCCACACCATCTGCATCCAGCACCACCTCACGAAGGTAGATGTTCTGGATCGGGAACTGATTGGTGTTCATGGCAAGCGTGCCACGGGTCGTTGGAATGCCGCCCTTGGCCAGAACCGCACGCATTGCGCCCGCATCTGTGCTGCCGGATTCCCGCACCGCATGGTCAATGGCCATCATCGTGTCATATGCCTGCGCGGCATAGAATGACGGGTAAGCACCGTGCGCAGCCTTATAGTCGCTGACAAACTTGTTGTTCATGTCATTGTCCAGATCAGGCGACCATGTCTGCGTCGAAATAACACCAAGCGCTGTATCCTTCAGCGCTGGCAGCGATACCGCATCGACGGTGAAGACTGTGTAAAGCTTGCTGACTGAATCCATGCCGGCCTGCTTCCACTGCTTGACGAAGTTGATCCCCATACCACCCGGCTGGAAGACGAATGTCGCCTCTGGCTTGGCAGCTCTGAGCGTTGACAGCTCGGCCTGGAAGTCGCTCTGGCCCAGCTTTGTGTAGACCTCGGCAACGATTTCACCGTTGAACTGACGCTTGAAGCCAGACAGCATGTCCTTACCAGCCTGATAGTTTGGCGCCATGATGTAGGCTGACTCGACACCGATGCTTTGCAAATGCTTGCCCATGCCTTCGGTTGTCTGGTCATTCTGCCATGACATCGAGATGAAGTTCTCATGACAGCCAGATCCGGCAATCGGGGACGGGCCAGCATTCGAGCTGATCAGCAATGTATCGGAACGGGTCACCGGCTTGTGAATGGCCATCATCAGGTTTGACCAGATAACACCGGCAACAACATCAACCTTGTCGCTTTTTACCAGACGGTTGGCCAACTGCTTGGCAACATCAGGCTTGCGCTGGTCATCAACAAAAATAACCTCGGCTTCCATACCGCCAAGTGTACCGCCGGTATGCTCCATCGCCAGGTTCACAGCGTTCTGCATCTGCTTACCGATGATTCCGGCCCCGCCTGACAAGGTGGTCATATATCCCACTTTGACCTTGTCGGCCAAAGCTGGTGTCGCGGCCATCGTTGCAGCCACAGCAAGACTTAAATACTTTTTCATTGTTTCCTCCAGTTTGATTCTTTTACACGCTTCTTAACAATAACCTGCGTCGGGCCAAAAAAGGCTAGCACACGGGTTTGGACAGTCAATTCTCCGGCCCAATAAAACTGGGTAAAACCAGATGTCTTGCGACATCAGGACCGGTTTTTCTGCACTATAGTTACTGTCTTGGCCTCGGTATAAGCCAGCAACTCCTCAAGACACTCCTCTCGTCCCTGACCCGAACTTTTCATCCCGCCAAAAGGCGCACCCAGATAGTGATCGCTCGAATCATTCACCCAGACATATCCAGCCTGAATCTTGCCTGTCAGGCGCATGGCGGTATCCAGCGATTCAGTCCAGATTGACGCTGTCAGACCCACATCAAGCCCGTTCGCGATGTCGATCATTTCGTCTTCATCATCCCACTGCAGGATCGACAGCACCGGCCCGAACACCTCTTCACGTGCAATTGTCATATCGGACGTCACATCAACCAGCAGGGTCGGCTTTACAAAAAATCCGTCCTTATGCGCAGAACTGGTATCATTAATGGCGTGATCAGGCGCAGCGCCCACACGAATGGTCGCGCCCTGCTGCTTTGCACTGGCGATATAGTCGGTAACCCGCTGGAACTGTGATGCCGTGGACAGGCTGCCCATTTCGGTATCCTGCGACAATGGATCACCCAGCTTGACCGCGGAAAATGCCGCCTCGATGCCTTCGACCACTGCGTCATAGACCGAGGAATGGACCAGGATCCGGCTGGTGGACCCGCAAGACTGGCCAGCAGTCCACCCCAGATTCATGCCCTTGACCGCGCCATTGATAGCGGCATCCAGATCGGCATCAGGACAGATGATCAGCGCGTTCTTGCCGCCAAGTTCCAGCTGTGTGCGTTTCATGCTGTCTGCGGCGCTCTTCAACACAGCCTTGCCGGTTGGCACACTGCCCACAAGGCTGACAGCCGCGATCCCGGGATGGGCGCAGATCGACGCGCCCAGTTCCGCGCCACCAGTCAATACAGACAGAACCCCTTTCGGGAAAATATCCCCGACAATTTCCGCCAGCCACAGGGCCGACAGGGGTGTTTCCTCGGACGGTTTGATGATCACGGAATTTCCGGCAGCCAGCGGCGCAGCCATCTTGGCAGCGGCAAATAACAGCGGGTGATTGAAGGCGACCAGACGCGCAACAACGCCCAGCGGTTCACGCGTGGTATAGGTCAGACGACCATCGCGCTGGGGAATGGTTTCTCCCTTTGCCTCGGTCGTCAGGCCGGCAAAATATTCAACAAGCGTGGCCCCCAGCATGACATCAAAATGCATGCCTTTGATCGGATTGCCGCTATCCAGCGCATCGATCCGTGCCAGAAAATCTGCCTGTTCGCGCAGCCGACGCGCCGCTTCCCGCAGTGCATTTGCGCGCGCCAGCGGCCCGGCATCATACCAGCCGGGCTGGGCCAGGCGGGCCTGCTCTACGGCTGCATCCAGCTCGGCACTGCCTGCATCCGGCACATCGGCCAGCACGGCACCTGATGATGGCGATGTGATCGAGCGGTCTCCCCCGCTACCCGCATGCCAGTCACCAGCCACAAATTGCTTTGTGATGAAGTCGCCGGACATATCCTTGTAATTATCATTTGTGGCGTTGGTCATCGCTTGGCACCTGAAACCTACTACAAATTAGCTATCTAACACATTAGTGGTCAAATTTTCCCTTAGCAAGAAATTCAACTTGCCGACCCTGTTTGCCCCCGCCTATCTGGCGCGCTCTTCATAATATCCCAGCTTCTCCTGCAAGGGCCGGTCATGGACGCGCACCAGAAAGGCCTCTGTATCTGCCTCATGTTCAACAACCGCAAAGACAGGCACGCTGAATGTATCCTTCTCGCCCCATTCGACAGTCTTTCCGTCAATCCGCGTGCGTCCCCTGCCGCGGACCACGTGAAAGGCTGACGAACATGACCGGCGCGGCGGTGCGGATGTCGATCCTTCTGGCAGCATCATCGCTGTGAAGCCCATTGTTGGCAGAACATCGGCACCGGTTTCCGGATTGACATAATCAAGCTCGGGCAGGTCGGCATCACCGAAACGCGCCATCTCCCGCAGGGCTGCCTCCGTGCGCTGCCAGGGATAGCGTATCATCGGGTAACGGCGTGGCCGTGATGTGCTGCGCGATGGGGCAAGCCCGGCAGACAGATATTCAACCTGGCTGGCATCAGGGCGGTTGCGCTGCGCCTGCAGGTCACCCTCAACCGCATAGGACCCTTCAAGATAGACAAACAGCGGCAGATCAAGCGCATCCAGCCAAATTACCGGGGCCTCACCATCATGCCCGTGATCGTGCCATTCGCCGCCCGGGGTCAGCACCAGATCACCCTCTTCCATCGGCAGGCGTTCGCCATCCACCACGGTGAAGGCACCGCTGCCCTCGACAATGATCCGCGCTGCCGAGGGTGTGTGCATATGCGCTGGCGCTGTCTCGCCCGGCAACAGCAGCTGCATACCAAGATAGATCGTGGAGGTCGCCTGCATTGCGCCCGTGCCGCGCCCGGGATCAGACAGTACAAGCACCCGCCGTTCGGCCTTTTCAACGGGTGTCAGCTCACCCGCCTGCAACAGCAACGGGCGGACCGATGCATATGTCCAGTGGCCTGTTTGCGTAACCGGTGCCGGTGCGCCATGCGGCAGCACATTGCGCATCATCGGCCACAACGGTGCAACACCCGCCGCCTGCATGGCAGCGCGATAATCTTCGGGAAGGTCTTCCATTGTGCCAAGGCTGTCTGTCATCTCTTTCCACTCTCTTGTTGCTGCCAGACGCTGGCTGGCAAATATGTCCGGCTGCCAGCTTCGTCAGTGTTGTCAGGCCACCGCTCCACTGTTTTGCGGTGAATCTTTTTGCGGTGAATCTTTTTGCAGTGAATCTTTTTGCAGGGCTTGCCGGTCAATCTTCCCTGTGCCGGTCTTTGGCAAGGATGCGGTGTATTCTACAATCCGCGGATATTTGAACGGCATCAGCTCGCCCCGCACAAAGTCCTGAAGACGCCTTGTTGTGGCATCATCGCCAGGCATTCCGTCACGCAGCGCAACCACCGCTCGCAAAGTCATCCGCCCGTCGGCAAGCTGATGCGCCAGCACAGCGCATTCAGTGACGTCATCTTGTTCATTCAGGCAGCGCTCTATTTCAAGAGGCCAGACCCATTGCCCGGACACCTTGATCAGATCATCGGCGCGGCCCTGAAAATAGTAATAGCCATCGCGCTCGATAAACCGGTCACCGGTATAGATCCAGCCATCGCGCATTGTCTCTGCTGTCTTGTCGGCACGTCGCCAATAGCAGGGCGTCGATGAATCGCCGCGCACCATCATCACACCATCCTCGCCCGGAGATGCAGGACTGCCGTCAAGGCGCTGCAGTTGCACCTCATAACCCGGCACCGGGGCGCCAGCGGCGCCAACGCGGTGATCATCCGGATGGTTGGACAGATAAATATGCAGCAATTCGGTTGACCCCAGCCCCTCGGTTGGGCCATGCCCGCACAGCCCCTTCCACGCATCATAGATATCCTGGCTCAAGGTTTCGGCTGCCGAGACTGATCGGCGGATCGAGGACAGGTCACGCGCGCCAGCACCGTCGGCGCTGCACAAAGCGGTATAAAGTGTCGGCAGTCCAAAAAACAGGCTTGGCCGACAGCGTTCTATCGTGTCGAAAATCGTTGCCGGATCGGGGCGGCCCGGCAACAGCACAGAGGTGGCGCCAACCGAAAAAGGAAAGGTAATGGAATTGCCAAACCCATAGGCAAAAAAGATCTTTGGCACAGAAAAACATATGTCATCAGCGGTAATTCCCAGCACCTGCCGGCCATAGGATTGCTGCGTGTAGGCCATATCATGATGCAGATGGACAATGCCCTTTGGCCGTCCGGTCGTTCCCGACGAATACATCCAGAACGCCATGTCACCGGGCGTTGTATTGGCGCAGTCCAGCGTGAGCGGTTGATCGGCCAGAAAATCCTGCTGCGAGATATGCCCGTCTTCATCCGCATCACCATTCACAACGACAAGCTGTTCGACACTGCTGTGGGCCAGCATGTCAGGCGGGAAGGATGACAGGAACGCCGCCTCGCACAGCACGATCCGCGCCTCGGTATCACCAAGGAAATAGGACAGCGTATCGGCATTCGTCTGGGTGTTCAGCAATACCGGCACAAAGCCGGCGCGAACCGCCCCGAAAAATGCCGCCGGATAGGACGGCGTATCATCCAGAAAGAAGGGAATGCGGTCGCCGCGTTGAAGGCCGGCAGCGATGAAGGCGTTACCCCACTGTGCCGCCTGCGCGATCAGTTCGGCATAGGTGACATCCCCCATCTCGCCGATGCCCGTCTTGCAAATAATTGCCAGCTTATGAGGGTTGCGTTGCAGATTGTCCCACAGGATTGCCGAACAATTGGCATGCGCCGCACGATCAAAGCCGATCGCATCAGAACCTGGCAGCGATGCCGGCACCTGATCTTGCGTTGCGGCAAGCGTTGCCGCGTCATATTCCGCCATGAAGGCTGGCGCCAGGCGGCGTGCCCGCGCCGGCGTCATGCGGCCGGACCGGGTCAGATATCCATAAGCAAAATCCAGCGGTGGCAGTTGCATATGCGCACCAAAATCATCATACCAGCGCGCCGACGTATTGGCCGCCGTAACAATTTTCCGGGCAACAGGCAGGCGTGCATCCTGATAGGCGGCAAGCGCCGTTGGCACGTCCTCATGCGCTGCCAGTGCCTGAACAAGCGCAATCGCATCTTCCATTGCAAGCCTTGTTCCCGATCCGATCGAAAAATGCGATGTGTGCGCCGCATCACCCAATATCACCTGCCGTCCGGCAACCCAGCCTGCACACCACAGCCGCGGAAACACCCGCCAGGCAGATTTGTTGGTCACCAGACGCGCACCGCCAAGAACGTCACGGAACAGATCGGCACATCGGGCTGCACTGTCATCTTCGTCCATCGTATCGAAGCCATGCGCCGCCCATGTCTGCGGCCCGCATTCAACAATAAATGTGCTGCGATCAGGGGCATAGCGATAGTGATGCGCATTCATCGGACCGTGTTCGGTATGGATAAAACTCTGGGTCAGCGTATCAAACACTCCATCACTGCCGAACCAGGCAAAGTGGTTTGTAAAATGGTCGATGGTGGGGGAAAAACCGGCCTCGTTGGCCCGGCGTACCACCGAGTTCAGTCCATCCGCGCCAATGATAACATCCGCCTTGAGCTTGTCCGGATCATCAATGGCCCTGTCATAGGTAATATTTACCCCCAGATCAGCCGCCCGCGCTTCCAGCAGCTGCAGCAATTTCAACCGCCCGATCGCGCTGAAGCCAATCCCGTCAAGAACAACCCGCCCGTCGGGGTGGTTCAGGGTCATATTGTCCCAGCGTTCCATCCACGGGTCGAGGTCAGCCACTGTTTGCGGGTCGCCGGCAGACAGAAAATCCAGGGCCTTGTCTGAAAAGACCACGCCAAAGCCGAAAGTGGCCCCTTTCGGGTTCTGCTCAATCACCTCGATCACAGCATCACCAAGATGCTGGCGCGCCAGAATAGCGGTGTAGAGACCAGCCGGCCCAGCGCCGATTATGCTGATGCGAAGTGGTTTTTTTTGCGCCATGACCGCCCCCTAGCCCGCCGTCTGCTTCAGACGAAACCGCTGGATTTTTCCGGTCTCGGTCTTTGGCAGCGCATCAGTGAACATGACCACACGCGGATATTTATGCGGCGCGATGGTTGCCTTTACGTGGTCTTGCAGGGCCTTGATCATCTGCGCATCCCCGGTCTGCGCATCCCCGGTCATGTCGCCGCGCAGCACCACATGCGCCTCGACAATCGCCCCGCGCTCTTCATCCGGCACACCTATCACCGCACATTCTGCAACCGCCTCATGTGACAGCAACGCTGCCTCTACCTCGGGGCCGGCGATGTTATAGCCTGACGAAATGATCATATCGTCATTCCGTGCGGCAAAGTGAAAATATCCGTTCTCATCGCGTGAAAAACTGTCACCAGTGATGTTCCACCCACCGGCCACATATTCCTGCTGGCGTTCACCGCGCAGATAACGACAGCCGGTTGGCCCGCGCACCGCCAGCCGGCCCACTTCACCATCGGGAAGGGGCGCACCGTCAGGTCCAATAATCTTTGCTTCATACCCATGAACCGGCCTGCCGGTACTGGCGGGCGCATGATCATCGAAGCGGTTGCTGATGAAGATATGCAGCAATTCTGTGGCCCCGATGCCGTCCAGCATTGGCTTGCCGGTTTTTGCCATCCAGTCACTATAGACCGGGGCTGGCAATGTCTCGCCAGCCGATACAGCAGCCCGCAGAGAGCCAAGATCAGCCCCCTCATCCATCGCCGCCAGCATCACCCGGTAAGCTGTAGGCGCTGTAAAGCAGACAGTTGCCTTATAGGTCTCAATCATCTCGACCAGATGTGGCGGTGTGGCATTCTCCAGAAGAATGGCGGTGGCACCAAACCGCAGCGGGAACACGGCCAGTCCGCCCAGCCCGAAGGTGAAGGCCAGCGGCGGTGACCCAATGAAAATATCATCCGGCGTCACCTTCAGCACCTCACGCGCATAGCCATCGGCAATGATCATCAGATCGCGATGAAAATGCATCGTGCCTTTCGGCTCACCCGTTGACCCGGAGGTAAAGCCGATCAGTGCCACATCATCCGATGCCGTTTCAACAGCATCAAAACGCACCGGTTTGGACAGGGCCAGCCTGTCCAGTTCGGCATCGTGATTGGCGGTGCCGTCAAACCCGACAACTGTCTTCAGCCACGCGCTGGTCTTGGCGCAGGCTGTCAGCTCATCCATCAGTCTTGTATCGCACAGCGCGTGTGATATCTCGGCCTTGTCCACATATTTGGCCAGCTCGCCAGCCCGCAGCAGCGGCATGGTATTTATCACGACCGCACCAACCTTGGTCGCGGCAATCCAGCAGGCAACCATCGCCGGATTGTTCGCCGACCGGATCAGCACCCGATTGCCGGGCTTGATCTTGAGATCATCAACCAGCGCATGCGCCAGCCTGTTGGTCCAGTCGGCCAGCTCCTTGTAGGTGCGCTGCCGCCCGTTGCCGATCAGCGCCACAGCATCACCAAAGCCGCGATCCACCATGGCATCGGTCAGCTCGACACCTGCGTTCAAACGTTCACCATAATCAAAACCGTCAGTCAGCAGGTCTGGCCAGTCCGACGCGGCGGGCAGATTATCACGCGAGAAACTGTCGGAATGTGCAGATACATACATTGAAAATCTCCCCCTTGCATCTGGCGGCAGACTTTGCTGTCAGCCATCCTCTTGCTTTGGCAAAATGGCCGTTGCCTCAATCTCCAGACGGGCTTCATCCTCTACCAGTGCACTGACCACCACCATTGTCATCGCCGGAAAGTGATAGCCCATGACCTCGCGATAAGCTGCCCCGACAGCGCTTTGGCTGGCCAGATATTCAGCCTTGTCGGTCACGTACCAGGTCAGGCGCGCGATATCTTCAATCTGGCCACCTGCCGCTTCAACCACCTCGACAATGTTGCGCAATGTCTGTTGCATCTGCCCGATAAAATCATGCACCTCAAAGCGCTGATCCGCATTCCAGCCGATCTGCCCGCCTATGCAGAGCACCCTGCCTTCACCCAGCATGCCATTGGCATAACCCTTCGGTGCCTTCCAGCCCGCCGGCTGTATGTCCGTCAATGGCATGTCAGCCTGCCTCCCCGTCATTGACATAAGCGGCCAACGCGCCGCGAACGTCATCCGTCCATGCCAGAGCGCCCATTTTGTCCAGATCGGTATGAACGATCGTTGTCGTCCCGCTCAATATCTCGGTATCACCGATCATGGCCTGATGCATCATGGTGGCGCTGGACCGGCCAAGCCGGCTGACCCTCAATGTCCAGTCAAGCTGGTCACCCAGACGCCCCGGTGACTTGAAATCAAGATGCGCGGATACGGCTGGAATCCCGCGCCGGTCCACAGCGTGCATGCGGCTGAAGGGCCAGTCGACCACATCACGGAAAAACAGCTCCACCGCATCGTTCATCATCTCAAAATATCGTGGGTAGAAAACGATCCCGGCCGGATCGCAATGCCGAAATCCGATATCCTGCGAAAAGCTGAATACCTTCATCTGTTTCCTCACAACGCCCCGGTTTCTGGTGTGCCTGCCATCCTCGTTTTCGGCCCACCTGCCAACTACTATAGATGCGGCTGTGGCATAAATGCAATTGGTTTAAGCTTGAAATTGTTCTGCGCCAATGTCATTCTCATAAGAGCATCCCTGCAAAGGCTGCGGTGGCGCTTGCAAGCTTTGAAGAGGCTCTGACGATGAAAATTGCCTGTCTTGGTGGTGGTCCGGCCGGATTGTACTTCGCGATTAGCATGAAATTGCGGGATCCGTCCCATGATATCACGGTGATTGAGAGAAACCGTGCCGATGACACATTCGGCTGGGGCGTTGTGTTGTCCGACGAAACATTGGCCAACCTGCATGAAAATGATCCCGTCAGTGCTGCTGCGATCAAGGAATATTTTGCCTACTGGGATGATATTGCGCTGATTCACAAGGGTCAGCGTCTGGTATCCAGCGGTCATGGCTTTTGTGGCATTGGGCGGAAAAAGCTGCTGATGCTGTTGCAGGACCGCGCCTCTGCGCTGGGCGTGACGCTGAAATTCGAGACTGATATCGATGATATTGATGCGCTGTGCGCCGACCATGATCTGGTGGTGGCGGCTGACGGTGTGAATTCCCGCATTCGCGCGCATTTCGAAGATGCGTTCCGCCCCGAAATTGACCGGCGCGCCTGCAAGTTCGTCTGGCTTGGCACGCGGCAGAAGTTCGATGACGCCTTCACGTTCATTTTTGAAGAAACACGCCATGGCTGGGTGTGGGCGCACGCCTATCAGTTCGAAGAAGATACGGCGACCTTCATTGTGGAATGCAGCGAAGACACCTGGGATGCCTGGGGCTTTGGTGACATGACGCAGGATGAAAACATCGCGGCATGTGAAGAGATTTTTGAAGCGCATCTGGGCGGCCACAGCCTGATGTCGAATGCCCGTCATATGCGCGGGTCAGCCTGGCTGAACTTCAATCGTGTTCTGTGTGAAAACTGGTATCACAAGAATGTTGTGCTGCTGGGCGACTCCTCGGCCACAGCCCATTTTTCGATTGGATCGGGGACCAAGCTTGCACTTGAATCCGCCATTTCCCTTGCCGATCTGCTGACCAGTGAAGCCACTCTGGACAACGCCTTTTCCCGCTATCAGGAAGATCGCAGGCTGGATGTGTTGCGCCTGCAGTCTGCGGCGCGCAACTCAACCGAATGGTTCGAGGATGTCGAGCGGTATTTGCACCTTGATCCGGTGCAGCTGAACTATTCGCTGCTGACACGATCACAGCGGATTGGCCATGAAAATCTGCGCCTGCGCGATGCTGAATGGCTGAAATCAGCCGAAATCTGGTTCCAGCAGCAGGCGGGTGAAAATGGCATTCATCGCGCCCCGATGTTTGCGCCTTATCGCCTGCGCGACATGCGCCTGAAAAACCGCCTGGTTGTATCACCCATGGCGCAGTACAAGGCCGTCGATGGCACACCTAATGACTGGCATCTTGTGCATTACGCCGAACGCGCCAAGGGCGGTGCCGGCCTGATCTATGCCGAGATGACCTGCGTCAGTGCCCAGGGCCGCATCACCCCGGGCTGCCCCGGGCTCTATACCCCTGAACATGAGGCCGGCTGGACGCGGATCGTCGATTTCGTTCATGCCGAGACCGAGGCGAAAATCTGCATGCAGATCGGCCATGCCGGGCGCAAGGGATCAACGCAGCTTGGCTGGGAAGAGATGGACGCACCATTGCGCGATGGCAACTGGCCACTGCTGTCGGCATCAGCAATTGCGTGGTCGCCGGCCAATGCCGTGCCGAAAGAAATGGACCGCCGGGACATGGATATGGTCACGGCTGAATTTGTGGCAGCCACCAAAATGGCAACCAGATGCGACTTTGACATGATCGAGCTGCATGCCGCGCATGGCTATCTGGTGTCGTCCTTCATCTCACCGCTGTCAAACCATCGCAGCGATGAATATGGCGGCAGTCTGGAGAACCGGCTGCGCTATCCGCTGGAGCTGTTTTCAGCGATGCGGGCTGTGTGGCCAGAAGACCGGCCAATGTCCGTGCGCATCTCGGCAACCGACTGGGTTGCAGAAACAGGTGTGGATGGCAGCGAGGCGGTCGAGATTGCCGAAGCGTTCCGCAGTGCCGGTGTTGATATTGTTGATGTGTCCGCCGGACAGACATCGATCGAGGCACGGCCTGTTTACGGGCGCATGTTCCAGACGCCGTTTTCAGACAGGATCCGCAACGAGCGCAATATCCCGACCATGGCGGTCGGCAACATCTATGAACCTGACCATGTGAATTCGATCCTGATGGCGGGTCGTGCCGATCTTGTGTGCCTTGCCCGCCCGCACCTTGCAAACCCCTACTGGACGCTGCACGCCGCAGCGGCTCTGGGTGACAAGGACGAGGCATGGCCAGAACCATATCATCCCGGACGCGATCAGCTGCAACGTCTGTCAGAGCGCGGAGAAGGGATTGGCATCCGCGTCTAGATGGCGCAGAGACTCGCCCGGCCGCAATTGATGGCATAAGGTGGTGAGCCTAACGAGGGGGAAGCACAGGTGGATTTATCAGGGAAGAGAATTCTGGTTACCGGTGGTGGCAGCGGGCTTGGCCGGGTTCTGGCCGAAGATTTTGCTGCCGCTGGCGGCGATGTCCATATCTGTGGACGCCGCCCCGAACCGCTTCAGGCCGTCACTGACGCCACGCATGGCATCACCGCGCACATACTGGATGTCACCGATGAGACAGCGACCGATGCGATGTTCGAATCAATCGGACATGCAGATATCGTCATTGCCAATGCCGGCATCGCCGAAAGCGCACCCCTGCATCGCACATCTACCGAGATGTGGCACCGCATCATGGCGGTCAATCTGACCGGATGTTTTCTGACCTTTCGGGCCGGCCTGCAGCAGCTTCGCAATGCCAAATGCAGCTGGGGACGGCTGATTGCCATCTCTTCCATCACCGGACTGTCCGGCCACCGTTATGCCAGCGCCTACAGTGCTTCCAAACACGGGGTCAACGGGCTGGTAAGATCGACAGCGGCAGAACTTGCCAGCAGCGGTATCACCGCAAATGCACTGTGTCCGGGATATCTGGACACCGAGATGACCGACCGCAGCATCGACAATATCATTGCCAAGACCGGCAAGTCGCGTGAGGATGCAACGGGTGCCCTTGCCGAGATGAGCCCGCTTGGCAGGCTGATCACGCCGCAGGAAGTCAGTACTGCTGCCTTGTGGCTGTGCGGGCAGGGGTCTGATGCGGTGAATGGCCAGACAATAGCAATCAATGGCGGTGAAGGATGAAGGACAGCACACTGCATCCACTGTATCCAGCAGCACTGAACGACCATGCCGGGATGTCCCTGTCAAAGCAGCGCCTGCGGGTATGGCTGCGTATGCTTGACCGCAACCGCAATTTTCTGAACAGATTGCGCGCGTCGCTTCGTGACGATTTCGAAACCACCTTGCCGCGATTTGATGTCATGGCGACGCTGAGCTGGCATGAAGACGGCTTACGGATGAGCGCACTGTCGACGCATCTGAAAGTGTCCAACGGCAATGTGACCGGTATTGTTGAGAGCCTGATCCGTGAAGGTCTTGTCCTGCGTGAGGTTGCCCCGGATGACAAGCGGGCAGCTACTGTCAGGCTAACCAGCCTTGGCCATCAGCGCTTTCAGCAGATGGCGGTGGCGCACGAAACATGGGTCAATGGCATGTTTGCCAATCTCGACAGCGAACAGCTTGATCTGCTTGCCGGTCTGCTGGAACAGCTGGGAGATGATGAAGAATGACCGTGATGAAGGATTTGCAGCCAACGCATTTCGACTGGCACTGGCAGGACCGCGTGGCGACCATTCGCCTGCAGGGGGCTGACCGCAAAAACCCGCTGACCTTCGACAGCTATGCCGAATTGCGCGATTGCTTTCGCAGCCTGGTCTATGCAGATGACGTGGATGCCGTCATTCTGGCATCAAATGAGGGCAATTTCTGCTCGGGCGGTGATGTACATGACATCATCGGGCCGCTTGTCGATATGGATATGAAGGGCTTGCTGCGCTTCACCCGGATGACTGGCGATCTGGTCAAGGCCATGCTGTCCTGCGGCACGCCGGTGATCGCCGCTGTTGACGGTATCTGCGTTGGCGCCGGGGCCATTCTGGCGATGGCAGCAGATATGCGACTGGCAACGCCCGAGGCAAAAGCCGCCTTCCTGTTTACCCGTGTCGGGCTGGCCGGCTGTGATATGGGTGCCTGCGCGATGCTGCCGAGAATCATCGGACAGGGCCGCGCTGCGGACCTGCTTTATACCGGCCGCAGTATGGGTGCCGATGAGGGCCTGGCATGGGGGTTCTGGAATGCAATCCACCCGGCCAGCGCACTCGATGAGGCCGCAAATACCCTGGCCAGCCGCATCGCTGCCGGTCCGAACTTTGCCCACATGATGACCAAGACACAACTGAATCAGGAATGGTCGATGAGCCTTGAAGCCGCCATCGAAAGCGAGGCACAGGCACAGGCCATCTGCATGCAGACCGAAGATTTCCGACGCGCCTACAAGGCCTTTGTTGCGAAGGAAAAGCCGGTCTTCGAGGGGGACTGATGCCGGATCGCAGCTTTCTTGACTGGCCTTTTCTGGACACCGCTCACCGCGAGTTGGCCAGCGCGCTTGATGACTGGTGCGCAACCCATCTTAGCGTTGATCATAGTGATGTGGACGCCGCCTGCCGGCAGCTTGTCACCGATCTGGGGGCGGCTGGCTGGCTGAGGCATACCGCCAATCTGGACCAGCCGACACTGGATGTGCGTAGCTTGTGTCTGGTCCGTGAAACGCTGGCCCGCCATGATGGTCTGGCTGATTTTGCTTTTGCCATGCAGGGCCTTGGCATGGGACCGGTCAGCCTGTTCGGTGATGCCGGACACCGCGAATGGCTGACAAAAACCACAGAGGGCAGTGCCATTGCCGGCTTTGCGCTGTCGGAACCAGCCAGCGGGTCAGATGTGGCCAACATGTCCACCACCGCCAAGGCCGATGGTAATGGCTGGGTCATTGACGGCGAAAAGACCTGGATTTCAAATGGCGGCATTGCCGATATCTACACGCTGTTCGCCCGCACCGGCGAGGGGCCGGGTGCCAAAGGCCTGTCCTGTTTTCTGGTACCGGCAGATACGCCCGGGCTGGAGATTGTCGAACGCCTTGACGTGATCGCCCCGCATCCGCTGGCAAGACTGCGCTTCGACGGCATGAAGCTGCCAGGAGACGCGCTGATCGGCACTGCCGGCAAGGGTTTTGGCATTGCCATGGCGGTGCTTGATGTCTTTCGGTCCACCGTTGGTGCGGCCGCGCTGGGGTTTGCCCGGCGTGCCCTTGATGAAGCCCTGACCCGCACCAGCCAGCGTGAATTGTTCGGTGCGCCGCTGGCCGCCATGCAGACAGTTCAGGCCAGCCTTGCCGAGATGGCGCTCGATATCGATACATCCGCCTTGCTGATTTATCGGGCCGCCTGGACCAAGGATAAAGGGGCGGCGCGGGTCAGCCGGGAAGCATCCATGGCCAAGCTGCATGCCACTGAAACCGCGCAGGCGGTGATTGACAAGGCTGTGCAGCTGCATGGCGGTGATGGTGTGCGCACCGGCGTCAAGGTTGAGGAACTGTATCGGGAAATTCGGGCACTGCGAATCTATGAAGGTGCCAGCGAGGTGCAAAAGCAGATCATTGCCCGCCAGATTCTGGATACGCATGCGGCTGGCGGCTAGGCCGTACCCGCCGCGCCACCATCAACATCCACGAAACTGTCCACCGTTTTCAATGCACCATCCAGTGCATTGCCTTCAGCATCGGCAAGCGCCGTGCGGATCAGCCGTTCGGTCCACTCACCGGCATCCGGGTGATTGGCAAGACGCGTGGCCCCCTGCATGACCTTGTCAAACTTGCCAAGCCCGCGTGCATGCGTGTCGCTATAGCCCTTGATCAGCCGCCGGGCCTTCAAAATGCTGACAGCATGCGCGTAATCATGCGGCAGCCGTTCCGTTGCCGCGGCCAGCCAGGCATCGATATGCGCCATTTCACTGGCATGCCGATACAGCCCGCGCCGCCAGCGCCGCATGCCCGCCAGCAGATAAAAGCCAAAGAACCCGCGCAGTGAATCCGATCTGATACGCCGGCCCCGATTGACCAGCCGATCAATGCGCTGCACCAGCCGGGGCCGTGCATCGATATAGCGACCGATCCGGCGCGGCATCATCGAAATGAACTCGGCAGCACCCGGATGCACATATTCGGTTACCTGAACAATAGTGGCCGCACTGGCACCAACCTCGTCATCGATGCGCGATGTGCGAGCCGCACGCGTCTTCAGGTCGGCCACCCGGATAATGTCGTCATAGCACCATGCATTCGCCAGATATTTGGCAGCCTGTGCGGAAAAGGCAAAATCATGCCTGCCGCCACCATGCTGCCTGTCGAGTGTCACAAGCGTTTCAAGGCAATCAAACCAGGCCGCACCATAGGCAGCATCCTGATAATCAACCACCTTGCGCAGTCCGGCCTCGGCTAGCGGGCGCGCCGCATCGGGAAGATCGGCCAGCCGCGCATTCAAACCGCGCCATTGCTCGACAAGACGGGCCGGGCCGTTGACAGCTGGCACTGTGTTCAGACGCGGCTTTGGCGGTGCAGCAGGCACATCACCACCGCCTGATGCGGCGCGTTCATGTGCCACGTCAAATGCTGCCAGCGATGCCTCAACCCCGCGGCCGCCGCGCCGGATCGTGTCATGAAAGGCCTGTCTGGAAAAAGGCAGAACCCCGGCACCCGACAGCGCACCAAACAGGCTGGCAGAAATCATTGTGCCGGCGTCTGCTGCAATCGCCTCCATATCAAACGCGATGACCTTATGGGCCATTTTTTCTGCCGCGCGTCGTACCTCGTCATCATCGGCGATGCCATTGCCCGGCACTGATTTTTCGATGCCGGCAAGTGTACGGTGTGATGAGGCAATCAGGACCGTGCGATCAGGCGACACGAAATTGCGGATCATCGCCCGCCCGGCCTCCATCCATTCGGCAGCAATCAATATGTCAACATCGGCCTCGGCAGGCATCAGGGAAAAAACCGGCTTGCGGCCGGTATCGGCCAGCATCTCGACATAATAAATCGTGGCACCTGTGCGCTGGGCGACACCCGCAACAGAGGTTGACTGCGCGGCATAGCCATTCGCTTCGGCAAGATCGACAATCCAGCTTGTCAACACACCGCCGCCCTGGCCACCAACAGCCATCACCGCCAGCTTTATGATGTTGTCCAGCCCAGCTTGACCGTGGGTCTGATCTGCGATGCCTGGCGTCATGATCAGGCCACTGTCTCAAACTGCAGGCGGCGGGCGGCCCGACGGCGCTGCAACCAGCCGATCACCGACCGGCGCAGTCGTGCCATCATCCGTTCACCTGCTCGCGGATTATGGACAAGATCTGCCTGATAAAAGGACGGACATAGAACCGCCGCATCAGCAACCTCACCGCAATTTCCACATCCCACACAGCTCTGGTCGATATGTGCCACCGGATCATCTCGCAGCGGATCATCCAGCGTCTTCAGGGTCAGTGACGGGCATCCCGACAGGCGCATGCACGCATGATCGCCAGTACATACATCCTCATCCACACCGAATTTCGGCTTCACAACACGACGGCCGTCAGAGACCGCCTTTTTCATCAACGGCTTTTCACGGCGCTGTCTGTTCAACATGCATTCAGACGACGCGACAATCACCTTTGGCCCGCTATGGTCGGTGGTCAATGCCTCGTCTATCACCGCGCGCATCCGGCCCACATCATAGGTCCGGTCAACCTCCCGCACCCAGTCGACACCAACACCTTCAACCGCTTTTGAAATCGGGTGACGTGTGTCGCGCGTGGCGTTATCGGCGCGCGATGACAACAGGTCCTGACCGCCGGTTGCAGCCGAGTAGAAATTGTCAATGATGACGGTGATACCATCACCCTTGTTGTAGACAGCATTGCCGATCGAACTGTTCAGCCCGTTGTGCCAGAAGCCGCCATCACCAAGGATCGAAATCGGTCGATTTTCACCATCGCCACCATGAAAGGCAGCGTTTGAGGCCGGACCCAGGCCATAGCCCATTGTCGTGCCGCCAATATTGAATGGCGCCAGCGACCCAAACAGATGACAGCCAATGTCGCCAGCCACCTGAAAGGGGCCATGTTCCTGTTCGGCCAGTTTCAGCGCGGCAAAGATCGGGCGTTCCGGACACCCTGTACAAAAGCCCGGCGGGCGCGGCGGAACCGTTTTCGACAGATCCGGCATGTCGGGATCGGCCTCTGGCTGATTGGGTGCCCGCCTGCTATCGGGCAGCAGATGCGGCGCGGCTTTTGTCAGGAATGCGCTTACCCCTTTCAGCATGACAGCGCCAGTATATTCGCCCGCCATCGGCAACACATCCTTGCCGGAAACCGCGATATGCGCCCCGGCCCGGTGCAGGGTGGCGCGCAACGATTCCTCGATGAAATCCGGCTGTCCTTCTTCGACAATCAGGACATGGTCCTTGCCTTCACAAAAGGACAGGAACTGATCCGGCACCAGCGGATAGGTCACGTTCAATACATAAAGCGGCACCGCGCTTTTGCCATAGACATCGGCAAGGCCAAGGCGCTGCAACGCCCGGATCACGCCATTATACATGCCCCCCTGCAACACAATGCCGACCCTGGTGTCCTCTGGCCCGAAACATTCATTCAGGCCGTTTTCGACGATATAATCGATCGCCGCGGGCAGCCGCTTCTCATATTTTTCCTTTTCATGCACATAGGATGCTGGCGGCAACACAACCCGCGCCGTATCCCGCCGCGGATTGGCCAGCGCATCGCGCACCGACAGGGCTGGCGGCCGGTTATCTGCGGCAGTGAAACTGCCATGCACATGACAGCTGCGAATGCGCACTTCCAGCATCACCGGGGTGTTTGAGGCTTCGGACAGGTTGAAGCCATGGCCAACCGCCTCGGTAATCGACGGCAGATTGGGGCGCGGGTCAAGAAGCCATATCTGGGACTTCATCGCAAAGGCGTGGCTGCGCTCCTGCATGATCGAGCTGCCTTCGCCATAATCCTCACCCACAATGATCAACGCGCCGCCAAGAACCCCGCCAGAAGCAAGATTGGCCAGCGCATCACACGCAACATTGGTGCCAACGGTAGATTTGAAGGTGATCGCGCCGCGGATCGGGTAATGTACAGATGCTGCCAGCGAGGCTGCTGCACTGGCCTCGGATGCAGAGGATTCAAAGCGCACGCCCAGTTCACCAAGGATATCTTCGGCATCGGCAAGCACATCCATCAGATGGCTGATCGGCGCGCCCTGATAACCGCCAACATAACCAACACCATTTTCCAGCAACGCCTTGGTAATCGCCAGAATGCCTTCGCCGCGAAACTCTTCGCCAGCGCCAATACGCAGTTGCTGGACTTCTTTCTTGAATGACCGCTCCGCCAAAATACAAATCCTGTCGTTGCTCTGAAACCGGTGGCAACAGAGTGACGGAACAGGGGCCGTCTTTCCAGTTCTAAATGGGCGCACCCCAAGATGACGAAGGATCAGCCATGCCTAGGGGCGCGGGGCATGCGCCTTCTCGGTTCGGGCCTTTATCTCGCGCAGTGCCGACAGCTCTTCTTCTGTTGGCAGCGGTGATTCAACCAGCCCCTCGGCAAAGCGGACCGGCCAGCCGCACTGGTCCTGAACCGCCTGTCGGTCAATGCCGGGATGCAGACTCGTTACCGTCAACTCGGCTGTTTCGGGGTCTGGCTCCCACAACGCCAGGTCGGTGATCAGCGCGGCCGGGCCAAAGGTTGTCAGTCCGATGGCAGCGCGATCCCCTGCCCCATTGCCATGCCCGAAGCTGGTAACGAAATCTATTTCCTCAACCATGCTGCGCAGCGACTGCTTCATGGTGACAAACACCTTTTGCGACAGGCTGGCGATTTCGGGCGCCCCGCCGCCACCCGGAAGACGGGTCCGCGGGGCGGCATAATCACCGATCACCGTGGTGTTGATGTTGGCAAACCGGTCAATCTGCGCCGCACCCAGAAAACCGACAGTGATATGCCCGCCCTGCAGCCAATAGCGAAACATCTCGGGCACCGACACGGTGGTCAGCGCTGTATCGCACAATTCACCATCGCCAATCGATAATGGCAATACCGTCGGGGCCGTGCCGATGGTGCCTGATTCATAGATCAGGGTGATTCCCGGCG
The DNA here is from genome assembly GCA_016780765.1 of Alphaproteobacteria bacterium. Classification (GTDB taxonomy): domain Bacteria; phylum Pseudomonadota; class Alphaproteobacteria; order Puniceispirillales; family Puniceispirillaceae; genus UBA8309. The sequence continues at coordinate 46,279 of JADHLH010000003.1, read as the reverse complement.
CATGTGTCAGGCGCGCCATATTGCAGGCGGCCGATGGCGGGCCGATGCCGACAAAACACACATCATCTGAGGTCAGCAGGCGCGCCGCGGCAATTGTCATCATTTCATCGGCAGTGAATTCGGCGTTCATCCCACGATACCCATTTGTCCACGTTTATCCGTCTGTCAGTTTTGCCACACGCGTGGCAAAGACCCGCGCATCCTCATCAATGACATGTGTCTTCATCCAGTCCAGAAATCTGGTGCGGTCAGCCGAAATGGCATCCCACGCCCTATAGGTGGCATTGTCACGCGGGTAATAGCCATGGGCATAGGATGGATGCGCCCCGCCAGGCACCTCGGCGACCGCGGTAACAACCCAGTGCGGTAACACAAGGGCGTTGGGATGCGGGTCAAGACTGTCGACCGTTTCCTCTACCGTCACCACGGCTTTGCCGGCCGCAAGCACCGCCTCTTTCTGGACCCCGGTGATGCCTTCGATCAGCACATTGCCAGCACGGTCCGCCTTCAGCGCATGAATGAATGTGATATCGGGGTTTATCGCCGGCACCGCAGCAAGCTCTTCACCAGTGAACGGGCAGGTAACGCTGCGGATTTCCGGATTGACCGCGGCAAAGTCGGTGCCGACATAACCGCGCAATACCGCAAAGGGAAGCCGCGATGCGCCCGCTTCATAGGCATGAGCAAGCGCGGCATGTGAATGTTCCACAATCTCGATCCGGTGCGGCCAGTCATTCTCCAGCGAATCCCGCAGGCGGCGCAACAGGCCTACCCCCGGATTACCAGCATATGAGAAGATCATTTTGGCAACGCAACCCATACCGATCAGCTGGTCATAGATCACATCGGGCGTCATCCGCACAACAGTCAGATCGTGCCTGTTCTGGCGGATCACCTCATGCGCGGCGGCATAGGGCATAAGGTGGGTAAAGCCTTCAAAGGCGGCAAACATGCCGTCCTCAAGATGCGTCGAGACAGCCTGTTTCAATGTCATAAACTCAGCCATCACACGCAACCTTTCCTGTTCAAATATCCTTCATCGCCGTGATGGCGGCAATAAGTTTGCGATCACGTTCCTCGACCAATTCCTCGAACGAACGACCAGCTTCCTCATCGGCAACACCGTCGGCAAGCATCGCTGCAATCTCTGGCGTCAGCCGCGGGCTGCCAAGCGAATCCCACCAGGTGTGAAAACTGTCACCATATCGTGCGCAGAAGCCGTCAAGGCCAAGACCGCCACTGCCAAGGCTGAACAGCATATGCGGCCCCATTACAGACCAGCGCAACCCAGGGCCTGCCCGCATCGCCTTGTCGACATCACCAACGCTGGCAACCCCTTCAGCCACAAGATGAATTGCCTCGCGCCACACCGCAGCCTGCAGCCGGTTTGCCACATGGGCCGGCACCTCTTTGCGCACGAAGATGGTTTCCTTGCCGCACCGCTCATAAAAGGCAGCGGCAAATTCCAGCACCCCGTCTGAAGTTTTCTCATTGCCCAGAAGTTCAACCAGCGGGATCAAATGGGGCGGGTTGAAAGGATGCCCCAGAATAAAGCGCGACGGGTCTTTCCAGCCCTGCTGCATATCACCAAGCAACAGACCGGATGAACTGGTTGATACCACTGCATCAGGGCGCAGCACCGGTTCAATCTCGGCATAGATCGCATGCTTTACCGGCATTCTTTCAGGCACCGATTCCTGCACAAACCTGGCCCGGTACACCGCCGCAGCCGCCGTATCACAGATCGTCAGTCTGGCCAGCGCATCTTCAATATCCAGCCCGGTCTCGACAAGGTCCAGTTCGCGCAGTTGCGGCCAGGCCCGCCGGATGAAAGCGTTTGTCGTTGCGGCGACATCAGGCGCGGCATCAAACAGGTCAACCTGCATACCACGGGCCAGAAACAGGCTGGCCCAGCTGGCGCCAATCACCCCCGAACCAAGGATGCCAACAACCGAAACACTGTCGTCATGCTTGTGTGAAGCCATCATCTCTATCCCTTATTTCACCAGATCAGGACAGGTCCAGATCAATGCAGGCCTGGTTGCAACGGCGATGCCGCCACAAGCCCGCCATCAACCGTCAGCGTCTGGCCCGTCACAAAGGCGGCATCATCAGAGGCCAGATAAACAGCCGCCGACGCGATATCGGCCGGATCACCGAAGCGGCCAGCTGCGTGGCGCGCCAACGCATCTGCCTTTGCCCGTGCCGGATCAGTGGCCAGATCAAAGGCGGCATCCGCCATACCGGTCATGATCCAACCCGGGCAAATGGCATTGCAGCGAATGCCCACACCGCCATGATCAACCGCGATCGATCGTGTAAGCCCATGAACAAATGCTTTTGACGCATTATACAGCGCCATCGACGGGTCGGCGTGATGACCACTGATCGAACCGATATTGATGATGCTGCCACCAGATGTCATCAGCGGCATAAAAGCCCGGCAGGCCATGAACACACCCTTTGCGTTCACACCCATCACCAGATCCCAGTCATCATCCGAACTTTCAAGAACAGTCTTTTCAACCTGCACCCCGGCATTATTCACCAGAATATCAAGCTGCCCCCATTCATCGGCAAGCCGGGCAGCCAGGGAATCAACATCGCTGCGCTGCGCTATATCCGCTTGATGCCAGATTGCGCGCGGATCCAGATCATCCGGCCGGTCGCCGCGGCCACAACTGGCCACCACCGCCCCCTCGGCCAGAAACCTGTCGGTGATCGCACGGCCAATGCCGCGACTGCCACCGGTAACCAGCGCATGTCTGGCCTGCAGTTTGTTGCTCATCCGGCGCAACCCATATCAGTGCGCGATCATCACATGGCGCGGCACGGTGTAGTCTTCCAGCGAGTAGATCGACATGTCCTTGCCATAGCCCGAGGCTTTCATCCCGCCATGCGGCATTTCGGAAATGCCGACAAGATGCGTGTTCACCCAGGTAACGCCGTAGCGCAAGCGCGCCACTGTCTGCATGGCTTTTGATATATCCTGCGTCCAGACCGATGCTGACAAACCATAGGGCGAATCATTCGCCCAGGTGATCGCTGTTTCGACATCGCTGAAACGGGTCGCCGTCACCACTGGCCCGAAAATTTCCTCGCGGACAACCGTGTCATCCTGAAGGGCATTTGCGATCAGTGTCGGCTCGTAGAAAAACCCGTTACCGCCAATTGTCTTGCCGCCTGTAACGATCTCCATATGATTGCCATCGCGGGCCGTGTCGACCATCGCCTGCACCCGGTCATATTGAGCAGCCGTGATGATCGGGCCCATCTCGACGCCATCATCCTCGGGCTGGCCGGTGGCAATGCTGGAAATAGCCCCGGCGAAGTCGGCAACAAAATTATCGTAAATCTTGTCGGCGACGTAATAGCGACAGGGCTGCGTGCAATCCTGACCGGCATTATAGAAAGAAAAACCTTTCAGCTCTTCGATTACTTTTGCGACATCGGCATCATCATAGATGATCACCGGCGCTTTACCGCCCAGTTCCAGATGCGTGTTCTTGATCGTCGAGGATGCCGCCTGCAACACCTGGCTGGCTGTGCGGACTGACCCGGTCAGCGAGATGAATTCAATCCCGGCATGATTGATCAACTGGCTGCCGGTTGTGCCGCCCCGTCCGGACAGGATATTGACCACACCTTTCGGGTAAATGTCCTGCAACATACCGACCAGCTTCAATGTGGTCAGCGGGGTCAGCTCGGACGGTTTCAGCACCATCGTACACCCGGTGGCCAGCGGCGGTGCCAGCTTCCATGCGGCCATCATCAGCGGATAGTTCCAGGGCGAGATACTGGCAACAACGCCAACCGGATCACGCCGTATCATCGAGGTATAGCCTTCCATATATTCCCCGGCGGCAATGCCCGACATGTTGCGCACAGCGCCAGCCATAAAGCGGAAGATATCGACACAGGCATCCATCTCTTCGATCGCGGCACCGACCGGCTTGCCCGAATCCAGCGATTCCAGTCGGCCAAATGCCTCGCGCTCAGCTTCCAGCCGATTGGCCAGTTCGTGCAGCAGGGCCGACCGGTCACCCGGCGTGCGCGCAGCAAAAGCGGGGAAGGCTTCCTGCGCCGCCCGGACCGCGGCATCGACCTGTTCACTGCTGGCCTCGGCAACGCTGCAGATGGTATCGCCGGTTGCCGGGTTGATCACAGGCACGGCCTCACCTTCGCCGGCCACGATATCCCCATTGATCAGAAACTTGGTCTGGTAGGTCATGTGTCTTCCCCTTATGTCTTGTCAGAATACCAGTATCAGAATGCTGGTGTCAGAATGCAACTGCATCGCCACCTTTCAGCTGCAAGCGTTCGCGTGTTTCCTCGGGCGTTGCCACGCGCAAGGACAGATCCTCAACAATCCGGCGAATTTTGGCGACCTGGTCTGCATTGCTTTCGGCCAGCTCACCCTTGCCGATGAACAGACTGTCCTCAAGACCGACCCGCAGATTGCCACCAAGAACAGCGGCTGTGGTGCCAAACGGTATCTGGTGACGGCCAGCTGCCAGCACCGACCATTCATAATCATCACCAAACAGCCGGTCTGCCGCATTATGCATATGGACCAGATTGTCGATCTCGGCCCCTGCACCGCCAAGAATGCCATAAATCATCTGGATGAAAAAAGGCGGCTTGATCAGCCCGGCATCCACAAAATGCGCCACTGTGTAAAGATGGCCCAGATCATAGCATTCCATCTCGAAGCGGGTGCCGTGATCATCGCCAAGCGTACGCAGCACAAATTCGATATCACGAAATGTGTTCCGGAAAATGAAGTCACGCGTCATTTCAAGAAATGCCGGTTCCCACTCATGCTGGAAGTCCCTGTATTTTTCCAGCATCGGAAAAATCCCGAAATTCATCGACCCCATATTGAGCGATGCCATCTCGGGCGATGCCCGGTTGGCGGCGGCAAGACGTTCGTCCAGCGACATGCCGAGCCCGCCACCAGTGGAGATATTGACCACCGCATTGCAGCCCTGTTTGATGACAGGCAGAAATTCCATGAACACGTCCGGATCAGCTGTCGGCCTACCGTCTTTCGGATCGCGCGCATGCAGGTGAATGATCGAGGCGCCGGCCTCGCTTGCGGCGATCGCCTCGCTGGCAATCTGTGCCGGCGTGACAGGCAGATATGGCGACATGCTGGGCGTATGAATGCCGCCGGTAACCGCACAGGTGATGGTTACACTTTTCGCCATCCCTGCCCGCTCCGCTAGAGTTTCATCTGCTGTACTTGCGCTGACAGACCGCCATCAAGCACCCACAATTGTCCCGACGCATAGCGCGCCTCATCACCAGCCAGCCAGTTGACAAGACCGGCAACATCATCCGGCGTGCCATAGCGTTTCATCGGATGCACATCGCGCGCCGCGGCCTTCATCTTGTCTTCGTCACCATGGCGGAAGAAGCTTTGCAGCATCGGCGTATCGATATAGCCCGGGCAGATTGCATTGACGCGGATATTTTCCGGTCCATGATCACACGCCATGGCGCGGGTCAGCGCATGCACCGCACCCTTGGTTGCGCAATAGGCTGCCAGTTCGGGATCAGCAATGAACCCGTCATAGGACCCGAAATTGATGATCGATCCGCCGCCGGTCTCGCGCATCAGGCCCACCAGATATTTCGAGGTCAGAAACGTGCCGGTGACATTCACAGCAAAAATGTGATTCCATTCATCAAGCGATGTCTGCTCGATGGTTTTTTCAATCTCGATGCCAGCGGCATTGACCAGAATATCGAGTCGTCCCAGATCGCCCCGCACGAAATCTGCCAGCGCCGTAACACTGTCTTCGCCTGTCACATCAAGGGCGCAAAACACGGTCCCGTCAGCGCGGGCCACATTATCCTGCAAGTCGGCGGCGATAACGTCTGCACCTTCACGCGCCAGCCGGGCGACAATGGCCGTACCGATACCGCCTGTGCCGCCCGTGACAACAGCAACGCGGCCAGAAAGCGGCCCAAATGATGTGCCAGATGATGTATCGGATGATGTATCGGGCGTGTTCATGACGCGGCGCCGCGGCGATAGGCATCAAGAACCAGCGAGTGAAAATGATGCACGGCATGTTCACTGAGGCCGGATCCTTCCGGATCGATCATATAGCGCCCTTGTGTATAGGCCGGCGTCTGCATGCCGCGCTGAACGCTTTCCACAAGGCCGATATCTTCTGGTTGCAGCACATCATCGATAAAGGCGATGGCGTCTTTTTCGGCGTCATTCACCTCGGCCGTCTCGAAGAAGAAGTCGAACTCCTCATAGGTCTCTTCGGGCCCAACCGGGTAAAACCGCCAGACCATGAAATTGCCGCGACCGGGATAGCGCATCAGCGTTGTGTTCGGCCACAGGAACCAGACCGCATGATCGGTGACCGTCGCGCCGTCCGTTCCATACGCCTTGTTCGCCTCACGACCAGCCTTTGCCATATGGCTGGAATAGATGCCATGCGTTGTCACCTTGTAGGTGTCCATCTCGACCAGCGTGCAGAAATCCCGATGCGCCACCGGGCAGTGGTAGCATTCAAGAAAATTGTCGACCACGGACTTCCAGTTCGCCTTGATGTTATAGGTCAGGCGGTGCGCAAAGGTCAGTTTGTCGATGTCCGGTGCATAGGACATAATCTCTTTCGCCAGATCGCCAGACTGTTCTGCCAGCGGCGCCGCATCCGGGTCCAGATTGACAAAGACGAAATGGCAGAAGGTTTCTATCCGCACCTGATCAAGCCAAAAATCCTCATTGTTGAAATTCTCGATAAAACGCGACTGGCGCGCCTCAAGAAAGCTGCCGTCAAGATCATAGCTCCAGGCATGATACGGGCAGATCACCCGCCGCGTTGTGCCTTCGCCCTGCAACAATTCATGGCCACGATGCTTGCACACATTGTAGAAGGCGCGCAGGTCACCGTCATTGCCGCGAATGGCAACTATGCTTTGTCCCTGAATGTTGGCCGTGGCAAAGCTTCCGGCCTTTGCCAGCTTTTCTTCATGGCACAGAAACTGCCAGGATTTGTGAAAGATCTCACGCTTGTCAACGGCCAGCCAGGCCGGGTCGATATAGGCATTCTTGTGCAGAGAAAGTGACCGCGCCGGGTTGTCATCCCACCCATGCGTCAGGTCTTTCAGCATGCGCGTTTCCTGCATTACTATCTCCCCCTTCTCACAGCTTCCCGGAAACTATGCCCCGCCAAACGGGCTGACGAAACATCTTTCTTCACTTCCGGGCAGGACCGCCCAAACCAGCACCCCTGTGCGCATTTGATACAGATATTGCTTTGTCAAACCACGAATCCCCGTGCAACATAGCCAAAAGTGGACGCACGCGGCTACTGTCAATCAGCCGATGCCACAACACAAAAACCACAAGAAGCATCAGGGGAAGAAATATGAAATTGACCAAAGGATTTATCGCCGCTGCCGCCATGTCGGCAAGCCTTGCCTGCACGCCAGCGATTGCGCTGGAGATGGGTGCGACCGACAAAACTATCAAATTGGCGATCAATGAATGGACGGGACAGCATCTGTCAACGCGTGTTGCCGGTGCGATTCTTGAAAGGGCGGGCTATTCCATCGAATATGTCACTGCCGGTTACGGGCCGCAGTTCATTGCACTGGGCGAAGGCGACCTGCACGCTACAATGGAAATCTGGACATCAAACGCGCCCGGCCAGTTTGCCGAGGCAGAATCAGCCGGCAAGGTTGTCGATATCGGCGATCTTGGTCTGGCAGCCCGTGAAGGTGTTCTCTATACCGTTCATATGAAGGAACTGTGCCCAGGACTTCCCGACTGGGAAGCGCTGAATGCCTGCGCCACCAAGTTTGCGTCAGTCGAAACCCTGCCAAAGGGCCGTCTGCTGGATTATCCGGCTGACTGGGGTTCACCCGGCAAGGACCGCTTTGAAGCGATGGGTATTGATTTCACTGCCGTTCCAGCTGGATCGGAAGGCGCGCTTATCACCGAACTTGAAGCCTCCATCGCCAAAAAGTCTCCGCTTGTGATGACCTTCTGGCAGCCGCATTGGGCGCTTGCCGAGTATGAGACCGAGTGGGTTGCACTGCCAGCTGGTACTGACGATTGCTACAATGATCCGTCATGGGGCGTGAACAAGACGGCAACGGGCGACTGTGATTTCAGCCCGACCCGTATCTTCAAGGTGACATGGTCGGGTTTCAGCGACACATGGCCGGCAGCTGGCGACATTCTTGCCAACTACAAGATGGATGCCGGTGACCAGCAGCAGATGATGGCTGCCGTCGACAGCCGCGGTGAGGACATCAATGCCGTTGTAGCCGCATATATTGACGCCAATGCGGCCTCGGTTGATACGCTGATCAATGCTGCCAAGTCACGCTAGGGCCTGACTGACACGCATAACAGGTACGGCGCCGCAGCGCCGTACCGCTTCATTCCTTTTTATGTCTTTCCAGACGGAGCCCAGCACCATGCCCGAGGCATCGCGTTCCGATCCCAAGATCCGCTGCCGGGGACTTTGGAAGCTGTTCGGTACAGCCGCCGAGGCGGCCTGTGCAAAGCGTGCTCCGGATACATCTGTTGAACAGGCGATTGACGGCACCGATGCCATTATCGGCGCGCGCGATGTAAATATCGACATCGCGCGCGGTGAACTGTTTGTCATCATGGGCCTGTCCGGGTCAGGCAAATCGACCGTGCTGCGCTGTATCGCCCAACTGCACCGCCCGTCTTCCGGCGACGTCTGGCTTGATGATGCCAATCTGGCTGCCATGCCGGAATCCAGCCTGATGGATATCCGCCGCCACCGGATGGGCATGGTGTTCCAGAATTTTGGACTGGTGCCACATTTCACCGCTTTGCAAAACATTGCCTTCCCGCTGAAGGTTCGCGGTGAGGCCGCCGCAGACTGCGCCGCAAAGGCAGCCGAGATGTTGTCACTGGTCGGGCTGGATGGGCGCGGCGATGCCTATCCATCAGAACTGTCAGGCGGTCAGCAACAGCGCGTCGGCATTGCCAGATCACTGGCGGTGGACCCGGAAGTATGGCTGCTTGATGAACCATTCAGCGCGCTTGATCCGCTGATCCGCAAACAGCTGCAGGATGAATTGCTGGCGCTGCAGGCACGCCTTCGCAAGACCATCATCTTTGTCACTCATGACTTTTCCGAAGCTGTGCGCCTTGCCGACAGAATCGCCATCATGCGGGACGGACGTATCATCCAGCAGGGACGCGCTGCCGAACTGCTGATGCGCCCGGCTGATGATTATGTCAGCCGATTTGTCGGTGATGTGTCGCGCCTGCAGGTGTTGCGTCTGGGAGACGTGATGCAACCTGCGACAACCGGCAGTGCCGGCGCGCCTGCCCTGCCGGCTACAACTTCGCTTGAAGATATGCTGATGACAACCGGCAGTGATGTGACCGCGATCACCGTTGTCGATGCGGATGGCCAGCCCGTCGGCACGGCCAACCGGCAGAACATTCTGGACAACATCCGCAACCCGCAACCAGCACCCTCTGCATCGCAACAGGGATCAGCTGGATGAGCGTAGCAGTCACAACCCAGGGCACCATCATCAGAGGGGAGCTGACAACCCGGCTTGCCGGGGCGGTGATGGTCTTGCTGGGCATTGCTGCGATCATAATGCCGGATCGGTTGCCCGCCATCGTGGCCGCACCGCTGGCCGGGGGTGATGCCATCGCGGCCGCAATCAATAACGGTATTGATGCGTTTGTCATTGTCTTCAAACCGGCCTTGCGGGCCGTGGCCGGCGCGCTGGACTGGGCGGTGCGCGCTCTGCAGTCACTGCTGCATGCAACGCCGTGGCCCTTTATCGTGATTGCCGTGACATGGCTTGCATGGCGGCTTCAGGGGGCCGGCCTCGCGGCGTTGTGCGGCAGCGCGGTTCTCTATATGGCGCTGTCCGGATACTGGCTGAAATCAATGAACACGCTGTCGATGGTGGGTGTGGCGGTGCCGTTGGCGCTTGCCGTTGGCTTTGGGCTGGGTGTTCTTGGGGCAAAGTCACGGCGGGCAAATGCCGTGCTGCAACCAACGCTGGACCTGATGCAGACGATCCCGACTTTTGCGTATCTGGCGCCGTTGGTTGTGCTGTTTGGCTTTGGCCCGGTACCGGGAGTGCTGGCCAGCATGATCTATGCGGCTCCGCCAATGACGCGCAATGTGATGTTGGGGCTGCGCGGCGTACCACAGGAATTGCGCGAAGTATCATCCATGTCCGGCACCACGGCCTGGCAGCGTTTTCGGTTTATCGAGATGCCATGCGCCAAGCATCAGATCCTTGTCGGGATTAACCAGCTGGTGCTGGCCAGCCTGTCCATGGTGATTATCGCCGCCGTGATTGGCGGATTTGATGATATTGGCCGCGAAGTGCTGGTCGCCACAAACAAGGGATCAGCGCGGTTCGGACAGGCGCTGGCCGCCGGCATCGTGATTGTGCTGCTGGCTGTGGTGATTGACCGGCTGACCCGTGCTGCCGCCACACGCCGCAATACCCCCACTGCCGCGGGCAGCAAAGGTGCGAAGGTCGGCATTCCGCTTGTCTGGCACCTGGCCGGGCTTGTTGCAGTGTTGTTTGTCAGCCTGCTGTACAAGATGGAATCTGACGCGCTTGCCGTTGTCAGCGCTGTCTTCTTTCGTTTTGGCGAGGTCGCTGTCAATGAGTGGCTGCGCGCGTTCATTGCCACGCATGGCATGACACTTGATGCGATCAAGAACAACGCGCTGGTCTATCTGTTGCTGCCGATGCGCATCGGCCTGACCAAGGCTGTGCTGCCCTTTACCTGGGGCGTTACCTTCACGCCTGTTATGCAGACCGTCTATCTGCTGGCGATATGTGCTGGCAGCGGCGTTCTGGCCTGGCGTGGACACCGGGCGGCTGGCGGCTTTCTTCTGGCGGCCGGTCTGATCGCCTTTACCGGGTTCACCTTTCTGCCCTGGTGGGTTGTCTTTGCCGGCGTCACCTGGCTGTCATGGCGGATGGTCAACTGGCAGTTCGCGCTTGTGGCGGCCGCCATGATGCTGGCCATCACCCTGACCGGCCACTGGCAGGACGCGCTGTATTCGGTCTATCTGTGCAGTGCCGCCATTCTTGTCTGCATGCTGATCGGATGCCCGCTTGGCATACTGGCGGCGAAGTTCGAGATTGTCTCGCGAATCATGCGCCCGCTGAATGACACCTTGCAGTCGATCCCGCTCTATATCTTCCTGATCCCGGCGGTGGCCCTGTTTCAGGTGAATGAATTCTCGGCGCTTGTGGCGATTGTGCTTTATGCCATCGTGCCGATCATCCGCTATACCGAACACGGGCTGCGGCATGTGCCGCCAACCCTGATTGAGGCAGCGCGGGCAAATGGCTGTTCACCACTGCAACGCCTGCTGCTGATTGAACTGCCCGTCGCCCGTCCGGCCATTCTGCTGGGTCTGAATCAGACTGTGCTGTTTGCGCTGGCGATGCTGATCATTGCTGTGCTGGTGGGCGCGCGCGGGCTTGCAGAACAGGTCAATATCGGCCTGCGTGATGCGGATACGGGCCTTGGCGTGACAGCCGGTCTGTCGATGGCTTTCATCGCCATTATCGCCGACAGAATTCTGCGCGGCTGGGCAACACGGCTTGGCGGCACTGACAGCGCCGGCCAGCTTTGAGGAGACAGCCATGCGCAACACTGCCTTCTATATGTCCGAAGCCTGTTTCTGGCACACCACCGGCGAAGCGGCACTGACAGCCCCGGTCGGGGGATGGATTCAACCGATGGCAGCAGGCGGGCATGCCGAAAGCCCTGAATCCAAGCGCCGGATGCGCAATCTGATGGAGGTGTCCGGACTGATGAAACAGCTGGATGCGCGCGATGCAGCACCCGCCAGCGCGGCCGAACTGGCGGCCGTCCATACCGCCGATTATCTTGCCAACTTCAAAGCCCTGAGCGACGAGCGCGGCGGCATGTTGGGTGTCTCAGCCCCGTTTGGACGCGGGTCTTTCGAAATTGCCTGTCAGGCGGCCGGGCTTGCCCGTGATGCGGTTCTGGGCGTGCTGTCCGGCACCCATGACACGGCCTATGCGCTGACCCGCCCGCCGGGGCATCACTGCCTTGCCGATCAGGGCATGGGGTTCTGTCTGCTGTCGAATATCAGCATCGCAATTGAGGCGGCGCGCGCTGCCGGTGCTGCAAGTCGCTTTTTCGTGCTTGACTGGGATGTGCATCACGGTAACGGAACGCAATCCATTTTCCATGCTGACCCCGATGTTCACACATTGTCGTTGCATCAGGCCAATCTGTTCCCGACAGGCTATACCGGGCTGGATGATCGCGGCATCGGCAAAGGCGTGGGTGCGAACACCAATCTGCCATTGCCATCGGGGTGCGGGCATGAGGCGTATCTGCACGCCATGCAGCGCGTTGCCCTGCCGCTGATACACGAATTTCAGCCGGATATCATTATCATCGCCAACGGCCTTGATGCCAGCCATGTCGACCCGCTGGGACGCATGGCCTGTCTGTCCAGCACTTATGCCGAGATGACGGGAATGGTGATGACGGCGGCGGACGCGTTATGTGGCGGGCGCGTTGTCGCCATTCACGAAGGCGGGTATTCCGAGGCCTATGTGCCGTTCTGCGGACATCGCGTGGTAGAAGGACTGGCCGGAATCGACACTGATCTTGTCGACCCTTTTCTGCCGAAATTTATCGAACAACAGCCGGACGCAGCGCAGATAAACTGGCAATGTGCGATGATTGATACGATGGCAGAGGCGCTGGGCCTCTGATCCGGACGACGCCGGATCACGGCTAACAGTCCGTTCTCAGAAACCCGTCACAACCTGATGCATGATCCGCCCCGGCGCGAAGGTGAACAATCCGGTCAAAACCAGCGCCAGCCAGAACAGCAGGATCATCGCCCGTCGGTGCGCCCTGATTTTGCCAGCGCGCGCCATCCGGACGGCCCGCCACAAGGTCACAAGCACCAGAACCGACAACAGGTGGATGAGACTGAAGACGCCGAAGAGCCGCGTTTCGTAAATGAAGAATCCGCTGATCGCCACGAACGCCATCAGCCCGACCCAGACATAACCCAGCTGCCGATGCCGCGCAGTGCCCTTGGCCAGCCACAGCTGCGCAGCGCCGATCACCAGCGCCAGAATGGCAGCGAGCGCATGCAGCGGTATCGGCATGGTGGCATTTATCAGCGGGACGAGAGTCATGGTCATCTCCTTCTGACAGATGGGTGCAACCGGCGGGCTGGCCGCACATGGCAACACGCCGTCGGCATCACCACCATAATGCCATTTACCAACAGCACCCATATTGCCCGTCCGTCATGCAGACATCATCCAGCCTGACTTTCATCCATATTGTCTGCTATCCTAACGACACAGCCAGATTGATCCGGAGCAGGACATGTCACAGGACGCCGCCATCGAACAGCATTACGGACGCCCGGGCCTGCTTGACCGCATCTTGAAGTCCCTTGCCAAGCAGGGTGTTGACGGCAATGACATCACCATTGAGACGCTGGCACCGCTTGATGAATTCCATGTTGGCGGATTATTTGCCACGCGGCGCATCGCCTCTCGCCTGACACTGATGCCCCAGGACCGGCTGGTCGATCTTGGCTGCGGTACCGGCGGGCCAGCCCGGGCCATTGCCGACATATCAGGATGCACCGTCAGCGGCGTCGATCTGACCGAGGAGTTCGTGACCACGGGCAGAGCCTTGAATGACATCACCGGGCTGGCAGAACAGGTTACCCTGACACAAGGCAGTATTCTGGCGCTGCCCCTGCCCGATGACGCGTTTTCGCATGCCGTGATGCTGCATGTGGGAATGAATGTGGCAGACAAGCACGGCCTGATGCGTGAAGCGTTCCGGGTCCTGCAGCCAGGCGGGCGATTCTGCGTCTATGATATGATGCAGACATCCGATGGTGACCTGAAGTTCCCGTTTCCCTGGGCCTCGGATGCATCGTTCAGCGCGGTGGCCCGGCCAGCCGATTACATCGCCGCCGCAATCGACGCCGACCTTGCCCTTGAGGCCCAGCATGACGAGAGCGCGGGTGCCGCCAGCATGCTGTCAGCGATGCCGGACAGCGGCCCGGCCAACCGGCCAGATGGCAGCGCCGACCCGTTTCACAATCTGGCACAGCATATCAAGACAGGGCTGCTGGCACCGACCGAAATATATTTCAGAAAGCCGCGCTAGACGCGATCGATATTGCCGCCAGCTTCGGCCCAGGCAATAAATCCGCCCGGAATATGCGCACAGCCCGATACACCACGATCGCGCGCAATATTCACCGCCATTGTCGAGCGTTCACCGACAGCGCAGTAAAAGACCACATCACGTCCCTCTGCCTGGCGCAACATGTCCAGATGCTGGTCAAGCCGGCTGTAAGGGGCATGGACAGAACCCGGAATAACACCGCTTTTTACGCGTTCACCCTCTTCACGCAGATCAACGATCATCATGCCTTCGGCATTATCGGCAATGATGCGTTCGGGGGCGATGGTTGCCACCTCGCACTGGCGGTCAATATTCAGGCCCATCCGCATGTTTTCTGGTACAGCCACATCCATCATCTTTGGATTGGCAAGCTTCAGATTGGCCATCAATTCTATATATTCGGCGCGGCCAGCCACTTGCAGACGCGGGTTTGAGGATTTTTCCTCGCCGATGGTTGAAACCGTATCGCCCTTATAGTCATGCGCCGGATACACAAGTGTGGATTCCGGCAGTTTCAGTACCCCGTCAAACAGCGAATCATACTGCTGTCCGGCATCACCATTCTGGAAATCGGTACGGCCAGTACCGCGGATCAACAGCGTGTCGCCGGTGAACACACGGTCATCCATGCGAAAACAATAGCTGTCATCAGTATGGCCAGGCGTATGCATCGCAGTCATCGACAATCCTTCAATGGTCACGCGCTCACCATCAGACACCCGCATCGATACCACATCGACAGGTGACTGTTCGCCCATCACAGTCACACAGCTGGTCTTGTCGCGTAACGCGCCCATGGCTGTCACATGATCAGCATGGACATGCGTGTCGACAACCTTCACCAGCTTCAGATCCAGCTCTTCAAGCAGCTTCAGATAGCGGTCAGTCTTTTCCAGCACCGGATCAAGAAGCAGCGCCTCGCCGCCAACACGGCTGGCAAGCAGATAGGTGTAGGTGGACGATGCCGAGTCGAAAAGCTGTCGAAAAATCATAAGAACCTCCTCCCTGCGTTATCACCAGCATGCAGAAAATACGGCCAGCGTTCAAGTCAGCACCGAAATCCCTGACAGCGCATGTCAGACCATCATTCAGACCATCATTCAGATCAGCATTCAGATCAGCATTCAGATCAGCATATTGATGAGAGCGAGGCCCACACCGCCCACAACCGCATAGCCAAACCCGCTGATGATATTGGCACCGAAAACCAGCTGGCGCGTTGGCACACGGTACAGGGTGGCGCAGCTGAGCACCGATAGCGATGCAACCGAACTCATCGTGCCTGCCCCCCAGCCAACCAGATGCGCCTGCACGAGCAATGCCGGATGCACATCCGCCCCGCCGCCACTGAAGATCGCCAGCAATGTGGTGCTGGTAATCACCGGATGGATGCCAATCACCGATAGCAACATCATCATGATCGGCACGGCGGGCAAGGCAATCCAGCCCGGAATCACATCGCTGTAGATACCCGCCACCATTGAGGCAAGACTGGCTGAACTTATGGCAAAAAACGCCACCAGCATAGCCGCCGTGATCACCACGATGTCATCGGCTGTCTTGTTCATGGCATCGCACGTATCGGCAATGATGACTGTAACCTTCTCACGGTGCCGCAGCATCTGTATCAGCACCAGCAACGGCATCACCGTCACCACGGCGGACAGTGCGGTAAGTTCCAGTCCCACCGCCACCACCAATACCGCTGCCAGCACCGCCGCCAGCCGGCTTGCCACCGGGCCCAAACAGGCCAGCGACTGACGCAGTTCGGTGCCCTTGAAGCCGCGATGCAACCCGACGATGGTCACCACCATGAACAGGAATGCTGACACCGTTCCCAGCGCAATGGCCATCCACGCATAGGCAGGTGCCACAAATATCTGGCCAATGGCGAATGCTACAAAAAACGGCGACCAGGCGGATGAAACTACCATCCCGCGGATGGCGGCTTCGGCGGCAATGCGCCTTCGATGCGTATCGCTGTCAGGTGGCAGGGCCGCTGATAAGAGAGCGAACGCGCCGGTGTTTATGATACCGCCAAACACGTGCGCAGCCAGCTGCAGCCCGCCTGCTGACGCAACCGCAGGCAAACGTCCAAGGCGTTCCTGCGTGGCGTGAACCGACGGCATCGTCATGGCCGTGGCACGAACCAGCGCCATTGTCGGCAACAATGCCGCAAAGATCAGCACACGTTCACCGCCGCGGGTCATATCTTCAAGGCTTGGCACATCATCCAGAATGAACAGCATGACAACGCCCAGCATTGCCAGGATGATCAGGCTGTCACGGCGCAGACGCGGCAATGTCAGAAGAATGAACAGGCCCAGCGCCGCAGCCCCGCACGTCGCTGTAATGCCATGCGCCTGGCCCGACAGAATGGTCACGAGTGCTGCGCCCCAGGCAACAGTCAGCAGACCCAGACGCAGGTTGCGGATCAGCGGCCGGGCAGCAGTTTCGGGCGCGTCGGATGACATGCGCAGACACCAGAAGGGAAAAGACGCGGCGAGTATGACAGCTTTGCCGTTGCGGCCAAAGCCAAGAAAGATCAGCTTTCGGACCAGATGGCAAATTCATTTCCCGCTGGCTCGGTGAAGTGGAAACGCCGGCCCCCGGGAAAGGCGAAGACCGGTTTGACAATCCTCCCGCCATGTGCGGTTACCAGCGACAGGCTGGCGTCCAGATCGGCGCTGTAGAAAACAATCAGCGCCCCGCCCGATGATGCGGTGCTGCACAGATTGGCGCGATAGAAACCGCCAGCAAGCCCGGCACCGTGAAAGGCAACATAGTCCGGGCCAAAGGATTCGCGTCGCCAACCAAACAAGGCAGCAAAAAAGTCGCAAGATTGCTGCGGATATGCCGAAGCAAACTCGACATAGTTGATCTTGTGATGGGCGGCGACTGGATCGGATGATGCCGTTGACGACGGGGACGACATGCGCTGACCTCCATGTGCTGACGATGGATGATGCGGGGCCAAAAATGTGGAGGAAACTGACCCGCGAGCATCAAACCTACCAACAGCGCCACCTTCGCCACAAATCACATTCATGGCAGGCATGACAATGCAGACACAAAAAAAGAGGCGCTTTCGCGCCTCTTTTAAGGGGTGCTCCGGCCGAAGGATGAGCCAGAGCCATGTGTGGGTGCCATCACACAATCCGTAGAGAAGTTCAGAAACTTTCCTCACTTCATTAGAGTTAAGGCTAGCGACAGAAGACGGCGCAATAAAGTCAAACTGCCGGAAAAGATCTTTCCATCAAATAGAATAATGGAATGTGATTGGAGGACGGCTTTTCACGAATTCGCAATACGCATGATCAGGGTGCGTCAGGACCCGGCGTTTCATACCGTCTTTCAGGCGTGAATCTTGTTCCAGTAGGGATCTTTGCCGTACCGGGTGGAGATGAAGTCAACAAACGCACGGGTGCGTTTTGGTAGAATTGTTGTCTTCGGATAAACGGCATAAACATCAAGCTCTGCCCATTCATAGTCAGGCAGAACAGGCTGCAGCAGCCCGTTATTGATCGCATCATAATGAAGAAAATTCGGAAGGCATGTGATGCCAAGACCGGCGATCGCAGCCTCACGCAGCACATCGCCATTGCTGGCTGACAGGCGCGGCTTCACGCGCAGGACACCGGTCTTTCCATCTGGCCCGCGATAGCGCCAGTCATTCGGGGTCTTCTCATTCGAATAGACCAATGCGGGCAATTGTTCCAAATCTTCGGGCTTCTTGAAAGGCGGGTGTCGCGAGACAAAATCCGGCGAGGCACAAGGAATATTGCGCACGGTCGAGATTTTCTTGGCGATCAGGCTGGAATCCGACAGCACCCCGATACGGATCGCCAGATCAAACCCCTCGGCAACCAGATCAACCCGCTTGTCAGACAAATCCATATCAATCCGCACATCTGGATGCGCATGCATGAATTGCGAAATTGCCGACGACATGTGCGACACACCAAAAGACAGCGGTGCACTGATTCGCAGAACCCCGCCAAGCCCGCCACCTGAATTCAGCACTTCCTGCTGTGCGGCCTCCAGCTCATCAAGAACAGCCTTGCAGCGCTCATAAAAGCCCTGCCCCACTTCGTTCAAATACATTCGGCGTGTTGTACGCTGGATCAGCGGCGCGCCGAGGCGCAATTCCAGATCTTTCAACCGGCGGCTGACGGCCGATACAGCAATACCAAGACGCTCTGCTGCCTGCGTAAGACTGCCAGTCTCCACAACCATCACAAACGCGCGAATTTCCTCAATCTGGCTCATAATGTCGCATCCTACATTATTATTCTTAAAATTAGAATTATATTTTCCCTCCTGAGCGCTTTTTAATGCTGAGCGCAACAATTACCTTAAATATCAGCCATGGGGGACCTCCCCCCTCCCATGGCCCCTCTTACCCCTGTTGACGGCGCGGGCAAAATAAGCGAAAGGCTGTCGTCATGATTGGAACCAACCGGACGATTTTACGAGTTGACGCGAGCATGCGTCGACAGAAGTCGGTAAGCCGCATGCTTGCCGATGAGATGGTGTCGTTGCTTGGTGCCCGCCAACCGGGCATTCACCTCATCAACCGCGATCTTGCCGCCGGCGTGGGTATCGTCAACGCTGCCTGGATCGAGGCAGAACGGACTTTCGAAGAAAACCGTACCCCTGACCAGCGCGCCCTGCTGACCCAGTCTGATGCGTTGGTGTCTGAACTGCAGGCTGCAGATGACGTGGTGATCGCAACGCCGATTTATAACTTCAGCGTGCCAGCTGCCCTGAAAGCGTGGATCGACCTTATTTGCCGCGACAACATCACCTTTGTTTATGAAAACGACCGGCCGCGTGGCCTGCTGGCCAACAAGCGCGCCACCGTGATCATCACTTCGGGTGGCACCATGGCCGATACCGATGTTGATTACGCGTCAAACTATATCCGTCATATCATGGAATTTATCGGCATCATGGATGTCTCGGTAATCGATGTGACCGGACTGGCCAAGAATCGCCGCAAGGTGATTGCTGATGCGCGCCAGGAAATCGCCATTGTCAGCGAACGCAGCGCCAACTCGCAGCGCAATCTGTCGGTCGCCGAATAGCACCCGGCCAACAAAATACCCGGCCAACAGCAAACATGTGCCACCATTGACGGTTCAGGCGCTTGCTGCAACTGGCGGTGGAGACTAGTCTGGTCACCATGTCAGACACCACCCATGCCGCGAACACCACACCCGATATCCGTATTGAGGACAGCTGGAAGACACGGCTGGCTGCCCAGTTTGCAGCCGCACATATGACAGCGCTCAGTCAGTTTCTGCGGTCCGAGAAGGCGGCTGGAAAACGCATATATCCACCGGGCAGCCAGATTTTTCGCGCGTTTGACCTGACACCCTTTGAACAGGTGAAGGTGGTCATACTGGGTCAGGACCCCTATCACGGGCCTGGGCAGGCACATGGGCTCAGCTTCTCGGTCGGACCGGGGGTGGCACCGCCACCATCCTTGCAGAACATCTATAAGGAACTGGCCAGCGATCTTGGTATCGGGCATCCCGGGCACGGCAATCTGGAAAGCTGGGCGCGGCAAGGCGTCTTGCTGCTGAACAGCTGCCTGACCGTCGAGGACGGTCGCGCCGGGTCGCATCAGGGCAAGGGATGGGAGCCGTTTACCGATGCTGTCATCACCGCTCTGAACCATGAGCATCAGGGGCTGGCCTTCATCCTGTGGGGCCGCAAGGCACAGGACAAGGGGGCCAGCATTGATCGAAGCCGGCATCTGGTGATCACCAGTGCCCACCCGTCGCCGCTATCTGCATATAACGGCTTTTTTGGCAGCCGGCCCTTTTCGCGGGCCAATGACTATCTGGCGGCGCAGGGCAAGTCCCCGATCGACTGGCAACCGGCTTGACCACACGCGCTTCCACCCAAACCGGCATTCTGCTGATGATCGGTGCGGCCGTCACCTTCGGGATACAGGACGGGCTGTCACGCTTTCTGGCCGAGGGTTATGGGCCGATTTCGGTGATTACCATCCGCTATTGGTTCTTCCTGCTGTTCGTATTGGCATTCAGCGCCACACGGCCCGGCGGGCTGAAACATGTCGCGGGCACCACGCGGCCATGGCTGCAAACCCTGCGCGCTCTGTTGCTGGTCAGCCAGATTTGCACGGCACTATACGGCTTCACTATCGTCGGGCTTGTCGGCTTTCAGGTGATCTTCGCCAGCTATCCGCTGATTATCGCAGCGCTGTCCGTTCCTTTTCTGGGAGAGCGTGTGGGCTGGCGGCGCTGGCTTGCCATCACTGCCGGCTTTGGCGGTGTGGCGCTGGCGCTTGATCCGCGCGGTAGCCCGTTCGGTCCGCAGATGATCATTCCGCTGCTTGGCGCCATCCAGTTTGCCGGCTATGCCATATTGACCCGCATCGCATCGCGCACCGACAGTGCCGAGACCAGCTTTTTCTGGACCGGCATGGTCGGCGCGATCACCATGAGCCTTATAGCCCCTTTGGCATGGACTCCGCCACACGGCACGGACTGGCTGTGGATGCTGTTATTGTGCCTGTTCGGCACAGCCGCGCATTTCATGATGATCAAGGCGCTGGACAAGGCAGAGGCAAGCGTGCTGCAGCCTTTCTCATATTTCGGGATAGCCACGTCAGCCACGATCGGTTTTGTCGTGTTTGACGATCCGGTCACCCAAGCCATGCTGACAGGCGCTGCCATCATCATTGCCGCCGGACTGTTTACGTTCTGGCGGGAACGCGTGCGATCAAAACCAGAGGAATCTGGTGCAGGAACGGCCAGTGAATGATCCGTCGGATTAGCTGCCCTGACCGGCATCTCGCGGCATTGATACCGCCACTGTCATCCAGCAATTGTCAAATTCACCACCGTCGACAAGTTCGACAGCCCACATGAAATGCAGCATCCTGCCTGTGGTGGTTTCCATGAACACATCAAAGCTGGCGCGCGTGCCGTCGCTTTCCTGCGCAACGATCCGGTGGCTGGCATGATTCAGCATCGTGCCATAGGCCGCCCCCTTCAACATGCCGGCAAACCGCTGCAACGGGCCTGTCGCGGCGCGGTTTCGCGGATGCGCAAAGTTCCAGGTCTGGGCAATCCCGAAATCGGCAACCGGATTGTCATTGAACTGCAAGGCCTTCATCTGGATCGCCACCACTTCTTCGGGTGCGATTGACGGGTCAGGCACGACCAGATCGGCAGCGCGTGCCGCCCATGAGACAGAGAAAATCGCAATCATCACAGCGACAGCAACCGCGATTGAAGATGGCATCCGCATGACAACTCTCCTTGTTCCGTCTTGAGGAAATGGGGGCAAAGCACCACATCTGCAATCTGCATCGGTGCAAGACAGCTTGTGACACGACGTCACGGCGGCCGTGTCTGCACCCTGTCACGATGCAGATTACCGCCGGCAGAAGGCCGGATCTGGGAAGGGCTGATATGCATATATTGATTCAGGGGGCGGGGCGGGGCATCGGACTGGCCCTTGCACAGCGGGCGCGTGCGGCCGGCGCCTCACAGCTGTTCCTGACGGCACGCGACCCGCAATCTGCGCCGGGTTATGATCTTTTGCCACCGTCAGATGATGTCATGTGGCTGACGCTGGATGTAACGGAGCCCGACAGCATCGCCGCCGCCAGTACGAAAGTCACCGCTGCCACTGACCAGCTTGACCGGGTGATCTTTACCGCTGGCATGCTGCAGGATGGCAGCATTCGTCCAGAAAAAAGGATCAATGATATTGATGCAGATGTGCTGACCAGGGTGTTCCAGACCAACGCGCTGGCTCCGGTATTGATGGCGCGCGAACTCTGGCCGCTTTTGCGCGGCACCCACCCGCTGCACTATGCCGCCCTGTCAGCGCGGGTCGGTTCGATCAGCGACAACGCACTTGGTGGCTGGTATGCCTACCGGGCCAGCAAGGCGGCGCTGAACCAGTTGATGCGCACCTTGTCGATCGAGCTGGCGCGTGCAAATCCGGCGGCCTGTGTGGCATCGCTTCATCCGGGCACCGTGGACACCAACCTGTCACGCCCGTTTCAGGCCAATGTACCAGCCGAAAAATTATTCACCGCCAGCTATGCGGCCGACTGCCTTTGGCAGGTACTGGACGGGCTGGATGCACGTATGACCGGCGGCTTTTTTGCCTATGACGGCAGCCCCATTCCATTCTAGGCCCACCCCGGGGACATCATCCCGATCATCCGTCAGATTTGTCGGCAGAATTGTCGGCAGAATTGTCGGCAGAATTGATCCGCCCGCGTAAAGTCAGCGGCAGCTGTGCCAGCATGAAAGCACCACTTGCCGGCGCGGCGATGAATGTCTTGTAGGTCACCCATTCGGCCTCGGTGAACAATCGCCAGACACATTCATTGGCGATGGCCAGCAGCAGAAAAAAGCACCCCCAGCGAAAGCTGAGCGTGAACCAGGTCGCATCTGTCAGCGAAAACTGGGCGCCGAAAAACTGCCGCATCATGGCGCGGCGCATGACCAGCCCTCCCAGCAGGACAGTTGCAAACAACCCGTTGAATATTGTCGGCTGGACCTTGATGAAAATGCCGTCATCAAGCCCCCAGGCAATGGCCGTGAACAGGCCGGACATGACAACCGAAAACAGGGGAAAGGCGGCGATACGTCCGTCGCGCCATCGCGCAAGAAGCAACACGCCCGCCCCCAATATCGCTGACAAGGCCGCAGCCATCAGCAGCCCGAAATACTGATAGCCTGCGAAAAAGGCCAGCAAAGGCAGGATTTCGATGAAAAAGGCGCCCAGCTTCACTTGCTGCGTCCCATCAGATTGTCCTGAAAGCGTTGATCGCGCACCTTCGGACCGAGCCATATATCCATAATCGCCTTTGCCAGCACGGTATCCTCAATAACCGAGATGATTTCACCACCGGCAACAAGGGTCAGCCGCCCATCTGAGGTGTGAATGAAATCTGCATGGCTGCCCTTTGGCATATCGATGAAGGCGCTGTCCATCACCGGCACCCAGCTTTCAATCTGCGCATTGCTGGCCGCCTTCATCCGCCTCATTTCCTTCACCGTAGAGCTGACGATCCGGCCTTTCTTGGCGTTGATCAGATAATGCAGACGCAAACTGTACGGGTTACCAGCACTGTAACGTCCGTTCGGCGCGTATAGCTGCGCATCATAAATCTTGAAGAACATCACCTTGAAGCGCGCTTCGCCAACAAGTTCAGCATCGGGCACAAGCCTGTCCAGCACCTCGGCCTGTGCGCCCTGCAACCCGATAAGCAGCGCCGCGATAAGCAGCGCCAGCGTCCGCCTGATCATCCTTATTCCCCCTTCTGGCATTTCCTTCGCACCGGTCCCCATTATAAATGACATCACCGTGACAAGCCGCACCTTCGTCTTCAGTCCCTGGTCAGCATATATCAGGACAGATCACTGTTCAGACCATAATTCGCGTCCCTATTCAGGCCATCCGTCCAGATCAAGCGGGCCGATCGCCGCCGCCGCCGCACCGCGCAGAAAGACCAGCGTGACAGAACCGATCTCGATACCGAACTTGCTGACAAAGGCGCGATTGATCGCCACGTCCTCATCCTGCCGATAGATCCAGTCATCGAAATGCACCTCGACCTCACGACCGGAAATATTCAGCACGACATCATATTCCCAGTTCAACGCATTGCCGCTGATCCGTCCAGATGCCGGACCAGCCACATCGCTTGCGGTACCTTCATAACGCAGGCTGCCATCCGCATCATCAGCCAGTCGCTTTATCACCCATGTCCGCTCGGCCCGTTCCCCGTCATCATAGAGAAAATCTTCAGCCAGTGTCAGCGTGTCGCCGTCTACTGTGCCGATCATATTGACCCGGAACTGGCGTCGCAGGTTGCCGAACCTGTCTTCAAAGATGCCATAGGCGACAGACTGACCGGCAAAAAATTCAGCAAGGTCCAGCGATGGCTGCCGGTCGGCAAGCGTGCTGACATCCCGCCGCGCGCATCCGGCAAGGCCGGCAAGCATGACGACCAGAAGGCCGGTTACCATCATCACTGTGGTCAGTCTGCGCTGCCACGGCTTGGTTGCAGATATCATTGCTGTCTCCCATGTTCATCAGCACTCATCTCGTCAAGCGACGCCAGAAACACCGCCGCATCTGCTTCAATGCCGGCAACACGTTCTGGTGCCATCTTGTCGAGCGAGCGGTAAATCATGCCAAGGCGGGCATTGTTGCCAAGCCTTGGCCGGTTGCGGATCAAAAAATCCCAATAGAGGTAATTGAAAGGACACGCATCGGGGCCGGTCTTCTGCGCCACCTTGTAACGGCAGTTACCGCAGTAATTCGACATACGGTTGATATAGGCACCGCCGGCCGCATAGGGCTTGCTGGCCAGATATCCGCCATCGGCAAACAGCACCATGCCAGACACATTCGGCAGTTCGACCCACTCATAGGCATCAGCATAAACAACAAGGAACCATTCATTTACCTGATCGGGCCTGACACCTGCCAGCAGCGCAAAGTTCCCCAACACCATCAGACGCTGAATGTGATGCGCATAGGCATAGCGACGCGTTGCGTCAATCGACTGCGCCAGACAGTTCATGCCGGTTTCGCCCGTCCAGTAGAAATCGGGAAGCGTGCGGTCTGCCTCAAGGAAGTTCATCCCGGCATAGTCAGGCATCTTCATCCAGTAGATTCCGCGCACAAATTCACGCCAACCAAGGATCTGCCGGATAAAGCCCTCAATCGCATTCAGCGGGGCATGGCCGTCATGCCAGGCCGCCTCGGCAGCGCGCACGGCTTCGGCCGGCAACAGCAGACCGGCATTCAGATAGAACCCGATATGACTGTGATACATCCATGGCTCGCCCTCGATCATCGCATCCTGATAGGTGCCGAACAACGGCAGACGGTGCGTTATGAAATGATCCAGCACCTGCAACGCCTGATCACGCGTCACTGCAAAGCCGAAATCCGCCAACGCGCCGAAATGGTCTGCGCATCGTTTGCCAACCAGTATCAGCACATCATCGGTGATCGCGTCAGGCGCAAAGGACAAGGGCGGCGGCACAGCCAGCGACAGGTCTGGCGGTTGCCGGTTATCGGCATCATAGTTCCATTTGCCGCCCACCGGTGCGCCGTCTTCCATCAGCACATCATGATCGCGCCGCATCTCACGATAGAAGAAATCCATCCGCAGCTGTTTGCGCCCGCTGGCCCAGTCGGCAAACCGTTCGGGCGTACACATGAACCGCTCATCACCGCGAATTTCAACTGCCACATCAAGCTGGTCCTGCCAGTCACGCATCGCCGCAAGCACCCGGTATTCGCCGGGCTCGGTGACCACCAGACGGTGCAGATCATGGCGCGCCGCCGCACGGGCCACCTCACCGCCGAAACTGCCGCTATTGTCCGGGTCATCAAGGCGGACATAATCAACGGTAATCCCTTCAGCGCGCAAGGCCTCGGCAAAGTGCCGCATCGCTGAAAACAGAAAGGCGATTTTGCGCTTATGGTGTTTCACATAGGTGACTTCATCCATCACCTCGGCCATCAACACCACGTCGCGTGCCGGATCAAGATCGGCAAGGCTGGTTATGCTGCGCGCCAGCTGGTCGCCCAGAACAAGGCGCAATGCGCCGCTCATGATGCGTCCCGCAGTCTGGCAAAAGCCGCCAGAGCTGCCTCGCGGGATTGTTTCAGATCGACAACCGGACGTGGATAGGTCTCGCCCAGACGCACCCCGGCCCCATCCAGAACAGCCTGCGGTGCGGTCCAGGGCGCAAACAGATATTTGTCCGGCAGCTGTGCCAGCTCGGGGATGAACCGGCGCGTATAGGCGCCATCCTTGTCGAACTTCTCGCCTTGCGTAACCGGATTGAAGACGCGGAAATAGGGTGCGGCATCCGCCCCGCAACCTGCAATCCACTGCCATGAGGCGCTGTTGCTGGCATGGTCGGCATCAACAAGGCAATCCCAGAACCAAGCCTCACCATGATGCCAGTGCAGACGCAGATTCTTGACAAGGAACGAGCCGGTTACCATCCGCATGCGATTATGCATATAGCCGGTCTGCCACAACTCGCGCATCGCAGCATCGACAAAGGGGACACCTGTCAGCCCGCTCTGCCACGCACGCAACATCTTGTCATCCTCATGCCAGTCAAAAGCATCGAATTTGGTTTGCAGGTTCCGGCGCTTCAGATCGGGGTTGAAATAAAGAAGCGAATGCGAGAATTCTCGCCATCCCAGCTCGGCGCAGAAATTGTCGACATCATCCTCTGGCACATCAATGGCAGCCCGCACCGCGTACCAAGCCTGATTGACCGACAATTCACCCCAATGAAAATGGGGCGAAAGGCGCGATACATTTGGTTTTGCTGGCAGATTGCGGCCATCCTTGTAACCGGCAAGGCCATCAGCAATGAAATCCTGCAGCCGCGTCATGGCACCGATCTCACCAACCTGCCAGTGAGGGGCCAGCATCGCGGCCCGGCCCTCATCCGGCAGCAGACGCAGATCATCAACGGAGCTGGCTGGCCCGGCAACAATATCCTGCGCCAGATCCAGCGCCGGTCGGGGCAGTGGTTCGCGCGGCGGTGGTGCTGCCAGACAGCCGCGCCGGTAGAAAGGTGTGAACACCTTGTAAGGCGTGCCATCCCCCTTCTGCACCTCCCATGGCTCCCACAACAGGGCACCATTGCTGCTGGCGGCAGTGACCCCGGCTGCAGACAGCCGGGCTTTGACATCTGTATCGCGGGCAATCCGCCACGGCTCATAGGCGCGGTTCCAGAAAACGGCATCGGCCCCGGCCTGCGCTGCCAGTGCCGGCAGAATGTCACGCGCATCCCCGCGTGCAACATGCAGCTTGCCACCCAGCGCAGCGTTCAGATCGACAAGCGAGTGATGCAACCACCAGCGGCTTGCCGCCCCCATTCTGTCGGCACCAGCGCTGTCATCATCTAGGATAAATACTGGCAGTATCCGGCCATGCGCCGCCGCCGCGACCAGCGCCAGATTATCCGCAAGACGCAAATCCTGTCTGAACCAGCAAATCGATAGGGGGGCGCTCATTCTGTATTCCTTTACCGTGATGGCTTTGCGCACATCACATGACAATTCACCGGGCGACGCATGCCGTCCCCCGGCAGCCAGCGTCACTTGTATTTGCAAAACGAAATCCGGCCCAAGGCGACCGCATTCACACCTGATACATCGCGTCTGCACCGCAATGATTCAAGAGCCTGCGCCCCGGTCTATGCGACCACGCGGGGTGCGATAATGGCAGATCAGAAGAAAAGAAAGGCGCGGCTTTCGATACTCTGCCGCGGCGGCGCATCCGGCGCGCTTGCCGGATCGGCAAAGGCAGTATGAATTGTAAAGCGGTTGCGGCCATCCACTGCCGAATCATAGGTTTTGATCAGGGCAACCTCATCGGGCGTCATATGCGGGAAATAACCCCAGCGATGCGCCGGATTGTAATAGGCCATCTGGATCTGCCCGGTGCGATCACGCGCCTGGCGGGTAACCTCAACAATATCACCATCAGCCAGTGTCGTGCTGTCACAAAAGGCCAGCGGCATGGTCTCCACGGTTCCAGCGATGGACCGCCAGACATTGACGATGGCAAAGCGCTGTGCAGACAGGCTGGCAGCCTCATGCGGCAACATCTCGGCAAGTCGCTTTTCCGCCGACCAGCTTGTGTAATCATTGTGAATGACCGATGACGGTTCACGCATGGTCCGGTTACGGCGCAGATTGTCACTGGCAGCACGGCGGGTATGATCAAACACATGCACACGCCGCGCGCCGGTGACCGCACGCAGCAATCTGTTGATCTCTGGCTCATAGATATCGGCAAGCGCTGCATCATCACTGAAATCGGCAACTGCGCTGTTGTGCGGCATCAGCATAAAGCCCTGCCTGTCAAGCGACAGATCGCGCCCGCGCGCATCGGCAATATCTACCTCATGCCAGCGATATTGCCCGTCATGCGCCGCCGCCGCGCCGCCAGCATGTGAGGCATGATAGACCGCGCTGCCATCATCACTGGGTGCCAGATACTGAAGCTGTGCCCTGATCCGGCCACCGGGCGCTGTCCGGCCATCGCTGTTCATCGCGCTTCACCGGCACCCATCCGCCGTTCAACCCACCGCACACCTGCCGATACCAGCAGGATCAGCGCCAGATATTCCAGCACCAGAACGGTATAGATTTCCAGCGGGCGGTATTCGGTCACAACCAGTTCATTGGCCCGGCGGGTCAGTTCCTGCATGCCAATGACGGACACCAGCGATGACATTTTCAACATATAGACAAGCTGATTTCCGAGCGCTGGCAAAATGCGTTTGATCGCCTGCGGCAGAATGACGAACCGCATCTTGTCGACATAAGACAGCGAAATGGAATGTGCCGCCTCGTGCTGGCCGCGGTCGATCGACTGAATACCGGCGCGGAAGATTTCTGCCTGAAAGGCACTGTCTGAAATGGCCAGCGCCAGCACCCCGGCCCAGAACATGGAAATGGCAATATCGGCAACCTGCGGCAGCCCGTAATAGACCCACAAGATCAGCACAAGGATCGGGACGGCCCGCACCAGTTCAACATAGACACGGTTGATGATTCGCGGCGGGCGCGCGCGGGCCAGGCCCGGCAGCGCGATCAGCAGACCCACAACAACCGAAATCAGGATCGCTGTCACCGACAGGGCGATCGTGTAATACAGCCCGTCGATCAGGAACATCAGGTTGCGCTGTCCGGCGGGGCTGGTCGGGTCCACCACATACCATCCCCAGTCGCCCGAACATCCGGTCAGCAACAGCGCGGTGGCCAGCACCGGCAGCAATCGCATTTGCAATACCATCAACGCCCCCTAATGCCGCAAAATCTGACGCAGGAAGGTCTGGCAGCGCTCGCTTTCCGGCGCCGAGAAGAACTGCTTTGGCGGGGCCATTTCGACAATCCGGCCATGATCCATGAACACCATCTGGTCAGCCACGTGACCGGCAAAGCCCATCTCGTGCGTGACACAGATCATCGTCATGCCGCTTCCTGCCAGCTCTTCAATAACCTCCAGAACCTCGGCAATCATTTCAGGATCAAGCGCTGAAGTTGGCTCGTCGAACAGCATGATCTTCGGCTCCATGCACAGCGCACGGGCAATCGCCACACGTTGCTGCTGGCCGCCCGAAAGCTGGCCCGGAAACTTGTCGATCTGTTCGGGGATGCGCACACGCTCAAGATAATATTCGGCCAGACTGCGGGCTTGGGCGGGGGCCATGCCGCGCGCGCGAACCGGACCCAGCGTCAGATTGTCGAGGATCGAGAGATGCGGAAACAGATTGAACTGCTGAAACACCATGCCGACATTGTTGCGCAGCACCCGCCGCGCTGCCGCGCTGTCATCAATGCGCACCCCGTCTATGGCAATCTCGCCAGCGTCATGCGCTTCCAGCCTGTTGATACAGCGGATGGCTGTCGACTTGCCTGACCCGGACGGCCCGCAAATCACAATTTTCTGACCAAGACGTATGTCCAGAGAGACATCATCCAGCGCCTGAAAGCTGCCAAAAAACTTGTCGACATGCCGAATGCGAATGAAGGCATCATCCTGTGTCGTGCTGTCGGACCCGTGCGGCCCCGTCTTTGTTGGACCCGTCTTTGTTGGACCCGTCTTTGTTGGACCGGTCCTTTTTGAACCTGTTTTCTTCTGGTGGCCATGCGCGGTGGAAGAAGATGCTGATGTCACCTTTTTGGGCCCTTTGCTGGATGCGGTGGGGGATGGCCGCCTATCTGAGCAGACAGCCGGTACAGACGCAACGCAAATACCAGCAACCATGGCGGATTTCTGGCGGCCATCAGACAATGTCTGATTCGATATGATTTATGTTTGACTAGCCGTCTTTGGCATTTCACGTTTTATTTGTTTTTACTAATTTAATGTCGCAAAATGAAATTTGCATGCTGGTTTCGGGGGGGCGCATGGCAGCCTGGATTTCAGTGATCGGCGATGCCGAGGCCGGACCGGATCTGCGGTCAGCGTTGAATTCTGCGCGCACACCCCACGGCACGGTAGACAATGTGATGCGCGTCCATTCGCATCGCCCGAACACGATGATGGGTCATGTCGTGCTGTATCGTGCTGCCCTGCATGATGATGCCAACACCTTGCCAGCATGGCTTCAGGAAACCGTCGCGTCTTACGTATCAGTGCTGAATGACTGCACCTATTCCTATGCAAATCACTGGAAGAACGCGGCGCATCTGATCGGCGATACTGATCGCGCAAACCGCATTGAGACAGCGCTTCAGGCGCGCCGTCCGGAGGATGTTTTTGACAGGGCTGAACTGGCGCTGTTGCGCTATGCAGAAAAGCTGACCACGACACCGGGTGCCATGACAGGGCCTGACAGCGCTGCGCATCCTTGACGACCCGATTGTTATCTTCCGTACAGAGGCCGGGCTGCCTGCCGCGCTGGAAGATGCCTGCCCGCATCGCAAACTGCCCCTCTCAAAGGGACGCCTGAAAGCGGACAGCGTTGAATGCGGATATCACGGGCTGACCTTCGACTGCAGCGGTGCCTGCGTAAAAGCCCCGACACAGGACGGCGCGCCGCCACCGGGTGTGCGTGTCAGATCATATCCCATTGTTGATCGATGGGGCATTCTGTGGATATGGATGGGGGATGGGGGATGCGGACGCTGCCAACCCCGATGATATCTTCACCATCGAGAATTATGACAATCCCGAGAATTATGACAATCCGGCATGGGGGCGCACCGCTGGCGGCAGTATGGATATCGCCTGTCACTATCTGTATATCGTCGATAATTTGCTGGACGCGTCACATGTGGCCTTGGTGCATGTGTCCTCATTCGCCGGTGCCGGTACCGGCAATCTGCCACTCGACATCGAAAAGCTGGATGATGGGGTGATTGTGTCGCGCTGGGTGCTGGATGCCGCGCCGCCGCCCCATGATGCACCGATCCTGCCCTTTCCCGGTGACTGCGATCACAAACAGCATTACGAATGCCGCCTGCCATCGACAGCGTTCAACATGTCGATATATACACGCGCCGGCACGGGCGGCGATGACGCCAATCTGCCTGACGACTCCTTCATCAATATTTCGTATAATTTCATGACACCGGTTGATGCCGACAATACCCGCTATTTCTGGTTCCAGCATCGCAACTCGCAACCCGACAATGAAGAGATTTCGCGGCAGATGTTTGAAGGTGCAAAGACTGCCTTTATCGAGGATCGCGAAGTGCTGACCGAAGTTCATCACGGCATGAAGGAAAGCCGGACCCGGCACATCAATCTGGGTATCGATGCCGGTGCGATGCGGTTTCGCAAGATGGTGGAACGCCGGATCGCAGCCAAAGTTCTCCGCGCCTGATCGGCAGTTTCTGCTGGTCCGGAATGCTGTCATGACAGGCAGCAAAAGCCATGCTGACAGGCACATGGCATTTCCAATTTGAGCAGTGAAATCGAAAAATGTGACCAAAATTTGTACCGCACCGGTTGCAGCAACGGGCGACAATGACCACCTGTCCATCCAATCCAATCAATAAATCGACGCACTTACCAGAGCTTCTCAGGAGACATTAAGATGAAATTCCTCAAACTTGCCCTTGCCGTTGTTGCGCTGGCCGGTGCCACCATTCCCGCTCAGGCGCAGGGAACCCTCCAGGACATTCTGTCATCAGGCGTGCTGAAGGTTGGCACAACTGGTGACTGGAATCCGATGACCATGAAGGACCCGGCCACCAACTCTTATACCGGTTATGACATCGATGTGATGACAGCGCTGGCAAAGGACCTGGACGTCGAGATCGAATTCGTGCCGACCGACTGGAAAACGCTGGTCAGCGGTGTTGTGTCCGGCAAGTACCACATGACAGGTTCAGCCTCGATTTCGCCAGCACGTGCCAAGGTGGCTGGATATACGGACAGCTATTTCTCACTGGCGACCGTGCCACTGACGCTGACCAAGAATGCTGACAAGTTCAAGGACTGGGCCGATCTCGACAAGGCCGATGTGACCGTTGCCGCCACCCTTGGTACGACCCAGGAAAAGCAGGTAAAGCAGTTCTTCCCGAATGCACAATACAAGATCGTCGAGGCCCCGGCCCGCGACTTTCAAGAAGTGCTGGCTGGCCGCGCCGATGCGCACATCACCTCGAATGTTGAGGCCTACAAGCTGGTGGCAAAATACCCGCAGATGATGGTGGTTCCGGTGGCAGCACCAAAGGCACCGACCCCGATTGCAATGCTTCTGCCGCAGGGCGATCAGGTATGGATCAACTATGTGAACACATGGATTCGCCTGAAGACCGAGCGTGGTTTCTTCGAGGATCTTGGCCGCAAGTGGCAGCTGTCGAACTGACGCCAGTCGGGACGATATGGCCGTGACGATTATGGCCGTGACGATTATGAAAGGCGGGACCTGGTCCCGCCTTTTGTGTTTTATAACCGGTATGAGCCGGGCATCAGCCGGGCATCGCGCAGCATGCGGGGACCATCATGATTACGCTCTACAATGTGCCGGTCAGCAGTTATGGCAGCAAGATCAGGATCATCCTTGATCACAAGCAGCTGGACTGGACCGAGATACCGCCCCCGGACGGCTATGGCAGTGCTGCCTATAAAGCGATTATTCCGGCCGGCACCGTTCCGGCAATTGATCATGACGGCTTTCGCCTTGCCGATTCCGAAGCCATTGCCGAATATCTGGATACCGTGTTTCCCACGCCGCCAATGCGCCCGAACGCACCGCAAGCCGCAGCATCCGCGCGTGAAATTTCGCGCTTTCATGACACCCGTATCGAACCACTGGTGCGCAGTTACTTCTCGCAGGTCACGCCCGCCAATCGCGATGCCGCGCTGATCGCTGCCAACGCAGCCTTGTTGCAGACACGCCTTGATGATCTTGCCGCAATTGCCGCGCCTGCACAGCTGATGACCGGTGACAATCTTGCCATTGCCGATTGCGGCTTTGTTGCCAGTTTCACGATCATTGCCTTGTTGCAGGATATTCTTGACCTGCCTGTGACATTGCCGCCCGCCATTGCCATCTACCGCGAGTCATTGCTGGCGCATCCTGATGTTGCTGGCGAATATGCGCGCTATCGCGCTGTGCTGGATGAATGGGCCGCCACAAAGCTGAATGCCTGACAATATTGCGTTTTGCCGATAGTTATGCGGTAATATTCCGCGCGCCGGATTTGCTTCCGGCGTTTTATCATTCAGGCATATATCCTTGATCAGCCGTTTTACATCCTTGCCAGCGACGCTTCAGGCCTCGCTGATGATGCTTCTTGCCCTGCTGATGTTCACCATCATGGGCATTTCCATTCGCCTTGCATCGGCGCAGCTGCATGTCTTCGAGATCGTGTTTTTCCGTAATGCGCTTGCCGTCGTCATTATGGCGCCTGTCATGTTTCGCATGGGACGCGAAAGCATTCGCATGCACAGACCTGGCCTGTATTACCTGCGCGCCGCGATCAATTTCAGCGGCATGCTATGCGGCTTTACCGCGGTGACATTGATCCCGCTTGCCGAAATGACAGCACTCAGCTTCACCGGCCCGATCTTTGTGACCATCGGCGCCGCGATGTTTCTTGGCGAGGTCATTCGCATTCGCCGAATGGTGGCTATCGCTGTCGGCTTTGTCGGGGCGGTGATCATCCTGCGGCCCGGGTTCGTCGATATTTCGCTTGGCACCACGCTGGCCTTGTGCAGCGCGCTGTCCATTGCCGGGGCCAGTCTGGTCGTCAAGAGGATGACCGACACCGAAAATGCCAGTGCGATTGTGTTCTGGATGGTGGTGATGCAGATGCCCATCGCGCTTGTGCCGATGCTCTTTGTCTGGGAAATGCCATCGCTGGAAAGCTGGATATATCTGTGGGTGATGGCGTTTGCCGGTACCGCCGCACATCTGTTGTTCACCCGCGCCTGCAGCATGGTTGAAATCACCAGTCTTCAGCCGCTGGAATTTGCCAAACTGCCATTTGCCGTGGTGTTGGCCTGGCTGGTGTTTGATGAATTGCCAGATATGTTTATCTGGATTGGCGGGGCAATCATTTTTGCCTCAACCGCCTATATCACTCGCCGTGAAGCCATCGCGCGCAAGGCCGATCGTCCGCCCGGCAGCGGACGCGCCGCAGCCTCGCTCTAGGCCGGTCAGGTGCGCACCCGCCAGTGGATTGGCACGCCAGGATCGAATACGGTCAGCATGCCTTCGGGCGTGCTGCGCGGTGCCGGCACCGGTTGCGGTGTGTCAACACGCTCCAGCATTACTGTGCCCGCATTGACCGGAACGCCGTAAAAGGCAGCTCCATGACCCGATACAAACCCCTCCAGCTTTGCCAGCGCATCATGCTGTTCAAACATCTGGGCAAGGCAGGCCAGCGTATTAGGCGCAGTATAGATACCGGCGCATCCGCATTCAGCCAATTTGGCGCTATCCAGATGTGGCGCGCTGTCAGTTCCCAGAAAGAAGCCCGGCAGGCCTGATGTGGCTGCCTCGACAAGGGCGATGCGGTGTGTTTCGCGCTTGGCCACCGGCAGGCAATAGTAATGCGGGCGAATTCCACCTGCCAGAATATGATTGCGATTGATGAACAGATGGTGGGTAGTGATTGTCGCCGCAATATCGGGCCCGCCATCACGCACATAGTCGATGCCATCTGATGTCGTGACATGTTCCATTACAACGCGCAAACGCGGGATACGGCGGCGCACCGGGTCCAGAACCCGCTCGATAAACACCGCCTCACGATCGAAGATGTCCACCTGCGGGTCGGTCACCTCGCCATGCACACACAAGGGAACCCCGGCATCCGCCATGGCTTCCAGAACCGGCATCACCTTATCGATATCGCGCACGCCCGAAGCCGAATTCGTTGTTGCACCAGCTGGATAGAGTTTGACCGCGGTGACCAGTCCCGACTGCGCCGCCGCCACCAGATCGTCAGCATCCGTGGTTTCGGTCAGATAAAGGGTCATCATCGGGGTGAAATCCAGGCCGACCGGCACCGCAGCCATGATGCGGCTGCGGTAAGCCTCAGCTTCCGCTCCCGACACAACGGGCGGCACCAGATTGGGCATGATCAGCGCACGCCCGAACTGGGCAGCTGTTTCCGGCGTCACGACATCCAGCATGTCCCCGTCACGCAGATGCAGGTGCCAATCATCGGGGCGAGGCAGGGTCAGCGTTTTGGTTGATGTGGGGGTCGGGGTCATTGCGGTCCCTGTCATGCTTATCTGGCGGTATCTGTGATGGCTACTGGCTAGCACTCTGCCGAATATGAGGCAAGCACCGGCAAGCCGGTTTGACCTGTTTCAGATTGATCACAGATTTGACTTTTGGGGGCTGCCGGCGGCATCATGAGACAACGCTGCACCGGCCAGGAGTTACAGATGAACCGGACACGCAATGAAGCGCTTGTCTATGAATTTCTTGAAGCGCATGGCAAGCCGGCCAGCGCTTATGGCATTCTGGATGCCCTGCGTCAGGATGGTCTTAAGGCACCGCTGCAGGTCTATCGCGCGCTCACAAAACTCATCGAATCAGGTGCCGTACCCCGTATTGAAAGCCTGAACGCCTTTGTGGCCTGTCGGCATCACCATTGCGCTGACAGCCCGGTCAGCATCTTCATGCTATGCAATGCGTGCGACGACGTTACCGAAGCCATTGATGATGCGGCCGCCAGCATGCTTGACCAGATCTGTGCGACACGCGGTTTTACCGGTGCCCGCCGTGTGATCGAGATTTCAGGAACCTGCGCGGCTTGCAGCGGGTCGGCTCACTGAACGACATTCAGGCATGGCTGCCGTCAGGTGCGCCTGCCCAGACATTGATGTTCAGACATTGATGTTCAGACACTGATGTTCAGACATTCAACAGCAGATATTCTCTTTCCCACGGGCTGATCACCTCCAGAAATGCCTCGGCCTCGCCGCGTTTCACCTCGATGAACAGCTTGACGAAGGATTCGCCCAGCACATCATGCAGCGGGCTGGTCCGTTCCAGCGCATCAAGGGCGATATCAAGGTTGCGTGGCAAGGTGGCCAGATCCTCGCCACTGTCCTTTCGCTGACGGGTCGGTCGGCGCTGTTCCTGCAGGCCAAGCCACAAGGCAGCAAGGCTGGCAGCCATCGCGAGATACGGGTTTGCATCCGCCCCCGGAATGCGGTTTTCAATGCGCCGGTTCGCCGGATCACCCATGGGTACGCGCAACCCGACGGTGCGGTTATCCATGCCCCATGCCAGATTGGTAGGCGAATCCTCGGAATTTGACTGGCGGCGATAGGAATTGACATAGGGCGCCATCAGCGGCATGGCCGCCACCAGATAGCGCTGCATGCCGGCCAGTGCGTGATAGAACGCATCGCTCTCGCTATTGTCTTTATCGACGAAGATATTTCGTCCGCTCTTCATGTCGACCACTGACAAATGCAAATGCATCGCACTGCCGGGCTGCTCTTGCATCGGCTTTGCCATGAAGGTGGCGTGAATGTCGTGGTCCAGCGATGTCTGGCGGACCGTGCGCTTGAAAAGAAAGGCCTGATCGGCAAGATTCAGCGCCTCGCCATGATTGAAGTTGATCTCCATCTGCGCCGCCCCGGCTTCATGGCTCAGCGTGTCGATATCAATCTTCTGCACATCACAATGGTCGTAGATATCCTCAAACAGCGGATCAAACTCGTTCACCGCATCGATACCATAGGCCTGACGGGCCTTTTCTGCCCGCCCAGAACGACCGCTTGGCGTGATCAGCGGGTTGTTGGCATCCGAACTCCGCTGCACAAGAAAGAATTCAAGCTCAGGGGCCACGATCGGGCGCAGGCCGGCATCCTCAAACAGCGCAAGGACGCGCTTCAGAACGGCGCGCGGGGTGAATTCGATAATCTTGCCATCATGGTCAAAGGCGTCATGGATGATCTGCGCCGTTGGCTCGTTATACCACGGTACAAGCCGGCAAGTGGCCGCGTCGGGCCGCAGGATGACATCCCGGCCGATCTCGTTCAGCACCTCGCTGTCAAGAAAGGCACCTGTTACCGACTGGCCGAATACATATTCGGGAAGGCGCAGCCCCTGCCCCGCCGCGGCACCGATAAATTTGTGCACCGGCAGAATTTTACCGCGCGGAATGCCGGCAATGTCACTGACAAGGCATTCAACCTCGGTGACCGACTGATCATTCAGCCATGCTATCATTTCGTCATGTGATGTGTCTGACATCTGTATCCCCTGTACATCACTGCCCGAACGGGCGGCGGTGTATCTTCCTAAAGCCCCAGATCGGTGGCTGTGGCGTCCAGCGCCTTGCGCGCAATGGCAACCGTCTCGTCAATATCGGCACGCGTATAGCTCAGCGCCGGTGACAGGATCATTGCATC
The DNA here is from genome assembly GCA_016780765.1 of Alphaproteobacteria bacterium. Lineage (GTDB taxonomy): Bacteria > Pseudomonadota > Alphaproteobacteria > Puniceispirillales > Puniceispirillaceae > UBA8309. Next base: position 8,666 of record JADHLH010000003.1, on the reverse strand, counting down.
ACGGACAGCGCGCATCATCAGGCCGCGCTGGATAGCGTGATCGCGGCACATGCCCCCCACCGTGCCGGTATCTTCAAACATCACCGGGCCATCCTTGCTTTTGACAAGTTCAATCGCGGCCAGAAGCCCGAAGGTGCGCACCTCGCCAACCAGCCGATGATCGGCAAGGCTGGCCAGCGCGCTGGCAAAATAGGGACCTGTATCATCACGTACGGTCTCGATCATGTTTTCGCGCTCAATCAGATCAAGATTGGCCAGCGCCACCGCCGCGGCAACCGGATGCCCGGAATAGGTAAAGCCGTGATAGAACTCGCCCCCATCGGCAATCAGACGGGCGGCAACACGGTCACCGACCATCACTGCCGACATCGGCATATAGCCGGATGTCAGCCCTTTTGCCATTGTCATCATATCGGGTGACAGTCCCATCTTCTCGCTGGCAAACCAGTGGCCGGTGCGCCCGAACCCGGTGATCACCTCATCAACGATGAACAGGATGTCATGCTTTCGGCAGATCGCCTCGATATGCGCGAAGTAACCGTCTGGCGGCACAATGACCCCGCCGGCGCCCTGCACCGGTTCGGCTACAAAGGCGGCCACCCGGTCAGCACCAACCTCGATGATACGATCTTCCAGCCAGGACGCGGCATTGGCCGCAAAAACAGCCTCATCCTGATTGCCCTGATACAGAAACCCGTAAGGCGGACGGATATGTTCGAAATCAGGCTCGTTGGCAGCCTGGTCATGCATGCCCGACATACCGCCCATGCTGGCAGACATGATGGTGCTGCCGTGATAGCCATATTCACGCCCGATGATGACGCGCTTTTCCGGCTTGCCTTCGAGCGCCCAGAAATGACGCACCATGCGGATGATGGTATCATTGGCCTCAGACCCGGAATTGGCAAAAAACGCGTTGTTCAGCCCGCCGGGCGTCAACTCGGCAAGCCGTTTTGACAGGGCTGCTACCGGTGGATTGCTGGTTTTGAAGAAATTGTTGTAATAGGGCAGCTCAGCCATCTGGCTGCTGGCAGCCTCAACCAGTTCACGCCGCCCGTAACCGACATTTACGCACCACAGGCCTGCCATCCCGTCCAGAATGCGGTTGCCATCAGAATCATAGACAAAATGACCTTCGGCGCGGGTGATGATCCGTGCCCCCTTTTTGCGCAGGTCGGCATAATCTGTAAACGGTGCCATATGGTGGGCTGAATCAATCGCCTGCCATTCATTGGTCGAAAGGGATTCCATTTTCATCTCTAATGCTATGTCCTGTGCCGGATCTTGCGCCGCGTTTTTGGCATAATTCCAGGCTTTACCAGTGTTTTTCAGGTCTTGGTATGATGTTCACTTGTCGGCACTGTTTCTTGATGTTGCTGGCAACATCATCTTGATTTCATCAGGACCACGAGCCTAGCCTGTGGAACCAAATCACGCAAACCTGTGTTACCGTCCTGCCAGCCGGCTGACGGCAATGCAATAGCTGCCTGTCAGGAACCGATAAGATGATGCAGCAAAGCATTTATGAAACCGAATTTGCAGCCCGTCCGCGCTATACCACATTGGCTGACAGCTACACATGTGACGTTGCCATTGTCGGTGGCGGGCTGACCGGCATTTCTGCAGCGCTGACCCTTGCAGAGGCTGGATTTTCGGTAGCTGTGCTGGAGGCCGGACCCATCGGAACCGGTGGTTCGGGGCGCAATGGCGGACATGTCTGTCAGGGCTGGTCCAGCGATTTCATCAAGATACAGAAACAGCTGGCACCCGCCGATGCCGATATCGCGTGGGATGCCGGCATGGGGGCGGTCGATCTGGTAACAGAACGTGTCCGCAAATATGACATCGATTGTGATCTGACCTTCGGCTATCTGCATGCCGCACTGCACAAGCGCCATATGGACGAACTCGACGAGATGCAGTCCGAATGGGAGGCGCGCGGCTACCAGCATTTCAGCCGCCTTGATGGCAAGACCGCGCTGGATGATCATATCGGGTCAAACGCCTATGTCGGTGCGCTTCATGATACCGGATGCGGGCATATGCAACCGTTGAAATATCTGCATGGTCTGGCAGCAGCGGCAACGCGCGCCGGTGCGCAGATTTTCGAGGACAGCCCCGTGCAGGCGATTGACCGCACCGGCACAGGGCAGGGCCTGAAACAGCTGAAGATTGCGGGCGGACGGGCGGTAAATGCGCGCATCATCATGCTGTGCGGCAATGCCTATCTCGCCGATGTCGGCCTGCCGCAAATGACCCGCCGCCTGGCGGAAGTCGTCTCGTCGGTGCTGGCAACAAAGCCTCTTTCAGAAAACATGGTACGCCAGATATTGCCAACGGGTGCCGCTGTCGCGGATTGCAACACGGCGCTGAATTACTATCGGATCGATGCCCGCCGCCGAATGATATTTGGCGGGCGGTCCAGCTATTCAAAGCTCAATTTCCGCAATATCACGCCCGATCTGCGCCGCCGCATGACAAACGTGTTTCCCATTCTGCAGGATGCCGGGATAGAGCAGGTCTGGTCGGGCAAGATCGGCATCACGATGAACCGGATTCCACATTTTGGCCGTACTGATGATGATATCTATTTCGTGCAGGGGTTTTCCGGTCACGGCGTTGCATTGACCGGACAGGCAGGCCGCATGCTGGCCGAAGCGGTCATCGGTGATGCAACACAGTTTGATGTGATGAGCAGCCTTACACACCGCATCTTTCCGGGCGGGCCGCTGCGTACACCAGCGCTGGCGCTTGGCATGGCCTGGTTCAAGATGCGTGACAGGCTGCGGCTGTAAATGACGGTCCGGCTAGATGCGGCCCACCGGGCGCGGCACGGCCCCGCGCTGTTTCGCCACCACTGCCATCCAGTCATAGGCAATGCTGGCAGCTGCAATGGCGGTAATTTCGGCATGGTCATAGGCTGGCGCAACTTCCACAAGGTCCATCCCGATCAGGTGCAGCGGTTCAAGACCGCGAATAAATTCAAGGCCCTGCCAGCTGGCCAGCCCGCCGATAACGGGGGTGCCGGTGCCGGGGGCAAAAGCCGGGTCCAGCCCGTCAATATCAAAAGACAGATAGACCGGCGCATCACCGGCCCTCTCCCGCACAATGTCGATGGCGGCATCTATGCCATTTCGATGCACCCAGGGGCTGGTCAGAATTTCAAAGCCGTGATCACTGCTGTTATAGGTACGAAGTCCGACCTGTGTGGAGCGTTTGACATCGATAATCCCCTCGGCGGCAGCGCGCGCAAACATCGTGCCGTGGTCAAAGCGCGTTCCGTCGTCAGGCCAGGTGTCGCAATGCGCATCGAACTGCACCAGCGCCACCGGCCCGTGTTTTTTCGCGTGCGCCTTCAACAGCGGATAGGCCACAGAATGATCGCCGCCAAGGCTGAGAATCATGGCACCGCTGTCCAGAATGTGATCGGCATGCGCCTCGATGCTGTCGAACACCGAGGTCGGGTGATGCGGGTCAATAAAGGCATCACCATAATCGACCACTGACAGTGTGTTGAACGGATCAAAGCCGAACGGAAAATGTTCCAGTTCAGCCAGCTGCACCGATCCCGCGCGAATGGCTCGCGGCCCCAGACGGCAACCAGATCTATAGGTCACGGCATTGTCATAGGGGATGCCGCTGACGACAATATCAACACCGTCCAGATCGCGGCTGTAACGCCGGCGGGCAAAGCTCAGCGCCCCGCCATAGGTCATCTCGAGCCATGTGCCTGTTGCATCGGAATTCAAAAAAGCCTGATCGCCGCGATTCTCTGCCATGGGTATCTCCGATCATCCTGTATTTCTTCAGACGAAACCACCTGATGCCGGAAATGTCCACTGTCCGGCCAGCTGCCCTGAGGCATGCCGCCCCAAATCATGATTTTGCTTGAACTGTGGCAGCAAAAAATGTGCAATCATGTCGATTATTGGTGCGAAGGCACCCTTATTTGCGGAGCCTTTTATGTTCGCGTCAAACTTCCAGCCTCCAGAAAACTGGGATCGGTCGGGCCTTCCGGGCTGGACCTATGCAAGTGAAGAGCTGTTTGCACTCGAGCAAGATGTGCTGTTTCGTCGTCACTGGATGCTGGCGTGCCATATCAGCGATCTGCCCGAGGCCGGACACTATATCGGATTTGACATCGGCACTGAACGCGCGCTGATCCTGCGCGGCAAGGACCGGGTGATTCGTGCCTTTCACAATCTGTGCCGACATCGCGGCAGCCGTGTCGTCGAAGGCAGCGCCGGCCAGTGCAGGCAAGCGCTGACCTGCCCATTCCATGGATGGACCTACAATCTGGACGGCACGCTGAAAAGCGCGCTGCAACCGCGCTCTTTCCCGCCACTGGACCCTGTCGAATGGGGATTGAAACCCATCGAGATGGATATCTGGCACGGGTTCGTCTTCATCCGTTTCCAGCCCGGCCCACAACCACCAATGTCCAGGCTGTTGGCGCGCTTCGATAATCTGGTCACACCGCACGGTCTGGCAGACATGATTCGCGTTGACGGTGAATTTGTGTTTGCCGAGGCGGATGTAAACTGGAAGTCGATGCGCGATGTGGACAATGAGGGCTATCACGTCCCGAAAGCGCATCCCAGCCTGCAGGACCTGTATGGCAAAGACTATGTTGACGAGCCCTATGTCGATGGCGCTTCGCTGAGCATCGGCAAGCTGAATGACAAACCACGCCAGTTCTGGAGCGTGCGCGAATATCGCAAGCTGGTTTCGCGCCTGACGCATCTTCCTGCCCCGCAGAATGACAGCTGGATCTATATCGGCATTTTTCCGAACAGCGTGATCGCGCTGTATCCCGACTCGGCGATTTTCTATCAGGAGATTCCGACAGGCGTAAAAAGTACACGCCAGCGCGGTGCTGTGTACCGCTTCGCCGATGAAAATCGCGAGATGCGCGCCGCCCGCTATTTGTCTGGCCGGATTGATGGGTTGACCGCTGATGAAGATTTGCAACTGACCAAATGGACGGATGAGGCGCCTGAATCCAGCGGCTTTGACGGCATCATCCTGTCCGACCTCGAATATGGTGTGCGCAGCCATCACGACCAGTTGCGCAGCCTGATGCCAGTGTTCAACGATCCCGCGGCTCCGCCAGCCGGCACCCTTGCCAAGCGCAACAGCATGCTGGCCGAGAGCACGGCACAAGAGACGAAACAGACGCATGGCTGAAGCGGCTTCAAAACAGCGCAAACGGCCTGCATTGCGTTTTCTGTCGCCAAATGAATGGCGCGGCCTTGCGCTGATCAGTCCGGCACTTGGCTATGCTGTATTGATGCTGGCGGCACCGCTGTTGCTGGTGTTCCTGCTCAGCATGTGGACACAGAACTATCTCGATCTGGATACCACGCTGACCTTTGCAAACTACCGTGAGGCCATCACCGACCCGCTCTACCGGCTGCTGATGATCCGTTCGATCATCATTTCCGGCATTGTGACGGTGGTCACGGTGATCCTCGCCTATCCGGTCGCCTATTTCGTGGCGTTCTATGGCGGCCCGCGCAAATCAATGTGGCTGCTGTTGATCACCATCCCGTTCTGGACCAGCTATCTGATCCGGATTTTCTTGTGGAAGGTGATCCTTGGTTACAATGGTGTGGTCAATAGCAGCCTGCTGGGGCTGGGGCTGATTGAAGAGCCGCTGACCATCATCCTGTATAATGCGAATGCAGTGGTTATCACGCTTGCACACGCCTGGGCACCATTTGCTATCCTGCCGATATATGTGGCGCTCTCGCGGATCGACACCAGCCTGCTGGAGGCCGCACGTGATCTTGGCGACGGTCCTGTGCGCCGGTTTTTCCGTGTGACACTGCCACTATCCATGTCGGGTGTTGTGGCCGCCACACTGATTGTTTTTATCCCGACTGTCGGTGATTACGTCACACCACGCCTGCTGGGCGGCACAAACGGGCTGATGATCGCCAACATGATCCAGATCCAGTTCGGCAAGGCGAATAACGCCCCTCTTGGTTCGGCGCTGGCTGTATCGGCAATGGTCATCGTCGCATCGATCTCGATCGCCTATGTGCTGTTGAACCGGCGGTTTCTGAAATCGCGCGGCTAGGTTTGGGAGGCGGAGCATGAAATCGGCATCACCATCGCTTTTGACCTACGCCGTCATCTATCTGATTTTCTTGTATGCCCCGATCTTGCTGCTGCCAATTTTTGCCTTCAATGACAGCGCCATCATTGCGCTGCCGCTGTCCGGTTTTACCTTCGACTGGTTTTATCTGTTGTGGGAGACCGAGGCCCTTCATCAGGCGCTATATAATTCACTGACAATCGCGATCATCACGGCAGTGATCAGCACCATTCTGGGCATTTTTGCAGCACGCGCCTCGGCCCGATACGACTTCCCGGCAAAGCGCGGCATCGTGGGGTTTATCATGGTGCCGCTGGTGTTGCCGGAAATCATTGTCGGCGTTGCCCTGCTGGTTGTTCTGGTACAGCTTGGCCTGGCGCTGTCATCCTGGACAGTGATCATCGGTCACGTATTGATTTGCACGCCCTTTTCCATTGCCATTCTGGCGTCGGCATTTCGCAATCTGGATATCAGCCTTGAAGAGGCCTCGCTCGATCTGGGCGAGAGCCAGGTTGGCACATTCTTTCGGGTGATCTTGCCGCTGGTCACACCCGGCATCATTTCAAGTCTGCTGATTGCTTTCACGATTTCACTGGATGAATTCATCATCGCCTTCTTCCTGACTGGCACCGATGTCACTTTGCCTGTCTATATTTGGGGGCAGTTGCGGTTTCCGGCGCGCTTGCCGAGCGTCATGGCGCTTGGTTTCCTGATGGTGATCCTGTCTTTGATGCTATTGCTGACTGCCGAGTATTTTCGGCGTCGCGCCAACCGGTTGTCCGGCGCGGCAGATACTGACAAGGGACTATTCTGATGCCGTCTGATACCACCAGCCGCGACACGCTGATTTCGATCCGCAATGTCGAAAAGCACTTTGGCAAGGTCACCGCCCTCAACGGGGTGTCAGTGGATATTCGCGAAGGTGAGTTTTTCTCCCTGCTAGGGCCATCAGGGTGTGGCAAGACAACCCTGCTGCGGATGATTTCAGGTTTCGAGATGCCCAGCGCCGGTGACATTCATATTGGCGGCGAGGATATGAGCGAGGTGCCGCCAAACCTGCGGCCAACCAATATGGTGTTCCAGTCCTACGCCATTTTTCCGCACCTGACGGTTGCTGAAAATGTTGGATATGGTCTGAAAAAACAGCGGCTGGCAAAGGCCGAACTGGCAGCGCGCGTTGATGAGGCGCTGGCGCTTGTCGATCTCGATGGCTATGGCACGCGTGAGCCACATGCCCTGTCTGGTGGCCAGCGACAGCGCGTGGCATTGGCGCGTGCGCTGATCATGAAACCAAAAGTTCTGCTGCTGGATGAGCCGCTCTCTGCCCTCGACAAAAAACTGCGCGAGGCCATGCAAAGCGAGCTGCGTCATCTGCAGCGGACCGTGGGAATCACCTTCGTGCTGGTGACGCATGATCAGGAAGAAGCACTGACCATGTCCGACAGGATCGCTGTCATGTTTGACGGCAGGATTTCTCAGCTGGATACACCAGAAGGCATTTACAAGAAACCTGCCGACCAACGCGTTGCCTCTTTCATCGGGGTGATGAATTTTCTGCCGGCACAGGTCACATCAGCAAGCGACAGGACATTGGGCATTGATGTGGCTGCGCTTGGCAAGCTGTCCTGCCCGCAAGATGACCGCTTCGCCAAGGGTGACAAGCTGAAGGTCGGCATTCGGCCAGAGATGCTGACCATCGTTTATGATGGCGAAAAGGCTGAAAAGAACAGTGTGCCGGCCAAGGTTGCCGACATCGCCTATTATGGTGACATGACCTATTACGATGTTGTGTTTGGCGATGGCAGCCACAGCGCATCGGTATCCATGCGCAATACGGCCGGTCGGCCAATCCTTCCTATCGGCGCGATGACACGTATCCGCTGGGGACCGGAATCAATCGTCCTGCTGGAAGACTGACGGCCCCATCTTTGGCCAGATACCGATTAACCACACAAAAAAACCGCCACCCGGCAAGGGTGACGGTCTGAATGTTCTGAACCAGGCGCTGTCCACAGGGGACGGCTGCCTAGAAACCGGCTTTGATCTTCTCAAACTCGGCGATCATCTTCTCGCGAAGTTCAAAATGCAGCGGTGTCTGCTGCAGGGTGCCGTCGGTATAGGTCTCAAAGTTTGAAAAGCCGACACCGTCGAGTGTTTCCTGACCAAGGGCCAGCATCGCTGTCAGATTGGAATGGCCATAGCCCCATTCGGTGACGATATATTCTGCCGAACGCGGCTCCAGCCAGGCATTGATGAAGTCGTACATCTTGTCTTCGGAACCAGGCCCGTCAACAAGGTTTACATACCCGCACACCCAGGTAGATGACCCTTCTTTTGTCTTCAGGTTCATCTCGACCGGGTGACCGTCTGCCTGCATGGTGACCGGTGTTTCACTCCATGCCCACGAAATCAGCACCTCGCCTGATGCCATCAGCTGGCTGAGCTCAGCACCATCGGCCCAATAGGTGCGGACATTGGCATGCACCTTGCGCAGAAAATCAGAAGCGGCTTCGAAGTCGGCATCCGTGCTCTGGTTCCAGTCGGTAATGCCCAGAGCAAGATAGCC
>JADHLH010000042.1 GCA_016780765.1 Alphaproteobacteria bacterium | reverse complement strand
CTGAAGAACTGAAGCAGCTTGCGGCGATTTCGCACCCGAAACCGACAATCGATGCCAGTCGGAGCATCGCTGATGCGGTTCGTCTGGCCAATCTTGTTGCGGCCAACATCCGCAGCCTCGATTCTGCAGCCTGTGCGCGGGTGATCGCGGTAATCGAGGACGAGGTGCGCCGCGCGCCACGTTCCTGAGACGCACAATCTTGAGACGTGTGATTCTGGGACGTGTGATTCTGCAATGACCGGACGCCTGCATTCGTGATTTTACCAATCCGGCGCACTGTGATACATAACCGCCAAACAAGACAAATATGCGGCCCGGCGCAGATGATTGCGGCGCAGATGATTGTGGCGCAGATGATTGCTGTGCGAGGGCACGGTGACTGGTAGCGGCGATTGCAACATGCAGGTGCTGCAAAACACCAGTTGCCAAACCGGTGCCTGAGGTCCAGTGCCGCAAGATAGGTGCAAGATGACGCCCGATAAACTTTTAGGCCGCGCTGCCAAGCGGTCGGTGGAAACGCCGTCGCGTTTGAACAGCAATGATCTGGATGAATTATGTGATGCCGCTGATGAGGCCATTCTGTCAGGCGGTGGTTTTGGCTGGTTGTCGCCGCCCCCACGGTCGATCATGGAAGATTACTGGCGCGGTGTGCAGATGATTCCCGAACGCCATCTTGTGGTGGCGCGTCTTGACAAGGTCATCGCTGGCAGCTGCCAGATTATATGCCCGCCCCGCAATAATGAGGCGCAGGCATTTTCCTGTAACCTGACCACATTTTTTGTCGCGCCCTGGGCGCGTGGCCACGGGCTTGCCACGCTGATTGTCAGCGAGGCAGAGACGCTGGCCAAGTCCAAGGGGTTTACGATGGTCAATCTGGACGTGCGGTCCACACAGACACGTGCCATTCAGTCTTTTGAAGCGTGCGGGTTTGTGCATTACGCTACGAACCACTATTACGCTCGTGTGGAAGATGAATATGTAACCGGTTTCTATTATCACAAGGAGCTGACGTGATGGCTTATGATGACGACAATGTGTTTGCGCGTATCCTGCGCGGTGAGATTCCCAACAAGACCGTGGCCGAAGACGAACATACACTGGCCTTTGAGGATATCAGCCCGGCCCGCGCCGTTCATGTGCTAGTGATTCCGAAAGGGGCCTATGTCGACTGGGTGGATTTCGCCGCCAACGCAACAGCCGAGGAACAGGTGGCCTTTACCCGCATGATTGCCAGGGTGGCCGAGATCACCGGCATTGCCGAAACCGGCTTTCGGGTGATTTCAAACATTGGCGAGAACGGGCATCAGGAAGTACCGCATCTGCATATGCATGTTCTTGGCGGCGAGCCTGTTGGCAGAATGCTGCCGCGCGACTGATGTGCGGATCTTATACATGCGCGCAGCTCATGTATAAGATACATCTAACTAACTTGTAGCACCGGCTTATTGCCCACATCATGACCCTGTCCATTCGGATAGGGCCAAAGGCTATGCACGCCGCAATTTCCACTGTCGCCTTTCGTGGTATCGACACTATCCCCGTCAAGGTGCAGGTTCATATCGCCAACGGGTTGCCAGCGATGGCGATTGTTGGTCTTGCTGACAAGGCTGTGGCCGAGTCGCGCGAACGTGTGCGTGCCGCCCTCGGGTCGATCGGTCTGGCCCTGCCACCAAAACGCATAGCGGTGAATCTGGCCCCGGCTGATGTGGTCAAGGAAGGGGCGCATTTTGATCTGCCGATCGCACTTGGTCTGCTTGTTGCAATGGGCGCAATCGGGCCGGATGCTGTGGCCAACAGGTTGGTTCTGGGTGAATTGTCACTGCATGGCGGGATTGAGCCTGTTTCCGGAGTGTTACCAGCGGCGATGGCGGCGGTGGGCGCCGGACAGGACCTGATTTGCCCGGCGAAAAGCGGACCTGAAGCGGCGTGGGCAGATGCCCTGTCCATCATCGCGCCGCCCGATCTGATGTCCTTGCTCAATCACTTGCGGGGCGGACAGTTTCTGGCCCCGCCACAGCCTGAATTGCTGCCGCCACTGCACAGCCCGCCAGACATGCGCGATCTGCGCGGACAGGAAACAGCGCGCCGGGTGCTGGAGATTGCTGCGGCTGGTCGGCACAACTTGTTGATGGTAGGCCCGCCCGGCGCTGGCAAATCGATGCTGGCTGCCCGTCTGCCGGGCCTGTTACCCCCGCTGTCACCGCGTGAGGCGCTGGATGTCACGATGCTGCATTCCATTGCCGGCCAGCTGCCCGCGTGCGGGCTGATCCAGACACGTCCGTTTCGGGACCCGCACCATTCGGCCTCGATGGCGGCCCTTGTTGGCGGTGGGGCACGGGCCAAGCCGGGCGAGATTTCCCTGTCGCATCGCGGGGTGCTGTTTCTGGATGAGCTGGCCGAATTCGCAAAGCCGGTTCTGGATGCCCTTCGCCAGCCGCTCGAAACTGGCTCCATCGTTGTTGCGCGGGCTAACCATCACGTCACCTATCCAGCTGAATTTCAGCTGATTGCCGCGATGAATCCGTGCCGCTGCGGGTATCTGGGTGATCCGGCGCGTGCCTGTCCGCGGGCACCAGCCTGTGGGCGCGCCTATTGTGAACGGATTTCAGGTCCGATGCTGGACAGGTTTGATCTGATCATCGAGGTGCCCGAGGTGGACAGCCGCCTGCTGTTGCAATCAGTGCCGGCCGAAGCCAGCGCTGTGATTGCTGCACGGATCAATGAAGCTGCGGCGTTTGCGAAACAGCTGCCAGCGCTGTCAGCTGATCGCGAGGATCATGAGGATCGGCGTCTGTCGCCTGAAAACCTGTCTGCATCAGCGCGCCAGTTGCTGGAACTGGCGATCGAAAAGCAAGCCCTGACGGCGCGCGGGTTCCACCGCGTTCTGCGGGTCGTCCGCACCATCGCCAATCTGGCACAAAGTGTGATTGTGGACCGGCCGCATCTGGCCGAGGCATTGGCCTATCGCACAATGCCATTGCTGGCATAGGAGCCGCGCAGCCGTTCGATTGCATCCCATGTGAGGGCTGCAATATCGGTGCCGGACAGCCGCCTGATTTCGCGAATGCCGGTGGGCGATGTCACATTGATTTCGGTCAGATAGTCGCCAATCACGTCAATGCCGACAAATGTCAGCCCGCGCCGCCGCAGTTCAGGCCCGATCCGCGCACAGATGTCCTGATCGCGTTCTGTCAGTTTGCTGGCCACTGCCGTGCCGCCGACATGCAGGTTCGACCGCGCCTCGCCAGCGCCCGGAACACGGTTAACAGCGCCAACCGGCTCGCCATCCACAAGAATGATCCGCTTGTCACCAAGACGTACGGCTGGCACATAGGCCTGCACCATGACCGGTTCGCGGCTGCCAGCAAAGAACATCTCGAGAAGGGAGCTGAAATTCTCATCACCCGGCGGCAGCCTGAAAACACCGGCACCGCCATTGCCGAACAGGGGCTTTACAATGATATCGCGGTGCGTATCGCGAAAGGCCCGAATGGTTTCAGTGTCGCGGCTGATCAGCGTTGGCGGCATCAGGTCCGGAAACAGGGTGACCAGAAGCTTTTCGGGGGCGTTGCGCACTTCGGCCGGATTGTTCACCACCATCGTTTCCGGTGGCAACATTTCAAGAAGATGCGTTGCAGTGATGTAATTCATGTCAAAGGGCGGGTCCTGACGCATCAGGATGACATCAAAGTCAGACAGCGCCCGCCGTTCCATGCTGCCCGCATCAAAATGGTCACCTTCGACATCGCGCAATGTCAGGGCCTGGCCAATTGCCTCGACACGGCCTTCATTCAGGGACAGCCTGTCAGGCGAATAATACCACAGGGTGTGGCCACGTGACTGCGCCTCGAGACCGAGCGCAAACGATGTGTCACCTGTGATGTCGATAGATCCGACCGGATCCATCTGTATGGCAATGGACAGTGACACAGCCGGGGACATGTGCGGGCTAGTCACGCTGGTCAGAGAGCAGCGAGATGTAATTGACCACCTGCTTGGCGAATTTCAGTTCGCGTGCATGGCTGACCACACGGTTCATTTCCTCGGTATTGCGCGCAACACCCGACAGATAGACAATCCCGTTGACGATATCGATGCTGAAATTGAGTGACGAGATTTTCGAGTCCCCAATCAGCTTGGCACGCAGCTGGGCACCCGCCGCCACATCCTTGGCGATATCCTTCAATGAGGATTTGTCAGTGACCTGAACCTCGTTCACGACCTCGCGCACACCGCGGACTTCCCACGAAAGCCTTGTCGCCAGAATTTTCTCTTCGGGCGTCTTGACCTTGCCGGTCAGAAGCACGGCGCCATCGTTAACCGTCACATCAAGCGCTGTGGACAGGCTGGAATCTGCCTGCAGAAACTTGTCCTGGATTTTGGTGAATATCAGCCCGTCCGAAACGGATGTGGAAAATCCCTTTTCGGTGCTGGTTGCCGCAACGGCGGCTGTCCCGACACCAATGACAGCGCCGGCGCAGCCGGACAGCAACAGGCAAAGTATGCTGAGAAGAGCGACGGGTTTAAGGGCAGAATTCATCAGGCGCGGTTCCCTGGATGCGTTTTGTATGGTGCCAAGCTGACGGTACAATACTGATGTAAAAAATCGGCAATCCCAATGTGCCGTTTGCCCCATCACTGGTCAAGGTCTCCAGAAACGGTTTTTCACAGCCGATGCGTCCCACGCATGCGGCAGATGCCGCAAAAGCCAAGGCGCATCCTTGGATGGCCAGCCAATCTGGATCAAATCGAAACGCCATTCAAGATTCGGTGAGATACGCCGCCGTTTGGCAAAGTCCTGGGCAGCGCGGATGATCCGCGCCCGCTGTTTCTGGCCCGGTGCCGCTGCATCACCGCGCCGGCTGCGAAACTTCACTTCTATGAATACAAGCCTTTGACCGCGCCGTGCAATCAGATCAACCTCGCCGGACGGGCATTTCCAGCGCCATGCCTGAATACGGTAAAATTGCACAGCCAGCCAGCCAATTGCGATGACTTCCGCCATCCGGCCCAACCGTTCTGCCCGCTGGCGTCGTGCCGCGTCAGGATTGGCCGCCGGTTTGCGGTGTCTGGTCAATCGGCCGCCCCGGAGTCCTGCTTTGCGATCTCCAGCGCCAGTTTATAGACCCGGTTCTTGGCAATACCGGTAGCCGCAACAACAGCTGCAACAGCATCACGAAGACGCTGGCCGTCCATTTCCGCGCGTAACATGGCCGCCAGCGCATCATCATCGATGAGCGTGTCCTCGATATTGCGGCCGGCAACCACGATCACGACCTCACCCTTCATCGGGGGTTTTGCCTGCAGGTCTGCGGTAAGCTCCCCAAGGCTGCCATGCAACGCCTCTTCATGAAGCTTGGTGATCTCGCGCGCCACACAGGCCTGTCTGTTGCCGAAAACACTGGCCATATCAGACAGGCTGCGGGCAAGGCGCGACGGCGTGTCGAACCATATGCTGGTGGCTGACAGGCTGGCCAATTCGGCAAATTGTTTCTCGCGGGCCTTTTGCGCTGTCGGCACAAAACCGGCAAACAGAAAGCGGTCGCTTGGCAGGCCAGATATTGTCAGGGCGGCAATCGCTGCGCTGGGGCCGGGGGTGGTGGTCACGCGCAGGCCGAGGCCACGGCAGGCGGCAACAAGCTTGTAGCCGGGATCCGAAATCAGGGGTGTGCCGGCATCGCTGACCAGCGCAACATGATCACCCTTGCTGATGCGCTCAATCAGATAGGGGCGCATCTTTTTGCCATTATGATCGTGATAGGCCACGATTTTGCCAGAAATGGGTGTTCCGGTAAGGCGCAGAAGCTTTTTTGTCACCCGGGTGTCTTCACAGGCGATGATATCGGCAGCGGCCAGCACCTCGGCAGCGCGCGGCGAAAAATCACCCAGATTGCCAATGGGTGTGGCAACGATGCTGAGGGTTCCGGCGCGCGTCATGAAGATGTGGTTCCGTTCTGGCATTGCCGCATCCAGCGACCGCAATCAGAGGGTCTGGCCGCTGTGTACGATCTGGTGGGTGCCTTGTTTGGTACGGGCTGATTCTGTTCGGCCAAATTCCGTCTGGCCAGATTCTGTATAGCCGAATAATGACTTTGGGGCAAAAACAGGTCATGATGCGACCGCGTTGTGGAGGTATTATATGTCGTCGATTACCGGACCATTCAGACTGCTTGCCGGTCTTTTGTTCCTGACGGCATGCGGTGTGGCAGTGGAACAGGCACCGCAGACAAGCGGCACCGGATCAGCCGAGATGAATGCAGCTGCCCCTGATGCGGATGCGACGCCGCCGTCAGATAGCGACGGATTGATCATTGATAACATCATCGCCTCACTCGGCAAGACCGAAACAGAACCGGGTGTGGCTGAACCGGCAACCGAACAGTCAGCAACCGAACAGGCGGGGGGCGAACAGGCGGGGGGCGAACAGTCAGCAACCGAACAGGCGGAGGGCACACCCCCGGCATCTGGCGGTGATTCTGATCCGGCACCCGCGCCAGCGCCAACGGAAGACAGCCTGTCCAGCACCGAAACCGTTCTGGCACTGCTGGCACCCGTGATTGCTGATTCGGCAAAGCGTCTGGCACCTGATACCACACCCGACGCCAAATCTGATACGGGCACCAGGAATGATGCCGCGCCAAAATCAGGCCCAGGATCAGATACAGGATCAGATACAGGATCAGATACAAAAACAGCCACTGAAACAGGTGCCGCAGCGGGCAAGGCTGTTGGTGACATCATCTGGAACCTTGAAAGCGCGCAAAAGGACAAGACAGTTCCGGACAGTGACACGGCACAGGCACCCGGCGATGCTGCGGCCGCGCCTGTCGGCCCGGATGAATCGCTGTCAAGTGATGCGCTGGAGGCTGCCTTTGCGATGATTGCAAACCGCAACCCTCTGGCAGCGCAACAAGGCTTTACCCTGCCGCGCAAACCGGTGGCGGTAACGCGTGTTGGTCTGCTGATCCCGACATCGGGCGCGAATGCGCAGCTTGGCATGGAGCTGCAGCGCGGTGCCGAGCTGGCGCTGTTTTCGATGGGCGACACATCGATCGAACTTCTGGTTTTTGATACTGCTGGCGGGCCGCGTTCAGAAGAGGCGGCGCGGGCAGCGCTGGCGGCCGAGGTTGATATCATTGTTGGCCCGCTGTTTTCACGCTCGGTTGTGGCGGCGCGCGCGATTGCCGGCACGCGCAATGTACCGATGCTGTCGCTGTCGAACAATCTGGATGTCGCCGACCGCACCAGCTGGCTGCTTGGCTATATGCCGGAACAGCAGATAGAGCTGTTGCTGGGTCATGCGCTGACCGCCGGCCATACGAAGATTGCCATCCTTGCCGAGGATTCGCCCTTTGGCCGGCGTCTTTCCGCGCATGCGCTTCGCCGCCTGAAGCAGTTGGGCATGACGCCTGAGGTGGTGCAGACATTATCACCGGCACAGCTGGCATCCGAAGACCAGCTGAAGACGGCAATCCAGACATTCACCGGCTATGAGCCACCCGCCAAGGATGAGGAGGCACCGGCCTTCGCCGACTTGCCGCCGCCGCGATTTGAAGCTGTGGTGTTTGCCGGCGGTGCCGAATTTGCCCTGCGCACCGCGCCTGTTCTGGCCTATTACGATGCGGATTCAGAACGCGTCCTTTATCTGGGGAATGCGCAATGGAACCAGCGCCGCCTGCTGATGGAACCGTCTTTGCACGGTGCGCTGTTCGCCTCGCGTCCAACCGATCAGGATGACAAGTTTAACAGCCTGTGGACCGGTATCTGGGACAGCCGTCCGGGATCGCTGGCGCGGCTCAGCTTTGATGCCATGGCGATGATCACGGTGGTTGGAAAGAACCGGCCACAACGCTGGCGGTCATCACTTGTCGCAAATTCAGGCTTTAACGGTTTCAGTGGTGCCTACCGCCTGCTGCCCGATGGCAGTAACCGGCGGGCATTTGAATTGCGACAGATCGAGGCGGGCGTATCGATTCTGTTCCGCGCGGCACCAGAAAAAATCTAGTTCGGCCAACCAAATCAGGATGCGACAAGCTGGCGTGCCGTTTGCGGCGTGATCAGGTGAAGAGACTTGTAGATCATTGCGGATCATCATCCGGCACCAGTGCGGCGATGATGCTGTTCAGAACCAGACGGCCCTGCGGTGTTGCCACCAGTCTGGTATCGGACGGCCTGTCCAGCAGCGACAGATCGCTCAGGCGGGCAAGGGCTGACGGGTCAACAAGGCTGGCGGCATTGATGGCGCTGTCATCATAGCCAATGCGGCGGGCCAGCGCGGCAAGATCAACACCCTCGGCAAGGCGCAAACCCATCATCAGATGTTCGGCAATAACCGCCTGACCTGTATCACGTGTTTCGGTCTCGATCCCGTGGCCGTTCTTTTTCACATCTGCCAACCAGCCTTCGGGGCTGCGCCGTGTGGCAAGACCGATACGGTCTGGCCCGTCCGTCAGCCGGCCATGTGCCCCCGGACCGACACCGATCCAGTCCTGCGCGCGCCAGTAAACCAGATTATGGCGGCAGGCCGCACCGGCGCGGGCATAGTTCGATACCTCATAGGCATCAAAACCGGCGACCCGCATCGCCTCGTCAGTCATCTGATAGAGATCGGCAGCCAGATCATCATCAGCCACAAGCGTTTCACCAGCGCGGGTGCGCGTATAAAACCCGGTGCCCGGTTCGATCGTCAGCTGATATAGCGACATGTGATCAAGTCCGATATCAATGGCTGATTGCAGCTCGTTCATCCATGCCTGTGCCGACTGTCCGGTGCGCGCATAGATCAGATCCACCGACACCCGCGCAAAATGGCGGCGCGCTGCTGCAATGGCGTGCAAGGCTTCATCGGCGGAATGTTCGCGGCCCAAAAACGCAAGCGCTGCTGCATCAAGAGACTGCACCCCCAGCGAGATCCGATTGATGCCGGCAGCTGCAAGCCCTTCAAGGTTTGCGGCTTCGGTGGATGTCGGATTGGCTTCAAGGGTGATCTCTATATCAGGCTCGAAGCCGAAAAGATCGGCTGCTGTATCAAGTGTATCGGCAACAAGCCGGGGCGGCATCAGGCTCGGCGTGCCACCACCAAAGAATATGCTGTGCAAGGGGCGGTCCCGGCCAACGCGCGCTGCCATATGTGTCATTTCACACCGGTACGCCTCAGCAAAGGCCGGATGATCGATGCTGGTGGCAACATGCGAGTTGAAATCACAATAAGGACATTTCGCCCGGCACCAGGGCCAGTGGATATATAGGGCCAATGGGGTATCTCCGGGCGGGGTATCTCCGGGCGGGGTATCTCCGGGCGAGGTATCTCCGGGCGGGGTATCGGCCAGTTGCCTGTCGCGGTCCGGTTCGGTCATGAAAAACAGGCTGCAACAAGTTGCTCGAACGCGCGCGCGCGATGCCCGATGGCCAGTTTTTCCTGTGGGTCCATCTCGCCAAATGTCATCTCGTACCCGTCTGCAATAAAGATCGGATCATATCCGAATCCGTTATGGCCGCGCGGCGGCCAGACAAGCTGACCATCGATCCTGCCCTCAAAAACCGCCTCGTTGCCATCTGGCCAGACCAGAGCCAGAACGCAGATGAAATGGGCGCTGCGATCATCGCTCTGCACCGCGGCAAGCGAGCTGTTTACCTTCTGCATGGCCAGAATGAAGTCCTTGTCTGGTCCAGCCCAGCGCGCCGAATAAATACCGGGCGCACCATTCAGGGCCGGAACCACCAGCCCGGAATCATCGGCAAGGGCAGGCTTGCCTGTGGCAATGGCGGTGGCACGGGCTTTCAGCAGGGCATTGCCTGAAAAGGTGCTTTCTGTCTCTTCGGGTTCGGGCAGCGCATAATCCTGCGCCGAGGTGACACGGAAGGGCCGCCCGTCAAACAGGGCGCTTATCTCGCGAAGCTTGCCCTGATTATGTGATGCAAGAACAAGTTCATCCTCGGAAAAGCGGCGATAGGACATCATCTGACCCCCGGTTTACATCTCTGATCCGGTTGATATGGCTGATTTGGTTTATACAGCCGATTTAACGGCCGCCATCTGCATTTCGAACAGCTGCGCGCATCCGGCCTCGGCCAGATCAAGCAGCGTGTCAAGCTCCTGACGCGAAAACGGGCGTTCTTCACCTGTCGCCTGAACTTCGACTATGCCGCCTTCAGCAGCAAGGATGAAGTTTGCATCAATCTCGGCTGTGCTGTCTTCGGCATAATCCAGATCGGTCACCGGCTGGCCTTGCCAGATACCGCAAGACAGGGCGGCCACCTGATCAGCCATCGGTTGCCGTGAAATTGATCCGGCCAGCAGCATTTTCTCACACGCGATGCGCAGGGCAACCCATGCACCCGTTATGGCGGCGGTGCGGGTGCCCCCGTCAGCCTGAATGACATCGCAATCAATCTTGATCTGATGTTCGCCAAGCGCCTCAAGATCGGTGACAGACCGAAGTGCCCGGCCAATCAGCCGCTGGATTTCCAGCGTTCGTCCGCCCTGTTTGCCGCGCGCCGCCTCACGGTCGGAACGCGTATGCGTTGATCGCGGCAGCATACCGTATTCAGCCGTGACCCATCCACGCCCGCTATTGCGCAGAAAGGATGGCACACGATCCTCAACCGAGGCCGTACACAAGACATGGGTGTTGCCGAACCGCACCATGCATGACCCCTCGGCATGCAGAGAGATGCCAGGTTCAAGCGAAACGGTGCGAAGCTGGTCGGCCGTACGGCCGGATGGACGTGTCATGTTAACCTCTCGAATGCGTCTGGTATGTGGTGTCCGGTGTCTGGTCTGTTGTGTTTTGCGGGATCGGCCTGTGCGTCTGTTGATCTCGTATCATGATCATCTGTGTCATGTCCGGCTCACTCAAATCCGACCTATTTAAATGTGCCCGGTAAATGTGGCTGGTAAATGTGCCTGGTAAACGTGGCTGGCAATTGACCAGAAGCTGGGCCGTACCGTAAGCTTTATCGATGAATGACGCTACCTTTCTCGGCCTGAAACCACGTGCTCTGGAAATTTTCAATGCGCTTGTCACGGCGTATCTGGATTCCGGCCAGCCCGTTGGCTCGCGGATTTTGGCGCAGCGGTTCCGGCTGGATCTTTCACCAGCATCGATTCGCAGCAATATGAGCGATCTTGAGCAGGCAGGATTGCTGTTCTCGCCGCACATTTCTGCTGGCCGCATTCCAACTGAAACCGGCCTGAGGATGTTTGTTGACGGGCTGATGGAATATAGCAGCGATCTTGGTGATGAAGACCGGCTGTCGATCGATGGTGAATGCGCAACACGCGGCATTTCGGTTGATGAATTGCTGGAAAAGACCAGTCGTACCTTGTCGGGTCTGTCACGTTGCGCCAGCCTTGTTGTGTCACCGGCAAGCAACGCCGAATTGCAGCATTTCGAATTTGTGCCGCTGGGGCGTGACCGTGCGCTGGCCGTTCTTGTGCGTCTGGACGGCAAGGTTGAAAACAGATTGATCGATCTGCCGCCCGGTGTGCCACAATCAGCCCTGGTACGGGCCAGCAACTACATGAATGCGCGTCTTTCGGGGCGCGATCTTGCGGCGGCAACCGGCCTTATACAATCAGAGATTGCTGCCCAGCGTGCCGAGCTTGACGAGATGTCACGCCGCCTTGTCGAGGCCGGTGTCGGTCTGTGGTCGGATGGCAAGGCCGGCGATGATACGGTGCTGGTCATGCGCGGTCAGGCCAATCTGCTGGATGACATTCAGGCGGGCGAGGAACTGGAAACCATCCAGCAATTGTTTGACGAGCTGGAAGCACGGGAGAATGCGCTGCGCCTGCTGTCGGCGACGGGTGAGGGCGAAGGTGTGAAGATCTTTATTGGTGCCGAGAACAAATTGTTCGTCAATACCGGCTGTTCGCTGGTCATTGCGCCGTATCACAATGCTGAAAAGCAGGTCATTGGTGCGATCGGCGTTCTGGGGCCGCGCCATATGAATTACGCGCGCATCATCCCGATGGTTGACTATACAAGCCGGGCCATCGCCGCCGTTCTCAGCTGATACTTTAATCAAGGCCAGCTCAATCCAGTCCGGCCCAATTCAGTCCGGCCCAATCCAGTTCAATCCCGTTCAGCCGGGCGCCAATTCTGCTGGTGATATCAACCAACCATTGCCACGCCTCAAGCTGGGCAAGCGATATGAGCTGATAATGATCAAGGGCCAGCACTGACAACGCAAAGATAACCACGGCGAAAAGCACCGTCAGCGCCGCACCGCGCCAGGTCAGCCGGTGCGCAGGATTATGGGTGAATGACTGCTGGCAGGCCGGACAGGTCAGCTGGACAGGATGCGGTGGGCGGTCCTTGCCGGCCAGTAGCAGAAATTTGCGGCAATGGGCGCAGGTGATGCTGTGATGGTCTCGCCGCGCCGATACCGACTGGTCAAAAGAAGACCTGCCAATGTGATTCCCCGGTATGTGATTATCGGCCGGCTGGGGATCAATTGCTGCCATCAGCCCCAAAGAGGGAGGGCTGCGCGGCACATCGAAATGGTTTGTGCAGGCCTGACAGCGGATGGGCATGTCGAAAAAGCGCGAAAACGCCGCCGGCAAAATGCAGGCTGACTGGCATGATGGACAGGTGAGTTGCATGGCGCACACTCCACAATGCAATGACTGGCGCGGCTGCACCAGACCATCTGTTGTGCGCGTGAAATGACTAAGAAAATGTTAGCTGCAGGTAAAGTTTCGGCAAGTGCGGCTGCTGTTGGCCAGTTTTTCTGTCCTATGTTTTGCCGCTGCCGGATGATTTTGTGCGGCGGACCTTGGCCGGTTTGCCAGTTGCGGTCTTTTTGGTCGCGGTCGTTTTGGTCGTTGTCGTCTTGCCTTTTGCTTTGATATCCGGCGTTTTTGCACGTGCCGGCTTTTTGGGGGCCTTCTTCGCAGCCACTTTTTTGCCCACAGTCTCTTTTTTGGCAGCCAGCTCCTGTGCGGCTGTTTCGGCCAGAACCTCTGCGACAGCGCGCCTGACAATCGGTGCAATATCCGCATGCATTGCGGCCCGCAATTCGGCCTTTATGGCCTCGACAACCTCGTCCTTCAGCCCATGCATGTGTGCCGGGACGGGGGTGTCCAGCTGGTTCACCGCGGCGGCAATCTCCACCATGGCTGCTTTTATGTCGGTCTCATTGGCAGGCCCGGATTCATCTGGTTCGATATGACCCGGCTCGATGTGATCTGCACCTGCCTTTGCAGGGGCCAGATTCATTGCGGGGGCTTTGGTCATTGTGGGGGGCTGGTCTGGTGACCCATCATCATGCACGGTCCCGGAAACTGCATCCCGGTCATCTGCATCCCGGTCATCTGCATCCCCGTCATCCCAGGCTTGCTGCACGAGATCGTGGATATCGCTAATGTTCAGATCGGTGTCGAGGCCCATCTGTGGCGGGGCCGGCGGCTGTTCAGGCAACGCAGTGACCGGTGCCGGATTATCAACCGGCTCCCTTCCCGAATGAGCCGGTGAACTATCTGGCGAATCACCCGCCAGGCTATCGGGCGCATTATCGGCGAGGATATCTGGCTGTTCAGGCGGAACATCTGGCTGTTCAGGGGCTGTGGCCTCCTGTTCGGCAAGGGCATATAAATCGTCGAGCCGTGCTGCCAGCAGCTTCTGTCCATTGGCCTGACCCCCGTCATCATGATCTTCATGATCATCCGTGCCAGAATCAGCATCAGTTGTGGCATCAGTCCGGGCATCAATCTCTGTGTGAACCAGATGTGGGTCGGCCCCCGGAGAATCGGCATGCCGGGGTTCGACGTGCCGGGATTCGACGTGCCGGGGTTCGGGGGGAGATGATGTCACGCCAAAATTGACCGGATAGATGTCTTCGGGACGGCCTGACAGCATTGTAGTGGCAGGATCATCTGCCGGTGCGCCATGCAGAATCGCAAACATCGGCTTACCGTCATTGGCATTCCGCTCAGCCTCAAAATAGAGGGCGTTGATCGAATCCTGAACCGAAGTCATTCCCCGTAAGGCCTTTCCACGCTGAAGCGATGGTTTGGTGTTCTGGTCTTGCTGCATCGTATCTGGCCGAAAACCCTCTCATTCCATGCTTGGTCCGGACAAGGTAACAGACCTGTTACACGGCCCCGATCCAGCCGATGGCACATTCAAAACAGCACACCAATGACAGGGACCGATATTACAACTTTGCCGGCAAAAGGTCGAATCCCGTCTTTTGGTGGCTTGCATATCCGGCCTGTTGACCGCCCTGATGGCTGTCTGCACCAAGGCAGAGTCAAAAAAACAGTGGCTTACCCACTTGGATCATCACCACTTGTACCTTAAATAACGCAGTATAACGGGTCATGCATCCGTTCCGTGCCGTTTGCATGAAGGATTATAAATGGCGAAGAACAAAGACGAGTCCGATACAGGTCTTGATGAACACGAAGCCCTTAATAAAAACGGGGCGGGGGTTACCGGTGAGTCACCATCTGGTGATGCGTCATCCGGTGATGCGTCGGCCACTGAACCCGGGTCTGGCGAGACAACAACTGCCGACTGGCAGGCTGGCCTTGAACAGGAATCTGGTGACCAACTCAGTGGTGACTGGGGGCCGGACGGCGCAGATGCGCAAGATGATCCGGTCATGCGCGCGCTGTTTGAAGAACGCGACAGTCTCAAGGACCAGTTGCTGCGTGCCCTTGCCGATGTAGAAAACATGCGGCGGCGCACCGAGCGTGAGCTGGAATCAGCCCGCAAATATGCGCATACCAGTTTTGCCCGTGATCTTGTCGGGGCGATCGACAACCTGTCGCGGGCGCTTGATGCGGCCCCGTCAGGTGATGAAGCGCCCTCCGATGAGGCCATGAAGGGTCTGATGACCGGCCTTGAGATGAGCTGGACCGAAATCCAGACGACAATGGAGCGTCACGGAATCAAGCGGGTTGATCCGAAAGGCGAGAAGTTCGACTACAATTTGCATCAGGCGATGTATGAGGTGCCAAGCCCCGATACAGAGCCCGGCATGGTGGTCGAGGTTGTACAGCATGGCTATGTGCTGCATGACCGATTGTTGCGTCCGGCAATGGTCGGGGTATCGAAAGCCGCGGAGGATACATCCGCCCCGTCGGACTAGCGACACACTTGCATAAGGACAATGTCGCCCTATATGCATCACAGATTTAATAAAGAGCATCCCCATCGCTGCGGTGCCAAGGGCGTGATGGATACAGGATGCCGGATTTTCACCGGGTGTCAGCAAAGGAATTCGGTGAAAGAGAAAGGAGCTAACCATGGCCAAAGTTATTGGAATTGACCTTGGGACAACCAATTCATGTGTTGCCGTTATGGATGGCAGTGACGCCCGGGTGATCGAAAACGCCGAAGGCGCGCGCACAACGCCGTCAATGGTGGCATTTGCAGAGGGTGATGAACGGCTGGTCGGCCAGGCGGCAAAACGCCAGGCGGTGACCAACCCGGAAAAGACCCTGTTTGCGATCAAGCGCCTGATCGGGCGACGCCACGATGACAAGGCAACCAAGAAATTCACTGAACTGGTACCTTACGAGATCGCAGCCTCGGGCAATGGCGATGCATGGGTGCGGGTCGATGGTGAAGATTATTCCCCCAGCCAGATTTCCAGCTTTGTTTTGCGCAAGCTGAAAGAAGATGCCGAAGCCTTCCTTGGTGAGAGCGTGACACAGGCAGTGATCACGGTACCGGCCTATTTTAACGACTCGCAGCGTCAGGCCACCAAAGATGCTGGCAAGATTGCCGGTCTTGAAGTGTTGCGGATCATCAACGAGCCGACAGCCGCAGCGCTTGCCTATGGGCTGGACCGCAAGGAATCAGGCCAGATTGTTGTCTATGACCTTGGCGGCGGTACCTTCGATGTGTCCATTCTCGAGGTTGGCGACGGCGTGTTTGAGGTGAAGTCCACCAATGGTGACACCTTCCTGGGTGGTGAAGATTTCGACCATCAGATCATCGAGCATCTGGCCGACGAGTTTAAAGTCAGTGACGGCATTGACCTGCGCAAGGACAAGTTGGCACTTCAGCGCCTGAAAGAGGCGGCAGAAAAGGCCAAGATCGAGTTGTCATCGGCTGTGCAGACCGATGTGAACCTGCCCTTTATCACGGCAGACGCGTCAGGACCAAAGCACCTGAATATCAAGCTGACCCGCGCCAAGCTGGAGCAGCTGGTGGAAGAGCTTGTCCAGCGGACCATCAAGCCCTGCGCGGCAGCGCTGAAGGATGCCGGTATCAACGCCAGTGAAATAGACGAGGTCATTCTGGTCGGCGGTATGACACGGATGCCGAAAATCGTCGAGACGGTAAAGGAATTCTTTGGTACCGAGCCACATCGCGGTGTTAATCCGGATGAGGTTGTGGCATCGGGTGCGGCCATTCAGGCGGGCGTGCTGACCGGTGATGTGAAAGATGTGTTGCTGCGGGACGTAACGCCGCTGTCATTGGGCATCGAGACCCTTGGCG
>JADHLH010000002.1 GCA_016780765.1 Alphaproteobacteria bacterium | reverse complement strand
CGACGCATGTGGTAAAGGCAGTATTTTCGCTCGGTATGGTACCCGCCGTTATCGGGCCATGTAGTAGTTGCAAATGACAACACTGCTCCGGTCGCAATCGCAGCCTAACGGCAGCGGGAGTAACCGATCTTAAGCCCAGTCCGATTGAGCTCGGGTTGGCGGGGTTCGGAACGCACCTGGCAACAGAAGCGTTCCACTTTCGCACCTGAAAGTTATGAAGGCCGTGTGAATGACTGATTATACCGATGGCTCGAACGGGCTGAACTACGAACGTCTGGTTGAGAACTCCTTGCGCCTGGTCGTTCGTGAAGCACTGTGCATTGCCCAGAAAGACGGGCTGTCCGGCGAGACACATTTCTATATTGCTTTTGACACCCGCATGCCGGGTGTCGTCATGGACGATGATCTGCGCAGCAAGCATCCAGATGGCATCACCATTGTCATCCAGCATCAATATGCCGATCTTGCGGTCGAGGACGAACAGTTCAGCATCACCCTGTTCTTTGGTGGCAAACCGTCAGCTATGACAGTGCCGTTTGCTGCTGTTACCAGCTTTAACGACCCTTCGGTCGGTTTCGGGCTGCAGTTCGAGGTTGACGAGGTTGATCCTGACAGTGATCTCAATCCCTTCGCGGATGTGCCAGTCGGTTCTGCTGGACTGGAGCATGATGATGCGGATGGGGAGGTAGCGTCGGCAGAGGTATTGTCGCTCGACAGCTTCAGAAAACCGTCCTGACCTTTTCATGATACGGAAACCGGCCGGAATTCAATCCGGGCCATGCGCGCGAGACATACAAACATGACAGAGTCGCAAATATGACAGATTTTGCCTATAGCCCGATGTTTCCTCTGGCGGCGGACGATACCGAGTACGAACTGGTATCAAATGAACATGTCACGCTTGCCGAACTGGACGGCGAGACCTTTCTGAAAATTGATCCGGAAGCGCTGCGCCTGCTGGCGGCACGCGCCTTTACCGATATCTCGCATCTGTTGCGCAGCAGTCATCTGGCACAGTTGCGTGCCATTCTTGATGATCCGGAAGCCACCAAAAATGACCGGTTTGTCGCACTGGAAATGCTTAAAAACGCGGTCGTTGCGGCCGATGGGCTGCTACCGATGTGTCAGGATACCGGCACCGCCATCATTTCGGGCTATCGCGGCGATCATGTTCTGGTTGGCGGCGATGAGGGTGAGGCTCTGTCGCGCGGTGTCTTTGACACCTATCAGAGCAATAATCTGCGCTATTCGCAGCTGACAGCGACAAGCATGTTCGAAGAGGTGAACACCGCCACCAACCTGCCGGCGCAGATCGAACTTTATGCCGGCAAGGGCCTTGAATATAAATTCGCCTTTATCCAAAAGGGCGGCGGATCTGCCAACAAGACGTTTCTGCACCAGAAAACAAAGGCTGTTCTTAACCCGGAAGGCCTGCGTGAGTTTATTCGCAGCGCCATTCTTGATCTGGGTACATCGGCCTGCCCGCCCTATCACCTTGCCATCGTGATTGGTGGCACCTCGGCAGAGTTCAACCTGAAGACCGTCAAGCAGGCCTCGATCAGGTCACTGGACGGCCTGCCAACCGAGGGCAACAGCATTGGCCATGCTTGGCGCGATGTTGAATGGGAAGCTGAAATCCTGCAGATCACGCGCGATCTGGGAATCGGCGCCCAGTTTGGCGGCAAATATTACTGTCATGACGTGCGGGTGATCCGGTTGCCACGCCACGGCGCGTCATGCCCGATCGGTATTGGTGTTTCCTGTTCTGCTGACCGGCAGGCATTGGCCAAAATCACGCCTCACGGCATCTTCATCGAAAAGCTGGAACGTGATCCGGCCCGTTTCCTTCCCGATGCTGGCAGCACTGACAGCGATGCGGATGATACCGCTGTCGTAGAAATCGATCTGAACCAGCCCATGGCGCAAATCCTTGAAACATTGAGCCAGCATCCGGTTGAAACACGCCTGTCGCTGACCGGTCCGTTGATCGTGGCGCGTGACATCGCGCATGCCAAGCTGCTCGAACGGCTGGAAGCCGAAGGGGCGTTGCCAGATTATTTCAAGGATCACCCGGTATATTATGCCGGCCCTGCCAAAACCCCTGACGGCATGGCCTCCGGTTCGTTCGGACCGACAACTGCCGGCCGGATGGATTCATATGTACCCACATTTCAGGCAGCTGGTGGATCGATGGTCATGCTGGCCAAGGGCAACCGGTCACGACAGGTCCGCGAAAGCTGCAAGACAAATGGTGGGTTCTATCTTGGCAGTATCGGTGGTGTAGCGGCAAAACTGGCACTGGAATCAATCCGCAAGGTTGAGGTGCTGGAATATCCCAAACTTGGCATGGAAGCTGTCTGGAAGATCGAGGTCGAGAACTTTCCGGCATTCATCATCACCGATGACAAGGGCAACGACTTTTTCGATATTGGCTGATGCTTGGCTAACAGATTGTGGCGTTCAGACAGCATCATCGGGCGGCGGCCCACCGCTGGCCCAATCGATAAACCGGATTGTATGACGAACGGGCAGCGCATCGCCAAGCTGTTGAATACATCCGATATTGCCAGCAGCTATCCACGGCGCGCCAGCCTTTCCCAGATTTTCCAGCTTTCGTGCCTTCAACTTGTCAGCCATCTCTGGCTGCAAGATGTTGTAAACGCCGGCCGACCCGCAACACAGATGCGGTTCAAGCGGTTGGCGCACCTCAAACCCGGCAAGCCGCAGCAATTGCATCGGCAGATCGTGGACAGACTGGCCATGCTGCAGAGAACAGGCAGAGTGATACGTCACCGGACCGCGCCCGCCTTTGGTCTGCTGAATAATTGTTTCCAGCGGCAACTCACCCAGATACTCGGTTATATCGCGGGTCATGGCTGATATCGTTGCGGCGATATCGGCCAGTTCCGGGTCCCCTGCAGCCAGATGACCGTAATCCTTGACCATGGTGCCGCATCCAGACGCATTGGTGATGATGGCATCAATGTCGCCAGCTTCGATTTCCTCACGCCATGCCAGCAGATTTGCGCGCATTGCCTCATGCGCGGCATCGCCCTCGCCGATATGGTGGGCAAGTGCACCGCAGCAATAGGATTCGCTGCGCACCGTGACATCCACCCCCAGCTTGCCAAGAACGCGCACAGTGCTGGCGTTGATACCGGGGTCAAGCGCACGCTGCGCACAGCCAGCCAGCAGGATCACCCGCCGCCGGGATTGCGTGCGGGCAGCAAATGTAACCGTTTTGCTGCCAATCTTGTCCAGACGCCCGACACGTACCGGCATCTTTTTCAGCGCTGCTTTCATCGAGGCCGGCAAGACCGGCGCAAACAGGCGCGCGACGCCGCCAAGCCGCATCATCAGGTGAAAGCGTTCGGCATGCGGGATCACGATGGCCAG
Organism: Alphaproteobacteria bacterium; assembly: GCA_016780765.1. GTDB lineage: Bacteria > Pseudomonadota > Alphaproteobacteria > Puniceispirillales > Puniceispirillaceae > UBA8309. The sequence goes on along the minus strand of JADHLH010000002.1, from coordinate 63,490 downwards.
CAGACGGCGCATCAGACGGTCAGCCACCGAACGCTTGTTGACGGCATCCATACGCTCACGTCCGATATCCAGCAAATGCGCATAATCAACACCGGACGGACAAGTTGTCATGCAGGACTGACAACCAAGACAGCGATCAAGATGAAAGCCGGTGTCGGCGCTGACAGTTTCGGGCGATTCCAGCAATTCACGCATCAACCAGATCCGGCCACGCGGGCTGTCCCTTTCATCGCCAGTCAGCACATAGGTTGGACAGGTAGCGGTACAAAAGCCGCAATGCACGCATTTACGCAGGATGGCATCCGCCTCACGGGTTTGCGGGTCTTCAAGCTGCGCCTCGGTAAAATGGGTTTGCATCGCTCTCTCTCAGATACCGCTATGCATGCGCCCGTAATTCAGCACACCACGTGGATCAAATGACGCTTTGACACGCTTGTGAAGCTCGAACAGCGGTGCTGGCAACGGCTGGAACGGGGCTATCTCATCACGTGTTACCGCCACATCACGCACCAGCATTGCAAACCCGCTATCCAGTTCCGCAACGACCGCGCGAAGCCGGTTGCCAAGATCACGGGACCGGCTGGCCCCGAACCACAGCAAGCCGCCAGCCCAGTCGGCCATGAAACGAACACCCATCGCCGAATCAAGGGACTCCACAAGGCGCGGCGCATCGGACGGTGCACAAGACACTTTCCACAGATCATGCGGCTTTTCGGCCAATGGCTGCACATCACGAATACGTTGCCACAAGGTTTCACTGGCCGGTTTGGCAATGGTCTCGCCGCCTGTCATTGCTTGCAGATTGGCAATACGGTCAGCTACCGACGCCTCAATCCCCTCAAGCCGGATGATAACGGTAAAGGCACCGCCAGTATCAACCGCTTCCTCGGCAGCAATGCTTTGCGGCAGTATTGCTGCGGCACCCGGTTCATGCGGAGTTGCGAATATCTGGGCGATGGTTTTTGTGGCAGCCGCAAAGTCTGCACATGCAACCAGCAACGACTGACTGGTTTCCGGTGCAGGCAACGTTTTCAGGGTAATTTCATCCATCACTGCCAGCGTGCCAAATGACCCGCACATCAGCTTAGACAAATCATAGCCTGTTACATTCTTCATCACCCGGCCGCCTGATTTGAACAGCTCACCTCGCCCCGAAATGGCTTCGAAACCCAGCAGGTAATCGCGTGTTGCGCCTGCTGTCAGCCGCCGGGGGCCGGACAGGTTTGCTGCCACAATGCCACCGATTGTACCCTGCAATTCGCTGCGTGGTCCGCTCGAAATCCGCCCCATACGCGGCGGCTCGAACGCCAGCATCTGGCGGGCATCTGCCAATGCAGCCTCAACCTCATCCATTGGCGTGCCCGCGCGCAGCGTCATGACCAGCTCTTCAGGCTGGTAATCAACAATGCCAGCCATTTTAGAAACATCCAGCGCCGCATCGGCATTGCATTCGCGGCCAAGGTTGCTCTTGGAACCAGTGCCGCGCACCTCCAGTCGATGCCCGGCCGCAATCGCGCTTTCGACAGCGTCTTTCACGTCGGCAAGACTGGTGGCAATGACGTCTGTCATAGGAATACCCGCAGTTGGTGTTGGTTGTGTGGCAAGACTCTGGTCAGAACCTTGGCAGATCGGGATGCGGCATCTTGCCTTTATGGACATGCAGCCTGCCCAGTTCGGCACAGCGATGCAGATGCGGAAATACCTTGCCGGGATTCAAAAGATGTCCGGGATCAAAAGCACATTTCAGCCGCTGCTGCTGTTTCAGATCATCCTCGGTGAACTGGATGGTCATCAGGTCACGCTTTTCAACACCAACGCCATGCTCACCGGTCAGCACACCGCCCATTTCAACGCAGCTTTTCAGTATATCGGCGCCAAAATCCTCGGCGCGTTCCAGCTCACCCGGTATGTTGGCATCAAACAGGATCAACGGATGCAAATTGCCGTCGCCCGCATGAAACACGTTTGCCACCCGCAAGCCGTATTGCTGGCTGAGCGAAGCCATCCGCCGCATCATATCAGGTAGCCTGCGGCGCGGAATTGTACCATCCATACACAGATAATCGGGCGAAATGCGCCCGACCGCCGGAAAAGCTGACTTCCGCCCGGCCCAGAACAGATTGCGCTCTTCCTCGGACTGGCTGACACGAACCGACGAGGCACCAGCGGTGCGCAAAATGGCTTCAACACGTTCGATCAGCGCATCCACCTCAACTTCCGGCCCGTCCAGTTCGATAATCAGCAATGCAGCGGCCTCACGCGGATATCCGGCATTGGCAAAATCCTCTGCCGCATTGATCGCCAGCCCGTCCATCATCTCCATACCTGCCGGGATGATGCCAGCAGCAATCACATCGCCAACAGCCGTACCCGCCGAATCCGTATCATCAAAGCCAACAAGCAAGGCACGCGCCGTGGCAGGCTTTTGCAGAATGCGCAACGTCACCTCGCTGACAACACCCAGCAGGCCTTCTGATCCGGTCATGATGCCCATCAGGTCATAATCCCCGGCATCGAGATGCTTGCCACCAAAGCGCAGGATCTCCCCTTCCATCGTCACAATCTCGACACCCAGCAGATTGTTGGTTGTCAAACCGTATTTCAGGCAGTGGACCCCGCCAGAATTCTCGGCAACATTACCGCCAACCGAACAGGCGATCTGACTGGACGGGTCCGGCGCATAATAGAACCCGTCAGCCTGAACAGCATGGGTGATAGCCAGATTGGTGACACCGGGCTGGGCCACCACACATCGGTTGCCATAATCAATTTCATGAATGCGATTGAACTTGCCGAGCCCCAGCAGCACGGCATCAGCCAGCGGCAACGCCCCGCCCGACAGTGAGGTGCCGGCCCCGCGCGGTACCAGCTTGATCTCGTTCTGGTGGCACCATTTCATCACAGCGGCAATCTGGTCGACCGTTTCAGGCAGCACAACAGCCAGAGGCAGCTGGCGATAAGCCGACAATCCGTCGGCATCAAAAGCACGCATGCTTTCGGTCGAATCAACAACGCACGCTGCCGGCACCAGTTTGCGCAACGCGTGGCAGATATCATCACGCCGGTCAATGACCTGCTGGTCTGGTTCGGGCATCAACATCTTTTGTCTCCGCAGGCCTCTTGCCTCAGCGAGTAATACTAGCGCAGGGCGCTCGTCCATAGCAAAACGGAATACCGATCATCCAGCCGCACGGCCGATATGCCGCAGGGCACATGGCATTACAAAACCGGTCTCCAGGACAGACAAATAGTGACACTGGTTGGCAAAAGGAACCCTACAAACAAAAACGGCCGGCAAAGCCGACCGTCTGGTAACGCATGAACAGGCCAGATTGCCCTGATCATGTTTAGCCCTGGCGTGCCTTCAGGCGCGGGTTGCGCTTGTTGATCACATAGAGGCGACCACGACGGCGAACAACCTGACAGTTGCGGTCACGCGTTTTCAGTGTTTTCAGTGAACTTACGACTTTCATGTCGGGCTCCGTAACCAGAAGGTCAATTCAATTGAGCGCGGAACCTAACACTGGCCCCGCGCCGCGTCAACGGCGAAATAAGAGATGATTCGGCCGTTGCTGGCGACGCCGGTCAGGCAGTGATACAGGCGACGCCCGTGCCTTTCAGCCCGCAATACCCATTCGGCACCTTGTGCAGATATTGCTGGTGGTAATCCTCGGCGTAGTAGAAATTTCCGGCCGCTTCGATCTCGGTACTTACCTGTCCGCGACCAGCCTCACCAAGTGCGCGGCCATAAGCCTTTGCCGTCGCGCGCGCCGTCTGCAACGCTTCATCATTGTCGCAATAGATCACCGAGCGATATTGCGTGCCGATATCATTCCCCTGACGATAGCCTTGTGTCGGGTCATGCTCTTCAAAAAAGACCTTCAGCACCTGTTGCAGCGAAATTACTGCCGGGTCATAGACCACAAGCACAACCTCTGAATGACCTGTACGCCCTGAACAGACCTCTTCATATGTGGGGTTCGGGGTATGTCCACCAGCATAGCCGACTGCAGTCGTATAAACGCCCTTCAGTTTCCAGAACAGGCGCTCTGCCCCCCAAAAACAGCCAAGGCCAAGCTGTACGGTTTCCAGATGGTCAGGAAAGGGGCCAGTGGTCGGTGTACCAAGCACACAATGCGCCCCACCATCGAAAATCGGGGCGCTGCGGCCGGGAAGTGCCTCTGCCTTCAATGGCAGGCGGGCTTTGAACGGGTTTGAAAACAGCATGTCTGTCATCCTTGTTTAGGAGCCTGCATTATCGCTGCTGCACCCCCCGATCATCAAGGGGGTCTAGGCGCGGCGAAGTGCCTCTACCCCGGGCAGGGTGCGTCCTTCCAGCCATTCCAGAAATGCACCACCGGCGGTCGATATGTAGGATATGTCGTCACTGACACCCGCATTGGCAAGTGCGGCCAGCGTATCACCACCGCCGGCAACCGACATCACCCCGTCATTCTTGCTACGCGCGGCAACTGCCTGTGCAAGCGCGTTCGTCGCAGCGTCAAAAGGCGAAAATTCGAACGCGCCCATCGGCCCGTTCCAGACAATTGTACGGCAGTCAGACAGGGCGGCGATGGCGGTGGCAGCGGATTCCGGTCCGGCATCAAGGATCATATCATCAGCCCTGACATCACCCGTCTTCGCGATACGGGTGTCAACATCACTTGCCAGCGCCTTGGCCACACAGAAATCATGCGGCAGGATCAGGCGGCACCCGTGATCATTGGCCGTTCTGACGATCCCGGATGCGGTTTCCGTCATGTCAGCCTCTACCAGCGAGGCCCCGATATCATGCCCGTCAGCCAGCAGAAAGGTGTTGGCCATGCCGCCGCCAAGCACCAGCACATCCACCCGTTTGACCAGGTTTTCCAGCACCGACAGCTTGGTCGACACCTTTGCCCCGCCCACAACCGCACCAAGGGGACGTTCCGGTGCGGCCAGTGCCCGGTGCAAGGCAGACAACTCATCCCCCAATGCGCGGCCAGCCGCCACAATCGGCATCATGCGGGGCAATGCCTCAACCGATGCATGCGCCCGGTGCGTGCAGGAAAAGGCATCACCAACATAGACATCACCAAGTGCTGCCAGCGTGGCAGCAAATGCGACGTCATTCGCCTCTTCACCCGCATGGAAGCGCAAATTCTCCACCATCAGAACGTCACCATCCTGCATCCCGGCAACGGCATCCACTGCCTGCTGGCCGGTGATATCACTCACCACCGGCACCGGCCGGCCGATCAACGATGCCAGCCTGTCAGCAACCGGCGTCACCGACATCTCGGACACATGTCGGCCCTTTGGCCGTCCCAGATGGGTCATAATGATCACACGCGCACCAGCGCTGCACAGCGCTTCCAGGCCCGGCAGAACGCGCCGGATACGTGTATCGTCACCAACAACACCGTCGACAAACGGCACATTCAGATCCAGCCGCACGAGACAGCGTTTGCCTGCAGTTTCAATATCGTCAACGAACAGAAACGGGGAATCCATCGCGGCACATCACTTTGCTGTCAGTAGGCGGTGTCATCGGATAGCTGAAGGCAGAGATAAATTCAAGCTGGCCCGCATTACAGCTTGGCCCACGCACCGGTTTGCCGACCGGTTCAGCAGTCAGCCTGTCCACTGTACTTCACCATTGGTGCATGATAGGCAGCTTTACACCTTCCACTTGATTTGCAGACCGCCATGTCGCCGACGCCCTCTCATCCATCACGCCAACAGGAATTCTGGTCGGGCGTACGTCAGGAACTGCCCTTGCAGCTTGGCGTGGCACCATTCGGGCTGGTATTTGGCGTTCTGGGACTGGCCGCCGGATTAACCCCGCTGCAAACGATCCTGATGTCATCAATTGTGTTTGGCGGTGCCAGCCAGGTGGTGCTGGTGCAATTGTGGGGCAGCGTGCCGGGGCCGGTTGTCGGGGCATCGGTATCGATGATCAATCTGCGGCATGCGCTGTACAGCGCGTCAGTTGCCCCCTATCTGCGCGCATTGCCACTGCGCTGGCGCCTGCCTCTTGCCTATCTGCTGACCGATGAAGCCTATGCTGTCACCATCAACAGGCTGCGCAACGAGACCCCTGGCCCGTTCCAGCATTATCATCTTCTGGGCACAGGCACGCTGTTGTGGGTGTGCTGGCAGATCACAACCATCACCGGTGTGGTGTTCGGTGCCACCATTCCGCCTGAATGGTCGCTTGAATTTGCCATCCCGCTGACCTTTATCGCTGTTGTCGTGCCAATCCTGAAGCGGCGCGCGGACTTCATTGCCTGCGGCACGGCCGCGGTCATTTCGGTCATCGGTCAGCCACTGCCATGGAACAGCTGGATCATTCTTGCAGGTATGGGCGGCATTATGGCGGGCTGGTTGTCCCTTCGCATAATGGCAGGCAGGGGCGACGCATGATCTGGTGGGTGATGATTTTTTGCGGCGTGGTGACCTTTTTCACCCGTTTCGTGATGTTTTCCGATATGGCACCGAAAAAGCTGCCGGACTGGAGCGAGGACGTGCTGAGCTTTGTGCCGGTGGCGGTACTCACAGCGATCATCGTGCCAAGCGTGCTGATCGGCGCAGACAATGCCGTAGAGATTACGGATAATGCGCACCTGCCAGCAGCCATTCTGGCCGTTCTGGTGGCCTGGCTTACTCGCTCGGTGCTTGCAACCATTGGCAGCGGTCTTGCCGCGCTGTGGTGCCTGAACTGGCTGATTTTCTGACAGACAGATGACCTGCCGGCTGGTGTCCAATTCCGGGTTTCAGCTGCCCGCGAAACGGTCACATGAAGTAGCAAGCCGCATATCCAGATCAGTGATCCCGCCAGCTGAATGCGTTGTCCAGCGTATCTGCACACGGTTGTAGATATTGGACCAATCAGGGTGATGGTTGGCCCGCTCTGCCGCCATCGCAACGCGGGTCATAAAGCCAAAGGCGGCATTGAATCCCTTGAAGGTGAACTCTTTTTCGATGGCGAGGCCATCATCGCACAAAGACCAACCCGGCCTGTCGGCAAGCGCGGCGCTTATGGCTGATGCATCAAGCCTTGTTGATTGCGGGGGCCCTGATGTGCCGGTTCCCGATCCCGATATGTTGGCCATGCCTGCCTCCTGCCCCTTGCGGATATTTCCGATTTCGGCAAAGTATAGGCATCAAGAAAGGCTGCGGTCATGCCAAAATCCCTGCTCATCATCGCTCATGCGCCGTCGGTGAACACATCCGCGCTGGCAGATGCCGCACTGGCCGGGGCCACGCACCCAGATGCCGGGCAGATAGCTGCTGTTCTGAAGTCACCCTTCGATGTGGCGGCGGATGATCTGCGTGCCTGCGATGGTGTGATCATCGGCACGACTGAAAATATCGGCTATATGGCTGGCGCGACCAAGGACATGTTTGACCGGTGCTATGATGACTGGCTGGACAGGCATGAAGCCATGCCGGTGGGCATCTATATCCGGGCTGGCCGTGATGGCACTGCAACCCGGCGCGCCCTCGAATCGATCATAGGCGCTTTGCGCTGGCGACTGGTGGCAGCGCCATTGATCCTGCATGGTGATTGGCAGGATGCCTACCGCGATCAGGTTTCAGAGCTGGCCATGGGAATGGCCGCTGGGATGGATGCCGGCATCTTCTAGCGCTGCATCAGCGAATATTTGCGAGCCGCGCTCATCCTAGTTGTCGTGCTTCTTGTCATGCTTGTGCGTATCGTCACTGCTGTGAATGTCAGCCGGTCGGCGCACCACGCCCATTACGCGCGCCACCGCGCCTGATGCAAATTCCAGCGTAACAGCATGCATGTCACCCGGCGCGAGGGTGGATGTCAGCCCCATGAACATCAGATGCAGGCCGCCCGGTTTCAGCGTGACAGTCTGGCCAGCACCAATCGGCAAACCACCCTCCAGCGCACGCATTTTCATCACGCCATCATCATTAATCATGTTGTGGATGTCGGCCATGGCGGCGAAAGACGCCTTTACACCAATCAGACGGTCAGCTTTGTCAGACATGTTGGTTATCGTCACATAGCCGCCCGTAGCGGTCATGCCAGGCGCTGTGGCGCGAATGTGCACATCGCTGATTTCAAGGTTTTGGGAACTGGCTGCATTGGCCAATGCAGCAGGCAGAGACAGCAAAACTGCCAGCCCGATCAAGACACGCATAAACACGATACGCTTCATAAAACCAACCCTTCCCCCAATGGCCAAAATCTGTCCTCGCAGCTTTCTTCCGCGACAGTCTATCCTCGCGGCAGCCTATCCGCGGCGACTGATCTCAATCTCACGCAAACCGGCCAGGGATTCGACACCAAGCTGCGCCATCACATCACGCATTTCTTCCAGAAGGACAGCGGCTGCATGTTCACCGCCATCCTTGCCAAGCGCGGCAACGGCATACATAAACGCGCGCCCGATCATCACAAAATCGGCACCGCATGCCAGCGCCTTGACGATATCCAGACCGGACTGAATGCCGCTATCAACGACAAGAGGAAGCTTTCTGCCAACGACCGCGCGGATTGCGCCGATGCGCTCCAGCGGGTGCGGCGCGGCATCCAGCTGACGACCACCATGGTTGGAGATGACAAGCCCGTCAACGCCCACCCGAACCGCACGCTCGGCATCCTGACCGTCCAGAACACCTTTCAGCAACATCTTGCCGGGCCAGGCGGCACGAATGTCCTCAAGATAGTCCCAGTCCAACGTGCCATTCAGCTGCTGTCCGATGAATGAGGTAATTGGCAGATGACCATGCGTTTCGCGATAGGGTTCCATATTACGGAACTTTGGACCGCCCATCGCCATCATCCGCATGGCCCAGCCCGGATGCATGGCCGTTTGCCAGATCACGCGCGGGGTAAAGGTCGAATTGCCACGGCTGCCAAGCGGCGCACCGGCAACGCGCATACGCTCACGCCGGCTTGGGGCGGGCACATCGGCTGTTACTACCAGCGTTTCGATGCCGCAGTCACGCGCCCGCCGCAGCAAGTCAAACGTGATATGCCGGTCCTTGGTGGCATAAAGCTGGAACCAGGTGTTCGCCCCGCCCGCCTTCGCCACATTTTCAATGGAGTCACCGGCCACCGTGCTGAGCGTGTAGGGAAATCCGTGATTGGCAGCCGCAGATGCCAGTATTTTCTCGGCCCCCGGCCAGATCATGGATGACAGGCCAATCGGCGCCACACCAAATGGCGCCTCGAAACGCTGGCCCAGAATCGATGTCGACAGATCTGCATCAATCCGGCCGCGCAGAAAGCGCGGGGTCAAGGTAATCGCGTCATAGTAATCGCGGTTGGCCTGCCGCACGACATCATGGCCTGTTCCTGAATCAAGATAGGCAAAAACGAACGGGGGGATGCGTCGACGCGCCGGCATTTCAAGATCACGCAGGCGGGGATATTTCATCATATGGTCCAAGACAAACCCCGCTGGCTGCCAGCCGCTGCAATCAAGGCTGGGCCTTCAGATAAACAATGACATTTGCAATATCGGCGTCTTTCTTCAACCCGGCGAATGCCATCTTCGTGCCTTTGACGTATTTCTTCGGGGCACGCAGATAGGCAGTCAGCGTTTCTTCGTCCCAGATAATTCCAGACGCCTTCATCGCTTTGGAATATTTATAACCCTCGATCGATCCGGCTTCACGACCCATCAGATTGACCAGATGAGGACCAGTCTTGTTCTTTTCCTTGGCGGCGTAATGGCATGCCTTGCATTTCTTGAAGACTTTTTTGCCCGCCTCGGCATCGCCGGCAAGAACCGGTGAAGACGTCAGGGCAGCAAGACCAAGAATGGCCGCGCCTAGCAGGGTTGAAAGTCGCTTCGAAGATCGGTTCAGCATAGGTATGGTTTCCGTATCGACATCGGGTATGCGCGGCATCAGCACCGCTGCGTTTCAGATAGAGCAGTGGAGACCAGCTTGCAAGCGGCAGCCGGTAAAAAATAACCGGATTTCCGATACATCTGGTCACAGATGCAGGCATACAAAGCCGCATGTGGTGCCAGCTACATGTGGTCACAGATGCAGCATGCCGCTTGCGGTGTCGACCAGCGCAGGGTAAGCACCGGCAACAGCGTATCGGAGACGTCGCATGACACCAAAACAGCAAAGGCTTGCCGCGGTCATCGCCATCGCCGCCCTTCTGGGTCTGGCTGTCTGGCTGGTGCTGACAGCGCTGCGCGACAATATCGTGTTTTTCTATATCCCGTCCGAAATTCCGGCAGGCATGGAAGATCGCGCCATTCGGCTTGGTGGGCTGGTGAAAGAAGGCAGCGTTGATATTGACGGTCTCGCATCACAGTTTGTGGTCACCGACGGCGTTGGCGAGATTGCTGTCAGCTTTGATGGCGCGCTGCCAAGCCTGTTCCGAGAAGGACAGGGTGTTGTCGCCGAAGGCCGGATCAATGACGGCCGCCTGACCGCCAGCAATGTGCTGGCCAAGCATGATGAAACCTATATGCCGCGAGAAGTCGCAGAATCCCTCAAGGAAAAAGGCGTGTGGCAAGGGTCTGACGAATGATGCCAGTCTGTTTGGACCAGTCTGTTTGGACCAGTTTGATTGGACCAGTTTGATTGGACCATTCTGTTTGGACCATTCTGTTTGGGCCAGTCTGTTTGGGCCAGTCTGTTTGGGCCAGTCTGTTTGGGCCAGTCTGTTTGGGCCAGTCTGATTGAACCTAACTATCGAGGTTGATCCTGACCACTGTCATCGCCGGATGCGTCATGCCCCGGCATATCCTGTTCAGGCGGATGCGCGGCTGCGGTTGACGCCGGCATGGGCGTATCGCTCATCACCGTGGTGTTCTGCTGGCGTTCGCGATAGACAGTGTACAGACCGCCCACCAGAATCAGGCCCATCCCTGCCCATGCCAGCATATCCGGCCAGTCTTGCCAGATCAGAATGCCCCAAATAACGGCAAACGGGATGGCAGCATATTCAAATGGCGCAATGAATGATGCCTCGACCGCACGATAGGCGTTCGATGAGACCCATGACAAAAACAAAACCATCACCGCGCAGGCCGCAATAAACAGCCAGTCGATCAGCCCCGGCATGGTCGGCGCGCGCAGCATGAAATCAAGCGTGGCACTGCCAGAAGGCGGCAGGGGCGCAAGAAAATTATAGATCAGGGCCGGCGTGGCAGCGGCAACATAGGCCACATGCTGGACTGTCACCATGGCTTCCAGATTGCCAACTGACTTTAGGCGTCGGGTCCAGATCTGAAAAAGCGCATAGGAGAGCGCTGCCCCGAAAACCAGCAGGGTTTCGGGTTGAAACGCATCCGTGCCGGGCTTGATGATCAACAACACGCCACCCATGCCGGCAAGCACCGAAAGACTGCGATGAATGCCGATCCGTTCACCCAGAAACGGAACTGATAACAGCGTGATCAACAAGGGCGAGATGAAGAAGATGGCAACGCATGTTGGCAACGGCAAACTGCCAAGCGCAACGAAAAACAGAACCATCGCCACGACAAGGCACAGCCCCCGCGCAAAGAACTGCCAGAATTCAGCCGCCGACAAGCTTGCCATGGCCCGAAATCCGTTGCTGACGACCGCCAGAATGACCATCGTCATCAATCCGCGCACAAAGGTGATTTCAGCAAGGGGCAGACGCGCGCTCATCAGTTTGAAAAGCGCGTCATTCAGGGGAATGAAGGCCATACCAGCAGCCAACATCAGCAGCGCAATAACCGGACGTTGCATCCATTCCGTCATCATCGCGCCTCATTTGATCTAGGTATGATCCCATTCGCACTTATCAGCAAATCACCGCAGGAAAAAGCGCAAAATCTTGCCTTTGCGCATTTGCTGCGCGACGCTTATGCCGAAGCCGGACGAACCAAGACATAAAAACGGGGGTTTAGATGCAAACAGGGTCATGCCATTGCGGCACTGTGCGCTTTGAAGTCGATAGCGGGATTGAGGAATATCGCCGCTGCAACTGCTCTATCTGCCGCCGCAAGGGTGCGGTGATGGTAACGGCCAAGAAGGAAGATTTCAGGATTTTCGCGGGTGAGGCCAACCTGTCGCTGTATCAATGGAACACCAATACGGCGCGCCATTATTTCTGCAAGACATGCGGGATCTATACTCATCACTGGCGGCGCAGTGCCCCGCAATATGGCTATAATCTGGGATGTATCGACGGCATAGATATTGAGGATTACACCGAAATTCCGATGCGCAATGGCCAGTCAATGAGCATTGTCAGCGATGATGAATGACACCAGACCCCCAACCGCATCGGGGATGTGCCTGACCCGCAAAACTATCCCACGGTAAATTGCAGGACAAAGGCGGTATCGCCCGAATGGTCGGCATCGCGCCCGTCAAAAATCTGAACCTCGTTCAGCTGCGGCGATGAAATACGCCCCTCATCACGCAGATTGGTCAGCACAGCCTCGAAACCTTCGGCTTCAAAATGCTGACGATTGACACCGATGATCGCCATCGCGCCGGGCAGACACTGTTCCAGCAGCGGTGAAAGTGGTTCCGGGCCCAGATGACCGAGGGTGAATGTCCCTGCACTGACCAGCGCTGCGTAGCCGCCAGCAAGGTAGCTGATATCAGCTGTCAGATCAGCTTCAAACAGGGCGTCGTAATGCCCCTTGCCGCGCGCCTTGTCCAGCATGTCTGGCGACAGATCGACACCGTGAATGACCAGGTCCGGTCGTAGCTTGTGGATCGCCTCGGCCACAAGACCGGTGCCGCACCCGACATCCAGAACAGGCCCGTCCGCCAAACGCGCCGCACCAATGGCATCGGCGATGGCCACCGGATAGATATAGCCCAGCGCACCAGCAAAGCTTCGGTCATAATGGGCAGCAAATTCGCGGTAGAAATCCCGGTGGTCATCCGGCTTGTCCAGCGCATAGGCACCTTTCAGCAGTTCTGTCCCGCGGTCTCTCTCATCACCCGTCATACTGCCCCTCCAAGACCCTGCGACGCTGACTTTCCGATCTTCCGACCTTCACTCTGCCAAGCTTGCCAGTCAGCAACCGCGCCGACATTGTGCTCATCGGCGGTTTCGAGAATGATGCAAGCGATGCTGCTGGAGGGTTGCGTCAACCCGCCTCAACAATGCCGCTGACAGTCTTCACCTCAAGAAACTCTTCGATGCCGAAGGCACCACCCTCGCGGCCAACCCCTGATTGTTTGTACCCGCCAAAAGGCATCCCCGACGCGCGATGCGCCCCGTTCACCTGAATCATGCCGGCGCGCAGCTTTGATGCCACCCGGCGCGCCCGATCAGTGCTGCCCGTCTGGATATAGGCAGCAAGGCCATAAGGCGTGTCATTCGCCAGCGCAATCGCCTCATCCTCGGTATCAAACGGCATCATCGCCAATACGGGACCAAAGATTTCCTCACGCATGATGGTCATGTCGGGTGTCGCATCGGCAAAGACGGTTGGCCTTGCAAACCACCCGCGGTTCAGCCCTTCGGGTCGGCCTGTGCCACCGGCGACGAGCCGCGCACCCTCATCGATACCGGTCTGGATCAGCTTTTGAACCTTGTCGAACTGTGCTTGCGACACAAGCGGCCCGATGTGATTGCCCGGCTTGTCAGGCATGTCAACGCTGGTCGCCTCGGCCGTAGCCTTTGCCACTTCCACTGCACGTTCATAGGCGCTGCGTTCAACCAACATGCGCGTTGCCGCGTTGCAGGACTGTCCGGTATTGGCGAAACAGAAGCTGGTGCCGCGCGCAACCGCTGCATCAAGATCACTGTCGGCAAAGACCAGATTCGGTGACTTGCCGCCAAGTTCCAGCGACACCGTCTTTACCGTATCGGCAGCGGCCTTGCTGATCAGAATGCCGGCACGCGTCGATCCGGTGAATGACACCACGTCAATCTGCGGATGCGCTGACAGAATGCTGCCAACGCCCACACCGTCACCATTGACCATGTTGAAGACGCCGGCAGGGACATCGGCTTCATCCATGATTTCGGCAAAGACAATGCTGGACATCGGGGCAATTTCGGACGGTTTCAACACCATGGTGCACCCGGCCGCCAGCGCCGCACCCACCTTCAGAACAACCTGATTCATCGGCCAATTCCAGGGGGTAATCAGCGCAGCCACACCGGCAGCTTCATGCACCAGGTCCTGGCCTTCGATGCCGGGACGGTTCGGACGCGTCCATTCAAACGCATCAAGCGCGCGGATGAACGCCTTCAGATGCCCGCGGCCTGATGCAGCCTGATCCGCTATCGACATATCGATCGGCGCACCCATTTCGGTGGAGATGGCTTTGGCCATGTCTTCGGTGCGTGCTTCATAGGCAGCAAGGATCCGCTTCAGCACATCACCGCGCATTTCGGGTGTTGTGGCCGACCAGGCAGGGAAAGCCGCGCGCGCCGCCATGATGGCAGCTTCGGTATCAGCTTTACTGCCAAGCGAGATCGTGGCGAACGGCTCTTCGGTTGCCGGATTGAAAACCGGAAAATCTGCGCCGCCCTGCGCGGCCACCCACGCACCGTCGATATAGTGATTGCGCTTGTCGATCATCGTCATTCTGCCTTCATTCGTAATTTAGATATCGGTTAGTATCCGCTGTGTTCACTCATCCCGGCTTGTGCTTTTCCGCCAGATAAATGCCTCCCAGCACCATAGCCATTGACAGGCCATGGTAAAGATAAAGTGTCTCGGAAAGAAAAAATACCGCCATCAGGGCTGAAAATACCGGGATCAGGTTCAAATAGAACCCGGACCGGTTGGCCCCGGCAAGTTCAACACCGCGCATAAAGAAGATCTGTGCCAGCATCGACGGGAAAATGGCGCAATAGGCAACGATTGCCAGCCCTTTTGCCCCTGGCAGGATCATCGTACCGCGCCAGAATTCCACGCCCATGAACACCGCGAACACCATCGTCGCCGGAATGGCAAAAAAGCTGAGCATGAGCGCTGGTGACATCTCGATCCGCTTGCCAAGCCCGACGGTGTAACCGGCATAACAGACACACGCCACCAGCATCAGGACATCACCGGGATTGAAGGTCAGTCCGCGCAACGCCTGCCATGACCCGCCAGTGACCAGCACTGTAACCCCGACAAGCGACACAGCCAGTCCGATGATCTGGATCTTGCCAATGCGCGTGCCGAAGACAGCAAGGCTCATCAGCATGACAATGGCCGGCACCGCGCTTTGTGTAATCCCCAGATTGACAGCTGTCGTGTGCTGCGCGGCAAGAATAAAGAAAAAGGTAAATCCGGCCATGCCGAACCCGCCCATCATCAACACCCAGCCGATGCGGGCGCGGACCTGCGGCCATACTGCCACCATCTGGCGCCGAAAAATGAAAATCAGGATCAGCAGACAGGACATCCAGCGCAGTCCCATCATCGTCATCGGCGACATTTCGCCAACCGACAGACGCGCCGCAATCGTGTGACCCGCCCACATCCACATTGCCATTGTCAGGGTAAAATGCGGGCTGTTCCAGAGACGTGTCACGACGGGGTAACACCTCGCAGGCGTTCAGACCGCCGACGCAGCAATTCAATCACTGTCAGAAGGATGATCGAAAGCAGCACAAGAAGCGTGGCCACAGCCAGAATGGTCGGGCTGATCTGCTCACGTATACCAGACCACATCTGGCGCGGAATCGTGCGCTGTTCGGGACTGGCCAGGAACAGCACCGCCACAACCTCGTCAAAAGAGGTGATGAAGGCAAACAGCCCCCCTGAAATCACCCCCGGAATGATCAGTGGCATCTGGATCTTGAAAAAGGTCTGGATCGGCCCGGCCCCCAGCGAGTTCGCTGCCCGCACCAGAGATTTGTCAAACCCGACAAGCGTTGCTGTTACGGTAATGATTACAAAAGGGGTGCCAAGAATGGCATGCGCCATGATCACGCCCAAATAGGTCTGGCTGAGCTGAATCTTCGAATAGAAGAAAAACATGCCGGCCGCAGTGATCACCAGCGGCACAATCATCGGCGAAATCAGGATCGACATGATCAGCCGCCGATAGGGCATTTCTGACCGGCTGAGGCCAATGGCGGCGAGCGTGCCAAGTGCTGTCGACAACAACATGGCGCAGATGCCGATGAAAAAGCTGTTGCGGATGGCGCGCATCCATTGCGCGTTGTTCCAGGCATCGGCAAACCAGGCAAGACTGAGCGGGGCATCAGGTGCCGCCATGCCATTGCGGAAGATGTCCTTGTACCAGCGCAGTGAATAGGCCTCGGGATCAAACGCCAGCATTCCGGGTGTAAAGCTGAAATAGGGCTCTACATTGAAGGACAGCGGCAGAACGATCAGAACCGGCAGGATCAGGAACAGAAAGATCAGGCCGCAGATGACCCGAAAGCTGTAATGCCAAACCCGTTCACCGGTCGTTGTATAGGGTGGTAGCTGTGCCATGTCCTATCCCAGCTTCATGTTGTCGATGCCGATGATACGGTCATACGCCCAGTACAGGATCAGAACACCACCAAGCAGAATGCCGCCAAGCGCCGCGGCCAGCGACCAGTTCAGCGATTTCTGCATATGATAGGCAATCATGTTTGAGATCAACTGCCCATCCTGACCACCAACAAGCGCCGGAGTGATGTAGTAACCGATCGCCAGAATGAACACCAGCAGCCCGCCAGCCCCCATGCCCGGGATCGTCTGCGGCACATACACCTTGATGAAGGCGCGTGTCGGCGTTGCGCCCAGCGAACGCGCGGCCCGCATATAGGATGGCGGAATTGTTTTCATCACCGAATACAGTGGCAGGATCATGAAGGGCAGCAGAATATGCGTCATCGCGATGATCGTACCGGTCATGTTGTAGATCAGCGAAAATCGGCTGTCGTCGGCGGCGATGCCCACCCAGACAAGGATGTCATTGACCACCCCCTGTGACTGCAGAATGGCGATCCATGCCGTTGTCCGCACCAGAAGCGATGTCCAGAACGGCAGCAGCACCATGATCATCAGCAGATTGGAATATTTCAGCGGCAGCGTCGCCAGAAGATAGGCCACCGGATAGCCAAGCAGCAGACACAGCAGCATGACCGACCCGGAGATCATCAGTGTGCGGATAAACAGCTTGGTATAAATCTGCCGCTTTTCCTCTTTCATGATGAAGCCCTGATCAACGGTGTAGACAGCGTCAAGCGAGGTTGCGTAAAAACCGGGCGTCAGGCTCTGGTTGGTCAGCTTCATTGCCTGCCAGACCTTGATCTCGCCCCATTTTTTCTTGGTCTTGATCAGAGCATCCCTATATGGCGGCTCCAGTTTTGCGGCCTTGCGCGCGGTCGAGGTGAACAGCGAGCGCGTGCCCGCCAGTTCCTGATTCACACGCGATGCAACCCGGCCAATGGTCTTGTCGGCACGGTTCTGGCGCAGATCGGCTACCAGCAGCGTATACATCTCCTCGGTGGGTTCGCTGAGCCCGTCCCAGACCCGCAATTCTTCAGTCAAATTGGGCATCAGCCGTTCAAACGTATTATTGTGAACGCCTTGCCACATTAGGGCAAAGATCGGAAAGATGAAGCTGGCCAGCACAAATGCCAGAAGCGGTGCCACCAGCCCGGCGGCACGAAGCTTGCTGCGAAACATCGCTTGCGCGAGTTTCTTCTTTAGTGGCGTGCCGTCCGCCGCAGTGATGGGCTGCGTTGCGTTCATCTATGCCTCAGAAAACGGGAACATCTTATGGACAAAACAGAAACGGCCACCCCGCAAGCAGGGTGACCGATTGATTTTATTGTGCCAGCCAAGCGTTGAAACGCTCGTTCAGGTCGTCCTGATTGTCGGCCCAGAACTCAAAGTCGTTCTGCAGCGCGTTGGCAAAGTTGCCAGGTGCTGTCGGCATGTGGTCGGCCATCTTGATCGCCGGATTGTCGTGATAGGTGCCGATCAACGGAACCGATGATGCACGTGCCGGACCATAGGAAATCCACGAAGCCTGATTGGCAAGCTGCTCGGTCGCTGTCGAGAAACGAACGAAATCAAGTGCCGCCTCAACATTCTTCGAGCCCTTCGGGATCACCCACAGGTCAAGGTCATAGATCTGACCGTCCCATACCATTTCAAAGCTTTGGTCTTCAGCGGCCACAGCGTTGAAGACACGGCCATTCCATGCGGTGGTGAAGATCACCTCGCCATCAGCCAGAAGCTGTGCCGGCTGGGCGCCAGCTTCCCACCAGATCACGTCATCCTTGATGGTATCAAGCTTGGCAAATGCACGCTCAATACCTTCTTCCGTGCCCAGCACATCATAGACTTCACTGACCGGAACGCCATCGGCGATCAAGGCGAATTCCATGGTGACTTTCGGTGACTTACGCATACCGCGCTTGCCGGGATATGCGTTGGTATCGAAGAAGTCGCCCATGGTCTTTGGCACGTTCCAGTTACGAACCTTGCTGGTATCGTAGACATAGACCGACGACCACACGATACTCGCGACAGCGCAGTCATGAAGTGTCCCGGGAAGGAAATCATCAGCTGCAGGCGTGCCATCCGGCGCGGGCGGCAGCGTGCTGTGGTCGATTTCTTCCAGAAGGCCTTCATCACAGGCGCGGATAGCGTCCGACAATTCAACGTCAACGACGTCCCATGTCACGTTACCCGAATCCACCTGCGCCTTGATCTCGGCAATACCTCCTCCATAGTCCTCGGAGATGATGGTGTGGCCGGTCTGAGCCATCCACGGCTTGTGATAGGCCTCGACCTGCGATTTGGTGTATGCACCGCCCCATGACACAACCGTGAGTTCGGCTGCGACGGCATTGCCCGCAACGAATGCAGACAAGCCCGCGAGAGCAACAAATTTCTTTGTCAATCCAGACATGTTGTCTTTCTCCCTACTCTTGTTTTGCGCCAGAAGACGCTCCTTGCAGGGTACCGCCACGTGCAGCACCCGATTTGGCCATCTTGCCAAATTCAGTTGTCGGCTCCTCTCCCGCGGACCCAATCATCCCAAAGGACAAAAATTATCCGCACGGAAAATGGTCACGCATCCTTTACGTCAAGGGCGCGGCAGTCATCTGTCTGCCAGCCAACGTAAGGTTCGGCGCCGATTTGCAGACCAAGCTGGTCGGCCGTGTTCGGCACTTTCACAATAAACTCGTCATTCCCTGCAACTGTCATACGGCAACGGATATGATCGCCAAGATAAATCAGTTCCTCGATCCGCCCCTTCAATGAGCTGAGACCGGCCTTTTTCTTTGGTGTGACGACACAGCGTTCCGGACGGACCGACAACTGTGTGGCACTGCCCTTGCCATCGGTGTTGATCGCCAGCGCCTTGACCGCATCGCCCGAATCAAGCGTTACCGAGGCCACGCCACCAGACAGGCTGGTCACGGTGCCGGCAAGGGTGTTGTTCTCACCAATAAACTGGGCAACGAAGGCGTTTTCAGGCTTTTCATACAGGGTCACCGGGTCGGCAAGCTGCTGGATTACGCCATCATCGAATACGGCAATACGATTCGACATGGTCAGCGCTTCCGACTGGTCGTGTGTCACATAGACAACGGTAACACCGAGATTTTCGTGGATATGCTTGATTTCGTACTGCATATGCTCGCGGAGCTGTTTATCAAGCGCGCCAAGCGGCTCGTCCATCAGCACCAGTTCAGGCTCAAACACCAGCGCGCGGGCCAGTGCAATCCGCTGTTGCTGACCACCGGACAGTTGCGCCGGCTTGCGATCGGCAAAGAAACGCATCTGCACCATGTCCAGCGCGCGGCCGACTTTCTCGTCGATCTCGCCGGATGACATGCCGCGCACTTTCAATGGAAAGGTCAGGTTTTCTGCCACCGTCATATGCGGAAACAGCGCATAGTTCTGAAAGACCATGCCGATGCCGCGCTTGTGCGGCGGGATATTGTTGATCGGCTTGCCGCCAAGTTCAATTTCACCATGCGTCGCTGTCTCAAAGCCGGCCAGCATCATAAGACAGGTCGTCTTGCCCGAGCCGGACGGCCCGAGCATGGTCACAAATTCGCCAGACTCGATTTCGAGGTTCAGGTTTTTGACGACAAGTGTTTCGCCATCATAGCTTTTTTGCACATTGCGAAAACACACAAAAGGGTCGGAGCCATCCAACATTCTGTATCCATTCAGCCTATGGGGCATAGTCAAGGATTATTCGCGAAGGTAAGCACGATGGCCTATAGCATGGCAAGAAACTTATGCTCACTGCCCTGCCCATTTTTCTGCATCATCATAGCAACATAGGCGAAACGGGGGCGGGTATGGTTGACGGCAGCGGCCAAAGGCATTATCCGGCTGGAATGTACGCAATACCTGCTTGCAGGTTGATATGTGAGGCCCCTTGCCGGCTGCGGTGCGGGTCTGCCACAAGACCCGATCAGGGGCGGTATATCAACCCGCACACAAAACTGGCGTCAGGGCCGACAGATTGAGGGAAAGTAAATCATGGCTGCAGATGAATTGATCCACGTCACCCGCTGGCACAATGGCGAGAAGACGTTTTCACCCTTTTCCGATGGCGAAATGGCGCGCCGTCGTGACGCCATGCAGGCGCGTATGGACGCGGCAGGCATCGATGCCTGCCTGTTCACCTCCTATCACAACATCTGTTATTTCTCCGGCTTCATGTATTGCAAGTTCGGGCGGCGGTATGGCGCGGTGCTGAACCGCGACGGCGTCACCACCGTGTCGGCCGGCATTGATGGCGGTCAGCCCTGGCGGCGGTCTGTCGGTGACAATGTCACCTATAGTGACTGGCGGCGTGACAGCTATTTCACCGCGCTGAAGGACCTCATCGGTGATGTAAAGCGGCTTGGCGTCGAATTTGACGAGGTCAGCCTTGATCTGAGAGCGCTGCTGGAGGCGCATTTTCCCGGAGTGGAACTGGTTGATTGCGCGGCATCTGCCATGGCGCTGCGCACCATCAAGAGCGCCGAGGAACATGTTCTGATCCGCAAGGGCGCCGATATGTGTGCTGTTGGCGGGCGGGCGCTGATGGCGGCGGTGAAAGCCGGTGTGCCAGAGCATGAGATCGCGCTTGCCTCGACATCCGCCATGGTACGCGGCATTGCTGACAGCTTTCCGTTTGTTGAACTGATGGATACATGGACCTGGTTCCAGTCCGGCATCAACACCGACGGCGCGCACAATCCGGTGACCAACAAGATTGTCGAGGATGGCGATATCCTGTCGCTCAACACCTTTCCGATGATGTTCGGCTATTACACCGCGCTGGAACGCACGCTGTTCTGCGGCCATGCCTCGAACGCGCATTATGATCTGTGGCAGAAGAACTGCGAGGTGCATGTGCGCGGTATGGAACTGCTGCAGCCGGGCGCGCGGTGCTGTGATATCGCAACGGAACTGAACAAGATGTATGCGGGCTGGGACCTGCTGAAATACCGGTCATTCGGCTATGGCCACAGCTTTGGCGTGCTGTGCCATTATTACGGGCGCGAGGCGTCGGTGGAGCTGCGCGAGGATGTGACCACGGTTCTGGAGCCCGGCATGGTGGTGTCGATGGAACCGATGATCATGCTGCCCGAGGGCGCGCCCGGCGCCGGCGGCTATCGCGAGCACGATATCCTGATCATCACCGAGGACGGGGCGGAAAACATCACCAACTTCCCGTTCGGCACCGATGAAATGATCGTGGGGAAGTAGGGGGTACGACTCACCCGTTTTCTGCAATGCGGCCGATCAGGTTGAGCAGCAGCTGTGCTGCCAGCGTGGTGGTACTGCCTGACAGATCATAGTCCGGTGCCACTTCAACCAGGTCCACGCCGACGATGCTGCCGCGTTTTGTCAGCCCGTCGAGGAATTCCAGCACCTCGTAATACAGGAAACCACCATGTGACGGGGTGCCGGTACCCGCGGCAATGGACGGGTCGAACCCGTCAATATCGATGGTCACGTAATAGCGCGTTGCAGGCGGAATACGGTCCAGCATCGCATCAACGCCCATTTTGCGGAACTGGCGCACCGACACAATGTCCGAGCCCATGGCGCGCGCATCCTCATACCCGTCGCGCGCGGTCGAGGAGACATTGCGGATGCCAACCTGCGACAGGCCGGTGACATAGGGCTTTTCGGCGGCACGGCGCATCGGGTTGCCATGGCCGTAACGCACACCATGGCGTTCATCGACAAAATCCAGATGCGCATCGACCTGCACCAGATGAAACGGGTCCTGATCGGCAAAGGCGTTGATGCAGGGGATGTTCACCGAATGATCCCCGCCAAGCACAATCGGCACCGCGCCGGCTGCCAGAATGGCGCGCACACCTTCCTCGATGTTCGCATGGCTTTTCATGGTGTCGGTGTGGATAATGTCGGCATCACCGATATCGACAATGCGCACCTTGTCATTTTCCAGATAGGTGACGTCATCCTCATGGTCATAGGCACCGGCATGGCCGAATGAAAACAGGGTCGAGGCCTCGCGAATACCGCGCGGACCAAAGCGCGCACCGGCACGGAACTGTGTGCCGAAATCAAACGGCGCACCCAGAATGGCAAAATCGGCGTCGATGGCGGTCCAGTCCGGCTGGTAGGGATATTTGCCAAAGCTGCACAAGCCGACAAAAGGCAGGTTCAGCCGTCCGCTTTCATAGCCATGTCCTGTCATCACGTTGCTCCTCTGGTTGCTCCTCTGATCGTATTCCGCCTCCACGCTAGTCGAAAACAGCGCCGCCGCAAAGGCTTTGCCAGCATGCCCCGATAGAGCTAGATTCGGCTAACGAAGCAGGATCAATGTGTCATGACCAAAAGATTAACCACAGCCCAGCAGCAGGCCTATGAACGTGATGGGTTTGTCGCCCCGATCAATATCTTTTCAGCCGATGAAATGGCGGATATTCGGGCCGAGATCGAAGCAGCAGAGGCGCGCTGGCCCGATGCGCTGGACGGGCCCGGCCGGAACAATGCGCATCTGGCGCTGCCGGTGCTGGACCGGATCACTCATGACAGCCGCCTTCTGGACGCTGTCGAGGATGTCATCGGCGGGGATATTCTGGCCGCCGGGACCACGCTGTTCATCAAGGAGCCGGACAGCAGCGGGTACATCAGCTGGCATCAGGATGCGCGCTATATCGGCATGGAACCGCATGACTGGGTGACTGGCTGGCTGGCCATCAGCGACGTGACTGAGGAAAATGGCTGCATGCAGATGATCCCGGGGTCACACACAGCGCCGCTGAAGGACCATATCGACACCTATGGCGAGGACAATCTGCTGACCCGCGGACAAACTGTGCCGGATGTCGATGAAAGCAAGGCGGTGCCGGTGCCGCTGAAGCCCGGGCAATTATCATTGCACCACCCGCGTATCATCCACGGATCAGGGCCCAACCGGTCTGCTGAACGGCGTATCGGCTTTGCGCTGCAAAGCTATATCGCGCCATCAGTCAGACAGGTGCTGGGCGAGATGTATGTACAGCAGGCACGCGGTACTGATAGGTACAAACATCATATCGAGGCGCCGCGCATCACCGCCGCAATGAGCGCAGAGGCAGTCGCGCTTCGGGCAGATGCCAACAAGAAACTGTCCGATATTTTCTATGCCGGTTCAGACCGGATCGGCAAATACTGACAGACCACCGCATTGACAGGCCACCGCATTGACAGGCCACCGCATTGACAGGCCACCGCATTGACAGGCCACCGCATTGACAGGCCATTGAAAGGCAGAAAATCATGGACCATTACCTTGCGCAGGCAGCGCAGGCAGGCGGCTTTGCCTGCAGCCACAATCCGGCACATGAGGCTGCGCCCTTCCCGGACAGGCAAGGCGCGCTGGATGCAGCTGTGATGGCAGAGGCAAAAGCCGAGATCAGCAGCTGGGACAGCTATGCGCCGACCGCGTTGATTGACCTGCCTGATATCGCAGCGCATCTGGGTGTTCGGCGCGTTGTCTTCAAGGATGAATCAACGCGCTTTGGCCTTGGTTCTTTCAAGGCGCTTGGCGGGGCCTATGCCGTACAGCAGCTGGTCGCCCGCACCCGGGCAGAGGGCGGCACCGCAGCCGATCTGGTTGTCGCAACGGCGACCGATGGCAATCATGGCCGGTCGGTATCCTGGGGCGCACAGCGCGCTGGCTGCACCGCCAAAATCTATATTCATGAGAATGTCAGCCTGGCCCGGGAGGAAGCAATGACCGCCTTCGGTGCGGATGTCATTCGTGTGCCGGGAAATTACGAAGCGTCGCTGGCCGTCTGCAAGGCTGATGCTGCTGCAAACGGGTGGCATCTGGTCTCCGATACATCATGGGAAGGCTATCACGATCTGCCGATCCGCATCATGGCGGGCTATACAGTCATGGGCGCAGAGGCGATTGAACAGATGGGGGCAGATCGCCCGACACATGCGCTGCTGCCGGTTGGTGTTGGCGGGTTGGCGGCTGGTGTGATTGCCCCGCTATGGCACGCCATGGGCCGTGATCTTGGCCGGATGATTGCCATCGAATCCTCGCTGTCGGCCTGTATGCATGACAGCATCGTGGCGGGCGAGCCAACGGTGATCAACACCACCGAGGAAACGCTGATGGCCGGTCTTTCCTGCGGCGAGGTATCCGATGTTGCATGGCAAATCCTGAAGCCGACTCTCAGCCATTGCATCACCATCAGTGATGATGCTGTGCGGCCGCTGATGCGCTGGTTCCATCACCGCACACCCTCGATCGAGGCTGGGGAATGTTCCACATCGGGGCTTGCCGCCCTGTTGCAGGCGCATAATGACGGCGCGGCCTGGGAAGCAATGGGTTTTGATGCGGAGTCTGTCATCCTGCTGATCGGCACCGAAGGGGCGACCGATCCCGCATTTTTTGCCGAAACGGTGGCTGCTGAATGACCGCAACACCGCAACGTGGCTTCCCGGAAGAGGAATTTGCTTCCCGCTGTGCCGCGGCCCAGGCGGCCATGGCGCGGCGCGGTGTGGATGCCATGTTGTTTGCCTCGGAACCTGAAATCCGCTATTTCACCGGCTTTATGACGCCGTTCTGGCAAAGCCCGACGCGCCCCTGGTTTCTGGTTCTGCCCCTGATGGGCCAGCCGATAGCCATCATCCCCACCATCGGCGTTCCGCTGATGTCAGAATGCTATGTCGGCAAGGTGGTCAGGTGGGCATCACCGGCACCAGAAGATGACGGCATCTCGCTGCTGGCAGGACAAATCCGCGAGGCCATAGGACCAAGCGGCACCCTTGGCGTGATGATGGGGCGCGAAACATCACTCCGCGCACCGCTGGCAGATGTAATGGCATTGCGCGCGATGCTGGACGGGATCAGCTGGACCGACATAACCGGAGACATCCAGTCCATCCGCATGGTGAAGTCGCCGCGTGAAATTGAAAAGATCAGGCATGTCTGCAGCCTTGCCGATGATGCCTTTGCCGCCGTTCCTGACTGGGTGCAGGCCGGCCTGCCGCTTGATCAGCTGTTCCGCGAATTCAAGCGTGATGCGCTGCAGCGCGGAGTCGATGATGTCAGCTATCTGGTCGGCTCGGCTGGTGCGGGCGGCTACCGCGATATCATTGCCCCGCCAAATGACCGCCCGCTGGCAAATGGCGATATCCTGATGCTGGACACTGGCTGCGTATGGGATGGCTATTTCTGTGACTTCGACCGCAATTTTGCGATTGGCACGCCGAACGAGACGGCGAAGCTGGCGCATAGCCGTCTTTATGATGCCACCGAGGCTGCGCTGATCGCGCTTCGCCCGGGGATTACCCCGCAGGATCTGTTTGTGATCATGGACCAGATATTGCGCCCAAACAGCACGCCCGGTTCCGGCGGTGATGATGTCGGGCGCTATGGGCACGGGCTCGGCATCCAGCTGACCGAACCGCCTTCGCACACCGCATGGGATGAAACCGAGGTTTCTGCCGGCATGGTGCTGACCATTGAACCATCGGTGATTTATGATGATGACCGGTTGATGGTGGCCGAAGAAAACGTACTGGTGACCGCCGACGGGGCAGAACTGCTGACCCGCCGCGCGCCGCGTGACCTGCCAATTATCAGCTGACCCGGACGATCATCCGGATCACGTGCTATCCGCTTTTAGGCAACAGGATATCTCTATCAACCTCGCCAAGCGTACGCCGGCCGCAAAAGGCCATGGTCAGATCCAGCTCTTTCTGGATGATTTGCAGGACCTGCTGCACCCCCGTCTTGCCGCCAGCCGCAAGACCGTAAAGAAACGCCCGCCCGATCATCGTGCCATCCGCGCCGAGTGCCAGCGCCCGCAACACGTCTTGACCCGAACGGATACCGCCATCCATCCACACCTCGCAGCGCCCGCCAACCATATCGACAATCTGGGGCAGCGCGGCGATTGATGATGGCGCGCCATCCAGCTGGCGTCCGCCATGATTGGATACGATAATGGCATCAGCCCCGACATCTATCGCCTTGGCTGCATCTTCGGCATCCATGACACCCTTGATGATGACCTTGCCATCCCACAGGCGGCGCAGCTCGCGCACATCATCCCATGACAGCGTTGGATCAAACTGGCCGGCTGTCCATTGTGCGAGTGACGACATATCCTCGATACCGTCGACATGCCCAACGACATTGCCGAAATAGCGCCGCCTTGTGCCCAGCATCTTCAGGCACCAGCCAGGCTTGGTTGCCAGATTGACAAGATTGGCAAGGGTGGGTTTTGGCGGTGCTGACAACCCATTTTTCACATCGCGGTGGCGCTGACCCATGATTTGCAGATCAACCGTGATGACAAGTGCTGAACAGCCAGCCACACGGGCACGTTCAATCAGGCGATGCACAAATTTCCGGTCACGCATCACGTAAAGCTGGAACCAGAACGGCTTTGTCGTGTTTTCGGCCACATCCTCGATCGAGCATATGGACATTGTGGACAGCGTGAAGGGCACCCCGAATTCCTCGGCCGCCTGCGCCGCCAGAATCTCACCATCTGCATGCTGCATACCCGTCAGACCTGTCGGGGCCAGCGCAACCGGCATTGTGACATCATCGCCAAGCATTTTCGCTGATGTGCTGCGCTCATCAACATCAATTGCCACACGCTGGCGAAATTTTATGGCCTGAAGATCAGCCTCATTGGCATGCAGGGTCGACTCGCTCCAGGAACCGCTTTCGCAGTAATCAAAAAACATGCGCGGCGTCCGCTTTCTGGCGATATCCCGCAGATCATCAACACAGGTGATAGCAGTCATGAACCCTCCGAGGCTGCGCCGCCTGCCAGCATATTGCCGCAGACTGCCCATCAACGCCAATAAACCATGCTGGCCGTGACAGTGTCTACTCCGTGCGCCGCAACATCCTGTTCATCAGGATCACCGGCAGCAATCCGGCAATGACGATCATCAGGGCAGGAAGTGCTGCTTCTTCCAGCATTTCATCCTTTGCTAACTGATAGGTATAGGTGGCAAGCGTCTCAAAATCGAACGGACGCAACAGCAGCGTCATCGGCAGTTCTTTCATTACATCTACGAAGACCAGCAATCCACCAGCCACCATCGAACCGCTGAGAAGCGGCAAAATCACCCGCCGCAGGCTGGAGGTGAAACCGTTACCAAGAACTCGGCTCGCCCCCATCATATTGTCAGGCAGACGTCTGATACCCGACAAGACAGCACCATAACCAACCGCCTGAAAACGAACCAGATAAGCAAGGATCAATATGCCGACACCGCCCAGCAGCAGGCTGGCCCGGCCATCACCCGTCACCGCGGCAAAGCTGCGATCAACAGAGCCGGCAAAAATCAGCACCCCGATGGCAAGCATCGTGCCCGGCACGGCATATCCGGTGGAAGCCACCATCGCCATCCGGCGCAGCGCAGCACCACCACGATAGGTCGCGGCCAAAACGATAAAGGTTGATACCAGCGTGATCAGCAGGGCGGCCATACCGGCCACAAGAACGGACCCGCCCAGCACCTCGGCAATGGCCAGTACGTTGCCGACCAGCCCGCCAGTCAGCACAAATTTCAGCAGGACACCAACCGGAATGACAAAGCCGAACAACAGGGGAATACAGCAAACAAGGATACAAGCCGTCTGGCCGCGCAGATCAAGATGCAGCGGGCGCAGCGCGTGCGTGGCGCGGCTTGTACTGGCGAACCGCTGGCGGGAGCGGGCATACAGCTCCAGCCCAAGCAAACTGAGAATAAACACAAACCCGACAAGCGATATCTGCGCTGCCGCAACAATGTTGTTCATCCCCAGCCAGACATTGAAGATACCCAGCGTCAGCGTTTCAACAGCGAAATATTCCACCGTTCCGAAATCGGACACCACCTCCATCAACACCAGCGCCAGCCCGGCTGTTATAGCCGGACGGGCCAGCGGCAGACCAACCGCCCAGAACTGTGATTTGCGATGAACCAGAGCAATTTCGAACAGGCTGGCCGGTGTCAGACGGAAGGCGATGCGCGTCACCATGTAGATATAGGGATACAGCACCGAGGCCATGACAAGCGTCGCCCCGCCCAGCGAACGAATTTCGGGAAACCAGTAATCGGATGGCCGCGTCCAGCCGAACAACATCCGAAGCTGACTCTGCACCGGGCCAGCATATTCAAAGAAATCGGTATAGGTGTAAGCCACGATATAGGCCGGAATTGCAGCCGGCAGCAGCAGCATCCATTCAAACAGGATACGGCCCGGAAATTCATAGCGGGTGATCACCCACGCCGTCGCCACGCCAAACAGGCAGGCAAGAATGCCAACCCCCACCATCAACACAAGCGTATTGCTGATATAGCGCAGCAACACCGTATCAAGAAGATGTCCCCACAAGCCGCCACTGTCACCGAGTGCTTTCAGGATCAGTGCCACCACCGGGCCAAGCAGCAACAGGCACAGCGACAACGCACCGATGGACCAGCCATCGGCACGCCGGCTGCGCACATGCGCCCAGGATGACAGGAACGTTGCTACCATCCGATACGATCAATAATCATTTGTGCCGATGGCGCGAGTTCGGACAGCTTTTCAATATTCAGCTCATCACGGTTGAATGAACCCCAGGACTGCAGAACACCGCCCGGATCCACCGACGGGTTTGCCGGATATTCAAAATTGATTTCGCCATAAAGCTGCTGCGCCGTGGTCTGGGTCAGGAATTCCAGAAACTGCACGGCAGCATCGCGATTCGGGCTGTGCTTTGCGACCCCGCCACCCGAAATGTTCACATGCGCACCGCGATTTTCCTGATTGGTAAAGACAAGGCGAATGGCATTTGCCCAGTCGCGCTGTTCCGGCTTGTCACCAAACATCATTTTGCCGAAGTAATAATGGTTCATGATGCCGATATCGCACTGGCCTTCAAAGATGGCCTTTGCCTGTGCGCGATCATTACCTTGCGGACGGCGCGCCAGATTGGCGACAAGCGCTTTGCCCCATTCGGTAGCCGCCGCCTCACCATGTGCAGCGATGATCGATGCCATCAGCGCACGGTTATAGACATGGCTTCCCTGGCGGGTACAGATACGGCCCTGCCATTGCGGGTCTGCCAGATCCTCAAAATCCTTGATCGCGCCATCAGCGACACGCTCTTTGGAAGTGACAACAATGCGGGCACGCGTCGAAAACGCAAACCAGCGCCCGTCCGTTGCCCGCAGATGTGCCGGAATATTGGCATTCAGAATATCAGAAGACACGGGTGCCAGCAGATCAAGATCGGCATATTCACCAAGGCGCGCAATATCGACAGTCAGGATCACATCGGCAGGGCTGGCCTCGCCTTCGGCCTGCAGCCGCTGGGCCAGACCCTTCGAGGCGTAGACAACATTGGTCTTGATACCCGTCTCGGCGGTGAAGGCATCAAGGAAGGGTTGCAGCAGGAATTGCTGACGATGCGAATAGATATTCACCTCGGATGCATGTACCGACTGGACGATCCCGCCGAGCATTAACAGGGAGAACAGGGTGACAGGCAGCGCCCGCAAACCATCGCGAAGCGTACGAAAAATACAGGAACTCAACATTTGGACTTTCCCTCTCAACAGGCGTAACAATACAAGTTGTGCGAATGATTATCAAACTCATTCGCACGTAGCAACATAATAATTGATAATGATTACCAAAATCATTATCAATTATTATCTATTTTATTTCTGATGGTTAGAGGGTTTATGCGTTCAAAACCGTCCGCAAATGATGTTGGCCTTTTTTGTCGCAGCTAAAGGAAATGGCATGTAAACCGAAAATCTGAGTTTGAAGGTTGCGCCGTCCGGTCGCGCTGGCTATATCAGCCATCGGGCACGCTGCCCGCCATGGGGAGAGAAGAACGGATGTTGGACGAAGCGCTGATTGTGGCCATTCTCCAGATCATTGCGATCGACATCATCCTTGGTGGTGACAACGCCATTATCATCGCACTCGCCTGTCGCAACCTGCCAAAGCGTCAAAAAAGGCTTGGCATTCTGTGGGGCACGGCCGGGGCGATTATTCTGCGCTGCGTTCTTGTATTTTTTGCATCAACCTTGTTGACCATCCCGTCGCTGAAACTGATCGGCGGGCTTTTGCTGCTGTGGATTGGCATCAAGCTGCTGGCCGATGAGGATGATTTTGACGAAGGCACTGTAAAGCAGTCAGCAAGCCTTTATGATGCCATTCGCACAATCATCATTGCCGATTTTGTGATGAGCCTGGACAATTCGGTGGCCATTGCCGCCGCTGCAAAAGGCAATATGGCGCTGGTGATTTTTGGTCTCGCGCTCAGCGTGCCGATCATCATCGGAGGCAGTGCCATCATTCTGAATCTGATGACACGCTTTCCGATTATCATCATGCTTGGTGGCGCCCTGCTGGGGTGGCTGGCCGGCGATCTGATCGTACATGATCCGCTATTGGCCGATTGTGTTAAGACGCTGCCCGAAATGACATCAACCTATGCCGCCGCAGGCTGTGCGCTGATGGTGGTGGTTGCCGGACGGATCATCGCGTCGCGCAGAACGGCCAGGGCATCCGACACCGAATAGCCCCGACATACCTGTTGCGATCTGTGAGGCCCTGTTGCGATCTGTGAGGCCCTGTTGCGATCTGTGAGGCCTTCAATCGGCCCAGTAAAGCCGCATGGGATTATCGACGAGCAGTGCCTGTTGCAAGGCAGGCGTTGGCGCAATACGCGCGATATGGTCGGTCAGCAGCCCGTCATCCGGCTTGTGTGACTTCATGTTTGGATGCGGCCAGTCCGTGCCCCACAGCACACGGTCGCTAAACTGTTCGACGAGATAGCGTTGGAACGGCACCACATCATCATACGGCGGTCCGGCCACCGTCAGCCGTTCAGGACAGCTGACCTTCGTCCACAGGTTCGGCATCTCTGCCATCAATCCGGCAAAGGCCTGAAAGTCAGACCCGTCGACAGGTTTGGTGACATCAGGTCGTCCCATATGATCCACCACGACAATGCCGGGAAGCTGTTTCAGAAATGGTTTCAGGTCGGCAAGATCGGGTGCCTCGAAATACACGACGATATGCCAGCCAAGCCGCTGCACACGGTCAGCGGTGCGCATGAACACCTCACGCGGGGTGGCATCAACCAGCCGTTTGACGAAATTGAACCGTACACCGCGCACACCCGCCGCATGCATGGCGTCCAGCGCGTCATCATCAATGTCATGCGCCACAACAGCAACACCGCGCGCCAGCCCGTCTGAGGCGTGCAGCGCGTCAACCATCGCGCTGTTGTCCTTGCCATGACAGCTTGCCTGAACGATGACGTTGCGGGCGAACCCCAGATGATCACGCAGGGCAAACAGCTGGTCCTTTCCGGCATCGCCGGGGGTGTATTTGCGTTCGGGCGCAAACGGGAATTCACCAGCCGGACCAAACACATGACAATGCGCATCCACCGCGCCTGCGGGCGGCACAAAATCCGGCTTTTTCGGGTTCGGGTGCCACGTAACTTCGCCGCCCGTTACAGGGTCAGTATCGGTCATGCCAAAAAACTCCTCTAAAATATCACGCCGTCAAACAATTTGCGGGTGGTACGCAGCATACCTGCGCGCGCTACATTTCCGGCGTCATCAAGTTCGAGAACGCATCCCGTGGCCCCGCCCGGATGTTCAACCGCCAATGTCTTGCGATCACCATCGGGAAGACGCGCAAGTCCGGCGACAGGGCTGCCTGCAATCAGGGCCGCCGTAGCGGCTGACACCGCCGCAAACACACCGATCGTGTCATGGCATTTGTGCGGAATGAAACTGCGCGTCATAAAGGCACCACCATTCTGCGCCGGGGCGACCATCGTCATTTTCGGCACGGATTTCTGGCGCACATCACCCAGCCCCATCAAATGACCGCAAGCAAGACGCAGCGCCTCCAGCCTTGATTTCAACGCATCATCATTGTCCAGTTCCGAGGGCGGCTCATACCCGGTGATGCCCATATCCTCAGCCCGCAGCACAACAATAGGCATACCATTGTCGATCATCGTCACCTCGATATGTTCAACCACGTCCACCGCATTGCCGGTTGGCAGCAGCGCGCCGCACATCGATCCGGCAATATCATCAAACACCAGCGGCACCGGTGCGGCTGTCCCCGGCACCCCGTCAATACTGTCATCACCGTCATAGCGCACAATGCCGTTCGGTGTGGTGATGCTGGCAGTAGCCACCTGACCCGTATTGCGCATGAAAATACGTATGTCGGTGATTCCGTCATTGGCACTGACAAGCCCGCGCTCAATCGCAAAAGCACCAACACCGGCAAGGATATTGCCGCAGTTCTGTGCATCCGACACCAGCGCCTTGTCGACAAACACCTGCAGGAACAGATAGTCCAGATCAGCATCTGGCTGCGTTGAAGCAGAGATGACAGCCACTTTTGATGTCAGCGGATTCGCCCCGCCCATGCCGTCAATCTGGCGCGGGTCGGGCGATCCCATGATGCGCAGCAACAAGGCATCACGCGCGGCCTTATCGCGTGGCAGATCATCAGCAAGGAAATATGCGCCTTTCGAGGTGCCACCCCGCATCCACATGCACGGTGTTCCCGGCATTGCCCTCAATGTCATCCGTTGGCCCATATCTGATATGAATTGCAAATATCCTGCGCAGTATCATAGCGGCATCGCGCGACATCACACCATAAAAGCTTGCAATCGCCGCATGCCGAATTTCTATCCCGCTGGCAATGGCGCGATGCGGCAGGGTTTGCTATCTCTTGAAGGATGCAGTCAAACACACCCCAGATCGCCCTGATCGGCTTTGGTGAAGCGGGCACAACAATTGCCGCCACACTTGGCCTTGTCAAGGTGAAGGTGCATGACATCAAGCTGACTGACAGTGATCCGGCAGTTGCCGCTGACATGCGCCGCCGGATTGAAGCTGCCGGGCTGGTCGCCTGCGACACGCCAGCAGACGCCATTGCCGGTGCTGATATTGTGTTTTGTGTTGTCACCGCTGATCAGGCGGCAAAGGCGGCAGCGCTTTCAGCACGGCATCTGGCCGCTGGCGCGCTGTGGCTGGACATGAACAGTTGCGCCCCTACCACAAAGCAGATCGCGGCCAAGCCGGTTGAAAGCGCCGGTGCCATCTATGTCGATGTGGCGATTATGGCCCCCATTCAGCCACGTGGGCATGCAACGCCGATGCTGGCGGCGGCGGCTGATCCTGACACAGCGCTCGCGCGCCTGGCTGTGGCTGACCTGCACCCCACATTTATCGGCACAGAGATCGGCCGCGCCTCCACCATCAAGATGCTGCGTTCGGTAATGATCAAAGGTATGGAGGCGCTGAGCGCCGAGTGTTTCCGGGCCGCGGTTCGCGCCGGTGTTCATGAAGATGTTGCTGCCTCGCTTGATGCATCGGAGGGTGGTACCAGCTGGGCCACCCGCGCCAGCTATAATATGGAACGTATGGCAGCACATGGTGTGCGCCGCGCTGCCGAAATGCGCGAGGTTGCCAAAACATTGCGTGATCTGGGAATCTCGCCGATGATGACGACTGGCACGATCGCCTGGGAACAGCAAATGGGTGATTTGGGCCAAAGCATAACCCTTGATGCAGACACCCCGATTGCCGACCAGATGGCGCGGATCGAATCCGCGCTGGAAGACCTGTCCTCATAAAAGACTGACCTGCGGAGAACCCTGTCATGAAAATCTGTCTTGCCGGTGGCGGCGCCTTTGGAAAGAAACATCTTGATGCGCTGGCGCTGATTGATGGTGTTGAAATTGCGTCGGTCATTGGCAGACGGCTGGAGCCAACGCAGGAACTGGCCGCCAAATATGGCGCGGCACATGCTGGTACCAACCTCGATGATGCGCTGGCAATGCCGGATATCGATGCGGTTATTCTGGCAACGCCGACCGGCATGCACGCCGAACAGGGCCTTGCCGCAATGAATGCCGGCAAACATGTGCTGATCGAAATACCGATGGCTGACAGCCTTGCCGATTCCGAGGCGCTTGTCGCCAAGCAGAAAGAAACCGGGCTTGTGGCAATGGCCGGGCATGTCCGCCGGTTCAACCCGTCACACCAGTATGTTCACAACCAGATCATCGCCGGTGACCTGAATATTCAGCAGATGGATGTGCAGACATATTTCTTCCGCCGCAAGAATATCAGCGCCGATGGCAGCCCGCGCAGCTGGACCGACCACCTGCTGTGGCACCATGCCTGTCATACCATCGATCTGTTCATGTATCAGACCGGCGAAATGGTGACCGAGGTGCATGGCGTGCAAGGCCCGATTCATCCCGATCTGGGCATTGCAATGGACATGTCGATCATCATGAAAACACCAAGCGGCAAGATCTGCACCCTGTCGCTATCCTTCAACAATGACGGGCCTCTTGGCACCTTCTTCCGCTATATCTGCGATAACAAAACATACATCGCGCGCTATGATGATCTGTTCGACGGCCGGGACGAGCAGATCGATGTCAGCACTGTTGATGTGTCGACAAACGGGATCGAGCTGATCGATCGTGAATTCATCGCCGCCATCCGCGAGGGGCGCGAGCCAAATTCCAGCCTTGCGCAATGTTTGCCCGCCATGCAGGTGATGGACATTATTGAAAAGCAGTTCACAAGCTGACCCGCCTACCGGAGACAGACAGATGATTATTGATTGCCACGGCCATTACACCACCACCCCGCCCGGCGTTGCTGCCTGGCGCGATGCCCAGAAAGAGGCGGTTGCCGCCAACCCTGACCATATCAGCGAAAAAGGCATGATGACGGTCACCGACGATGAAATTCGCGAGAGCATCGAGGGCAACCAGCTGCGTGTTCAGCAGGAACGCGGCACCGATGTAACGGTATTTTCGCCGCGCGCCAGCTGGATGGGCCATCATGTCGGCAACGCCATCACATCACAGGCCTGGACCGAACATTGCAATGATCTGATCCGCCGCGTCTGCAATCTGTTCCCGAATAATTTCGTGCCCGTCTGCCAGTTGCCCCAAAGCCCGCAGACGCCGATTGAAACCAGCATCGCCGAACTGCGCCGCTGTGTTGAGGAGATGGGATTTATCGGCTGCAACCTGAACCCTGACCCGTCCGGCGGCTACTGGAAGGATGTGCCCCTTGGCGATAAATACTGGTATCCGCTTTATGAGCTGATGTGCGAGCTGGATGTGCCAGCGATGATCCATGTCAGCGGCGCGTGCCATCCGGCAATGCACACCACCAGCTCATACTATCTGGGGGCAGACACCACTGCCTTTGTACATTTCATGATGTCAAATGTGTTCACCGATTTCCCGTCGATCAAATTCATCATTCCGCATGGCGGCGGGGCCGTTCCCTATCACTGGGGCCGCTTTCGGGGTATGGCGCAGGATATGGGACTTGGCGATCTGAATGAGCGCGTTCTGGGCAATATCTTCTTTGATACCTGCGTTTATCACCAGGACGGCATCGACATGCTGACGAAGGTCATTCCGGTGGAGAATATTCTGTTCGCCTCGGAAATGATCGGGGCTGTGCGCGGCATCGACCCGAAGAGTGGGCATTATTACGATGATACCAAGCGCTATATCGACGCCACGCCAAATCTGGATGACGCTGCCCGCAAATTGATTTTTGAAGGCAACTCACGGCGCGTTTTCTCGCGTTTTCCGCTTTAGTCGAAACTGTCCAGAAGGTCGGCAAGCCGTTCGAGGCCGGCCTGCAGATTGGCAGCGCGGCCGCCGCCGACACCAAGGCGAATATGCTGCGCCAGGCCATAACTGCTGCCGGAAATCAGGAACGTCTTGTATTCAGGCTGCAATGCCCGCGCCGCCAAAACATCGCCGGTCAGAATTTTACCATGCAACCGGACAAGCCCGATCAGCCCCCCTTGTGGCGGACACCAGGACAGCTTTGGATGGGCCTCGATAA
Source organism: Alphaproteobacteria bacterium (assembly GCA_016780765.1). Taxonomy (GTDB): domain Bacteria; phylum Pseudomonadota; class Alphaproteobacteria; order Puniceispirillales; family Puniceispirillaceae; genus UBA8309. Next base: position 27,242 of record JADHLH010000002.1, on the reverse strand, counting down.
ACCCGCCAAGCAGCGTCAGATTGGCATGGCTGTCAGCCCTGATACGCGCCAGCATGTCGGCCCGTCGCTGTGGCCGCAGGGCAATCTCGGCAATCGCCTCGCCAAGATGATTGCTGATCTGCGAGCTGTATTCACGCAACACCAGCGCATCCCTGATCAGTCCGGCATCGCGGCAGATCATCCAGCCAAGCCGCAACCCCTGCAAGCCATAGGCCTTCGACACGCTGCCTGTTGAAATACCGCGCTCATAAAGGCCGGCTATCGCTGGCATGCGTGGATGGTCCCATTCAAGGCCCGCATAAACCTCGTCAATCAGCACCCACGCCCCGACGCGCGCCGCAATCGCCGCAATCTGGCCAAGCATGTCCGCATCCAGAAGCTGTCCTGTCGGATTGTTCGGGTTGGTGAGGAAAATCATCCTTGTGCGCGGCGTAACCAGTTCTTCCAGCGCATCCAGCGACAAAGACCAGCCACTTGCCTCGTCACGCCACCATTCGCCCATCACAGCACCGTTGGATGTGGCCAGCACATCTGCCTGCGGCCAGCCGGGCCGCTCGACAATAATCTCGTCACCCGGCTCTAGAAGCTGGCGCAATGCCAGATAGTTGGCTTCGGCGGCGCCGGCCGTAATCAGCACATCATCAGGGTCGCACACACCCTCAAGCCCGGCCTGCGCAATGACATGGCCGCGCAGCGCCGGCAGCCCCTGAAATGAGACCCCGTTCCAGTCGAGCGACATCTGCGGGTCAAGGTCCGCAAGAAAATCGCCAAGTGTGGGGGCTTCGGCCTGACTGAAGCCAAGAAAGGACTCAGGCTCCGCCTCAACCGACTTCAGCAGATTTTCAAAGAATGACTGTATCCTGACTTTTTCCATCCGCGGGCTCCTTGCACGGACATGCTGCCAGCATCGACAGCTTGCCCCGCTTTCCGATAGGGTAGCAGCAAGACTAGCGACTATCGGGCGGAATGGGGAAGCAGTGATGACAAAAATAGCTGTGGTGACGGGCGCTGCCGGTGGCATGGGCAAGGCCATCTGCGCCCGCCTTCTTGATGACGGTTTCCATGTTGTGGGCGTTGATATTGCGCATCATACAGATGGCGACAAGAATGACGCCACTGCACATCCCCGCTTCAGCGCCAAGACAACCGATCTGACCGATGATGCCGCGGTTTCGGCACTGTTCGGGCGCATCGCTGCGGCGCATGGCGGTGTCGATGTTCTGGTCAACAATGCCGGCACCTGCTTTATGTCAGACTTTCCGGACATACCTGCCACCGAATTGAAAGCGCAGATGGCAGTCAATTTCGAATCTGCTTTCTATTGCTGTCAGGCTGCGTTGCCCTTGATGCTGGGGCGAGTCGGTATACGTAAAATCATCAATATTTCATCGAACGGTGCATATAACTTCAACGTCTTCGATCCAGTGCATTACCGCACCAGCAAGGCCGCCATGGATACGCTGACCAAGGATCTGGCACGCCGCTACGCAACACAGAAAATTTCCGTCAACTCGCTGGCTCCGGCAATGACCGAAACGCCGTTGTTTGGAGTGCTGTCCGAGGAAACACTTGCGAAAGCGATTGCCGAAATGCCGCATGGCGTAGCGATGCAACCCGCGCAGATTGCCAGCTGGGTCGGGTTTCTGGCTGGTGATGGCGGTGATATCTCATCTGGCAATGTGATTGTTCTGAATCAGGGGCGCGACGTACGCTGAAAACACCGGGCCAACAACACCGGGCCAACAACACCGGGCCAACAACACCGGGCCAGGCACGACAATTCAGCATCAGCTCCCATACCGAATAAATGCCAATATCAGTGTCAGCTATAGGTATGCGGCGCCTTTTTGATCTCGTCCCATTGCTGCGGGTCATGGCCATAAATGACGAAGGCATTTTCGGCCTCTGCCATTGCCATCAGGCGTGCAGCACTTTTGACAGCCGCTTCTTCATCCATTGAACCGGCAAATTTCTCATCGATCTCCGCTGGCCGTGATATGGCATCACTGGTCAGCAGCACGGGCCCTGTTTCCGGCAGTCGCAGCAGCATCGCAAGCTGTCCCGGCGCATGACCGGGGACCAGCATGATGCTGAAATCCGGACCAATGTCACAGTCTTCCTGAAGCTGAATATAGCGCCTGTCGGGCCATTCAACCGGTTGAACATCACCCCAATAAAGTGGCCGTGGTAACGCCCGCTCAATCGCTGAAATCAGCATCGGCGCCTGTTTGAAATCGGCTATGCCGCCAATATGGTCGATATGCGTGTGTGTCTGAACCACCAGATTGATCGCCTCCGGCACAACATCACAGCGCGCAAGCTGGGCAGCGGGCAAGTTGTCAGGTCCGCAGACCAGAACCTCGCCAAATTCATAGAGGCGATCCTCGTCACTGGCGGCGCGGAAATCCTCGGTGTATTTGCTGGGAAAGCCGGTGTCGATCAGCACATGTTCATCAACGCTGGTGCGCACAAGATACCCGCAGATACCGATGACGCGGCCATTGCTGTTCACTCTGAACAAGCCGTAGTCAAGAACAGCCAGCGAAACCGGGTAACCCTTCAATAGTGGCATCATAGTCACAATCGGCTGCCCTTCTTCTGAAAAATGTCCTCGAAGGCTAACAAAGCTGCCCGCACTGGGCAAATTCACACCAGCGCAAACAATCTCGGAAGCGAACTGCAATCATCATGCGAGGTCTGTGGGCGGAACGGCCGCGCGGCCGCGCGACTCATCGGCGGTAGCAACGATCACACCGGCTCCAAGGATAACCCCGACGCCAATCCATTGCATGATTGTCAGCACCTCACCCAGCAGCACCATGGCGGTGATCACGGCGACCAGAACTTCAGACAGCATCAGAATGCCAACCAGCCCGGGTGACATATATTGCGTAACTCTGATGATCACGAGGAAAGACGGCATCAGGATCAGACCGCTGAAGAACAGCCCCATCAGCGCCGCCTTGCTGCTGGTCAATGTATCGGGCGGTGCAACGCCAAGGACGGCAATGGCAACAACGGTGATCACCGTGCCGCACAGATACTGCGACAGCGTTGCGATCTTGAAATCAACATTCGGATAGCGACCCAGGATCACCATGCCAACTGCCCAGAAAATGCTGGACAAGAAGCCCAGCAAATCCAGCTTTTCAAACTGCATCGACACCGGGTTCAGCTGCATCACAAAGCAACATCCAACAAGGGCAAGTCCGATCGCCCCCCATCGCCGCAGACCGGCGCGCTCGCCCAGAAACACACTGCCCAGAAGCGTTGACCAAATAGGCGTCAGATAGAACAGGGTTGTCGTCTTGCTGACCGACGCCAGAAGAAGACCAAGGGAATACAGCGTAAAGGCTGTGCCAACACACATGCCTGCTGCCAGATATATGGCCCAGTTCTGGCGCTCGCTCTTGATCGCTTTCAGACAGAAATAGCCAAGCGGCAGGGCTGGCATGGCAACAAACCAGAAATGCACCCAGATCGGCGGCACGCCCATGGCTTCGGTCAGGCGCATCGGGATCCAGAGCATCCCCCACATGGACGAGCCGAGAAAGACGATAATCGACGCCGTTCTCTGGTTATGCTCTTTGAAGATGAAATGGATCATGCGCGTACTGCACCCCTCAGGCTCCCTTCGTGCCAGAGACACCGCCACGCCGTCAATCACTGTTAGACAAGACAGCAGCAACAGGGCAAGCCGGCATTGCCTGCGGGCCATCGCTCGGCTAGTGTGGCGACACTTGTTTTTCCGCCCGATCCAACAAAGGACAGCTTCATGACCGCGTATCTTTTTGAACCAACCGCCCCTTCAACAATTCCCGTTTTCGGATCGGACAAGCTGTTTCCGGTAAACCGGATTTTCTGCGTAGGCCGCAATTACGAGGCGCATGCCGCCGAGATGGGAACCGTTATTGATCGTGAAGCCCCGTTCTACTTCACCAAAAGCCCGACAACCCTGATCATGGCCGAGGGCGAGATTGCCTATGCGCCGCGCACTGACAATTATCATTATGAAATGGAACTGGTCTTTGCGCTGAACAGCGGCGGCACGAATATCACCGAAGCAGATGCGCTGTCCCATATTTTTGGCGCTGCCGCCGGCATCGACATGACCCGCCGTGACATGCAGAACAAGGCCAAGGAAACGCGCCGTCCGTGGGACACATCCAAGGATGTTGAACAATCCGCTGTGGTCACGCCATTGCGCCAGATGGCAGAGGTACCATCACTTGGCACCGGCCGCATCCATCTTGAACAGAATGGCGAGACAAAGCAGGATGCAGACCTGTCGCAAATGGTCTGGTCAGTGCCAGAAATCATCGCCGATCTTTCGACCATGTATACGCTGCAGCAGGGTGATCTGATTTATATGGGAACACCGGCCGGTGTCGGTGCGGTTCAGCGCGGTGATGTGCTGACCGGCGGTGTTGACGGCATTGCCGACTTCACCGTGAAAATTGCCTGATCAGCCGGTACCAGCCTATTGAAGGTCTGAAAACGCCTCGGTGACGCGGTCCATCGCGTCATCAAACATCGCATGACGGCAGGCAATATTGAGCCGGATATAGTCTTCACCACTGATACCAAAGGTGCCGCCAACACTTGGTACAACACCCTTTTCATACAGGCGTTTCAGCACCTCGTCGGCAGACATGCCGGTGCCTGAACAATCAACCCAGCCAAGATAGGTGGATTCCAGATCCATCACCGACAGGCCGGGGATACTTGCAATTGTCGCGTTCAGCTGGCGGCGATTGCGGTCCAGATAGACCATCAGATCATCCAGCCATTGATCCCCGCCGCGATAGGCAGCCTCGGCCATTGTCATGCCAAACCGGTTTGGTGATATCGCCATGGCATTGTAGACAGGCATAATGCGTTCGCGCAGCTTGCGATCGGAGATGAACATGCTGCCAGTCTCGATGCCGGCAATATTGAAGGTCTTGCTGGTGGCAGCCATCGTGATCAGCCGGTCTTCCACATCGGGCGCAACCTTGGCCATCAGATGATGCTTGTGACCCGGCATGACCAGATCATGGTGAATTTCATCGCTGCAGATGATGATGTCATTGCGCACACAGAAATCCGCCAGCGCACGCAATTCTTCCGGCGTCCAGATGCGCCCGCCCGGATTATGCGGAGAACACAGAAGCAGGATTTTTTCATCACCTGTCAGCTGCTGCTGCAGCGCATCAAGGTCCATATGATAGCGGTTGTCCTGCACCACCAGTTCAGATGCAACCAGCCGCCGGTTGTTCTTTCGGATCAATTCCATGAACTGGTAATAGACCGGCGAGAACACAATCACACCGTCACCCGGCGCTGACAAAGACTGCAACAACACCGCAATACCGTTCAGCAACCCGTGCGAGACAAGGCTCCACTCCGCCTGTATGTCCCAGTCATGGCGGCGTTTCATCCAGCCGGCCTGCGCCTCGTAAAAGGAATCTCTGGCACCGTAATAACCGAATACCCCATGGTCGACAGCCTCACGCAGCATGTCCGTTACGGCCTGCGGAGCCCGAAAATCCATATCTGCCACCCAAAGCGGGATCGCGTCTGGATGCGCAACGCCACACCGGCTTTCAATGTCATCCCACTTGGTGGAATGCGTGTTACGGCGATCGATAATGGCGTCAAAATCTGTAGTCACGTCTTCTGTTTCCTTGCTTTTGGCATCGGCGGGTTAGTCGCGGCAATTGTCAAAGAAAACAATCAAGAGAATGCGCGAGGCACTATATGGGCCGGACCGCAGGATACGGATGCGGGCTGGCAGATACCAGCCCTATTTTGTGGGCCAGTTCGATCACCGCCATGTGGATAGCATCATGACGCGCACCGGCACAACCGACGCATCCAGCACGGTCCCATATCCAGGCAACCAGCTTATAGAGCCGTATCCAGCGCCGTCATAAGCTTTTCCACCTCGGCATCATTGGTGTAATGCACAAAGCTGAGACGCAGCACGCCCGCGTCTGTATTACAGCCCATCGCACCAATCGTTCGCATCGCATAAAAGTCACCTGCACCCGCCATGACCCCATGGCTTGCCAGGCTCTCGGCGACAGCTTTCGCCGCTTTCTTGGTATCAAGGGCGACTGTCGGTACACGCCGCCCGTCATTGCCAATGCCGGGGTGGCCAAGAACACGCACATCATCCCTGCCAGCCAGAAAATCCAGCAGCGGGGCCAATGTTTCAGTTTCATGGCGGCGCTTCATCGCGGTGACCGCTGCGGTGCGTTCGGCCGGACTGGCATCGCCATCGAAATGATGTGCATACAGATCGTCGACATAATCTGCCATGCCGGCACAGGCTGCAATTTGCGCATGATCAGGGCCCGCCGGGGTCAGTCTTTTCGTGCGCGCATCGGCATTGAAGAAATGCGCCTGATTGGCCAGCCTGTCGGCAAGAGCGCGCCTTACCACCATAACGCCCTGATGCGGGCCATAGGTTTTATAGGTGGAAAAGAGATAGATATCTGTGCCAAGCGCGCCAACATCAGCAAAGCCGTGCGGCGCCATGCTGACACCATCAACACATGTGACAGCGCCAACGGCATGCGCCATTGCAACAATCTCGGGCACAGGATTTTCCTGCCCGATGATGTTTGAACAATGCGGGAAGCAGACCAGTTTTACCTTTTCATCCAGAAGACCGGCCAGCGTTTCTGTCTCCAGCTGGCCTGTCTCATCATTGATCTGCCACTCACGAACTTCCATGCCGCGCGCTTCCAGACGCCGCCACGCACCGCTATTGGCCTCATGGTCCTGATCGGTGACGATAACCACATCGCCCGGTGACAGCGTTTCGGCAAAGGCATGCGCCAGCACATAGGTGTTCTGGCTTGTCGACGGACCAAAACTCAACTCGTCCGTTTCAACATTCATCATCGCAGCAAGACGGGTCCGCGCTTCGTCCATTTCAGCGCCACCAAGCTGCGAGACAGCATAGCTGCCATAGGGCTGAACCTTTCGCTGGGTATAAAACCGGTAAAGCCTGTCGATCACCTGACCACAGGTATAGGACCCACCGGCATTTTCAAAAAACGCCTGACCATCGAGGCTCGGCTCGGCAAAGGCCGGAAACTGTGCGCGAACAAAATTCACATCAAGCGCTGTCATGGACAAATACTCCTCGCGAAATCAGATGGTTCAATCAGATGATTTATGTTGAACAGAGTGACCCGCCAGCACAAACTTGTCACGCGCAAAAGCCGCTCCAAAACAATCGGGCAGCGCCGGAATCGTGTCCCGGGGGCGCATCAGATCGCCACACATCCGATTTCCCCCTCGGCATGCACATTGATCATTCTAAGGTGTTGTCTCCCGGGAATTCACCTCTGGGACATTCATCTCCGGGGAACTTATCGTCTCCGCAGGTGTCTTTTCCGGATCGGGATGCACCGGATGACCGGTCATGTTGCCGCTTCTCGCAGGGCGCTGATCGTGGTGCGCGGGGCAATCGCCTCAGTATCGATCACGATCTCGACAATGGCGCCAGTCGCCGCATCCAGTGCCCGTTCAAACGCGGCGGCGAAATCATCGGTACGAGTGACGCGTTCGCCGTGAAACCCATAGGCACCAGCCAGCGCAACATAGTCAGGATTGACGATCTCGGTCCCCGATATGCGGGCCGGATAGGCGCGTTCCTGATGCATCCGGATGGTGCCGTAGCTGCTGTTGTTCAGGATCAGAATGACCGGATGCAGCCCTGCCTGCAGGGCTGTGCCAAGTTCGGCACCATTCATCTGAAAATCACCATCACCAGCGAAACACAGCACAAATCGGCCGCTGTCATGCGCCTTGGCCGCCAGCGCTGCGGGCAGCCCGAACCCCATCGACCCGCTTTGCGGACCCAGCAACCGCTGGTCGCGGCCATATTGCATGAATTTGTTGGCCCAGATCGAGAAGTTGCCAGCCCCGTGGGTGATGATGGCATCAGCTGGCAAGCGCGCCTGAATCTGCGCTGTTATGATGCCCATATCCACATCACCGGGCTGGGGCGGCGGCACCAGTGATTCAAGATAGGCAGTGCGCGCGTCGGCATACCATCCGGCTCGGCCGGCTGGGCGGTCCGCCACCAAATTGTCAAGCGCCGCAGCCATACGGTTAGGGCCGGCATGCAGCGGCAGATCAGCCACATAGATTTTGCCAATCTCATCGTCCGAGGCATGACTGTGAACGAGTTTTGCTGCCATTTTCGGCGCATCAAACAGCGTATAGCCATCTGTGGTGGCTTCGCCAAAGCGGATATTCACTGCGATAATCAGATCAGCATCACGCAGCAGCGTTTTCATTGATGCATTCATCCCGACACCCGCGTCACCGGCATAGGCCGGACAGTGATTGTCGATGATGTCGTGAAAGCGAAAAGCCGCAACAACCGGAATTTCGTTTGCCATTGCAAAGCGTTCAATCGCCCGCGCACTGTCTTTCTGCCAGCGGGTACCACCCACAATCACGACAGGACGAGCCGCGCCTGCCAGCACATCCTGAAGCGCGCTGATGTCAGCGGCCGCCGGGGCAGGTTCTGGAATGGTAACTGCATGGCACGGTTCAGCTGTGCTGGTCGCCACCAGCATATCTTCCGGCAGCGCGACAACCACAGGACCCGGCCTGCCGCTCAACGCCACTGTCCAGGCACGGCTTACAATTTCAGGCACGCGGTCAGCATGATCGATCTGCACCGCCCATTTGGCCAAGGGTCCGAAGAAGGCCGGATAATCAACCTCCTGAAACGCCTCGCGCCCCATCACGTCGGTGCCAACCTGCCCGACAAACAGGATCATCGGCAGCGAATCCTGCATCGCGGTGTGAATACCGACAGCCGCGTTCGTTGCGCCCGGACCACGGGTAACGAAACACAGGCCGGGCTGTCCTGTCAGCTTGGCCCACCCCGCCGCCATATAGGCAGCACCGCCCTCTTGCCGGCACAGCACAAGATCAAAGCTGTTGGCATGATCGACCATGGCATCAAGAACAGCGAGATAGGATTCGCCAGGAACGCCAAACGCCTTGCTGGCACCAAGTCCGACAAGGCTGTCCATCAGCAGCTGTCCGCCAGTCCTGATACGACTATCCGTCATCTGGTGACCATTATACTGATGGCCTCAACCAGCCAGAACGGCAGCAACGGCATTGGCAAACGGTTCATACCGGCCGCCAGACAGCCCGGCAATATTGATCCGGCTGTCACCTACCACATACATGCCATGATCGGTGCGCAGTGCCTCAACCTCTGGCGTGGCAAGCCCCAGACGGGAAAACATGCCGCGATGTTCAGCAATGAAGTCGAACCTGTCGGAATTGCACTGACGGCGCAGCGCATCAGCAAGGTCCTGCCGAATTGTCATCATGGTTGCGCGCATGTCGTTCAACTCGCTCTCCCACTCGGCGCGCAATGCGGTATCACCAAGGATGATCGCCACACATGCCGCCCCGTGATCGGGCGCAAAGGAATAGTTCAGACGGTTCAGAACCGCCAGATTGCGGCTGACGACAGCATGCTGTTCAGCACTGCTGCATACCGCCATAGCGCATCCGACACGATCCCGGTACAGGCCGAAATTTTTTGAACAGGAGGCAGCGATCAACATTTCAGGAACGCGCGCTGCCATCATCCGCAGGTTGGCTGCGTCCTCGGCCAGCCCGTCACCAAACCCCTGATAGGCAATATCAACAAACGGTGTGACATTCTTTTCCAGCACGAAATCGGTCAATGCCTGCCAGTCATCAGAACCAAGATTGGCTCCGGTCGGGTTATGGCAGCAGCCATGCAGCAACAGCACGTCACCCGGCTGCATTGCCTGGATATCTTCCATCATCGCGGCCGTATCAACATTGCTGGTTGCTGCATCGAAATACCGGTATTTTGCCAGCTTCAGGCCCATATGCTTGGCCATGCCGACATGTGATGGCCAGGTCGGGTCACTGACCCACAGCGTGGCATCAATGTTGATCATCTTCAGCGTTTCATAAAGCTGCCTGATGGCGCCCGTACCGCCCGGCGTCTGGATCGTTGCCACGCGATCAGCCGGCACCGCATCGCCAAGCACAAGCTGGCGCATTTCATCGCGAAACGCCTCATCACCGGCAAGACCCTTATAGGCCTTGGTCGTCTGCTGGTCATGCAGAACGACCTCTGCCTTGCGCACCGCTGTCATGATCGGTGTATTGCCGGCGGCATCTTTGAAGACCCCGACACCCAGATCGATCTTGTCATCACGCGGGTCGGCAGCATAGAGCTGGCCGAGCCCCAGGATGGGGTCAGGCGGGACAGGCTGGAAACGTTCAAGCATCGAATGACCTTTCAGTATCGTTGACGCGCCGTCTGCCGCAAATCGCAGCAGACAGTCAGCTACAATGCGGCTTGGCAACCGTTTTCGGCAACAGGCAGCGGGCAAAAAGACAGGCTGACAGGAACGCCGCACCGCCTTTATACCCCGTTCTTCTGTTTAAGGCATCAGGCAGCGGGCTGGCAATCCCCTTGGGCCGCTTCAGCGTTTGACTTCGGGGATCAGTCCGCGCGGGGCAAAGCGCAGGACAAGCAGCAACAGCAATCCCATCGTCAGCAGACGCATATAGGCTGCGCTGTCCAGCAGATGCGCACGCAGCGGGCTGTTCTGGGCCATGCCAGATGTAATCAGCTCAATCAGCCACAGCCCCACCGGTTCCGCCTCGATCCAAAAGAACCAGATCACAAAGCCGCCAAGGACAGCACCCAGATTATTGCCGGACCCGCCAATAATCACCATCACCCAGATCAGAAAGGTAAAGCGCAGCGGCTGATAGCTGGTCGGGGTGAACTGCCCGTCAAGCGTCGTCAGCATGGCGCCGGCAATGCCAACCACGGCAGACCCCAGGATAAAGACCTGAAGATGGCGCGCCGTCACGTTCTTGCCCATCGCGGCGGCGGCTGTTTCATTGTCGCGGATCGCCCGCATCATTCGTCCCCACGGAGAGCGCAGCGCAACCTCGGACAGATACAGCACCAGAACAAGAACCGCTGAAAACAATCCGGCATAACACAGCTTGACGATAATCGATGCCGCTGCAATGGCGTTGGTGCCAATCGCAGTCGCAAAGCCCTGAAAAGCTGGCGATGCAATCATATCGACTTCATAAGGCACAGGACGCGGCAGTCCGGTGACGTTCTTCACCCCGCGCGTCAGCCAGTTTTCAAACTTCAGGATGAAGATGATGATCTCGGAAATACCAAGCGTGGCAATCGCCAGATAATCAGCGCGCAGACCAAGCGATACCTTGCCGACCACCCACGCCGCAGCTGCTGCAAAGATGCCGCCGACAGCCCATGAGAGAAGGATAGGAAGACCCATGCCGCCAAGATATCCGGCAGCAGCCGGGTCAATTTTTTCAATGGCTGTAATGGCCGGGCCCATCAGGCTGCGCATGATGATAAATCCGGCCAGCACGATCACGCCGGTGATCCAATAGCGCCAGCGACCAAGATGCGCCAGACGCCGCCAGACAAATATCCCCAGCACAATGGTGATCAATGCAGACAGCAATCCGCCGATGACACCCAGTCCGCCTGCCTGCCATGCGCCCGGCACCGGCTTGGCTGAAATGATCACGCCGGCAAGACCGCCAAGCGCAGCAAACCCCATGGACCCGATGCTGAACAGCCCGGCATAGCCCCACTGGATGTTCACCCCTAGCGCCATAATGGCTGAAATGATGCACATATTCACCAGCAGCAACGCCACATCCCACCCCTGGCCAATACCGACAAGGGCCAGCAGGGTTGCCATGCCAACGAACAACATAATGGTGCGCTGTGACTGGATCATGTGGTCCTCTGGGCAAACAGGCCGGTTGGTTTGATCAGCAATACAATCACCAGAATGGTAAAGGACACGGCGATCTTGTAATCGGTGGACAACAGCTGGACAAGGCCTGCCGGTTCCAGCGACTCTGGCAGCAGATAGGCAACAACCCGCTTATAGGCGAAAGTCACGACAAGTTCGGAAAAGGCGATGACAAACCCGCCCGCAATCGCCCCCAGCGGGTTGCCGAAACCGCCAACAATCGCGGCAGCAAAAATGGGAAGCAACAGCTGCATATAAACAAAGGGTTGAAAACTCTTGTCAATGCCATAAAGGGTGCCGGCGACAGTCGCCAGCGCCGCCGCAAGCAGCCAGGTGATCAGCACCACGCGTTCCGGATTGATGCCGGACAGCAGGGCCAGATCCTCGTTATTTGAATAGGCGCGCATGGATTTGCCGGTGCGCGTCCGGTTCAGGAACCAGAACAGCATCGCCACCGCAATGACCGCGCAAACAACTGACACCGCCTGCGATGTCTTGATGGCAAGACCTTCATCGAGGCCGGTAGCGGTCTTGAAGTCTTTCGCCTTCATGATAAAGCGCTGGCCATCCACCATCACCCGGTCAGCCGGACCAACAATGAATCGCACCAGCCCGTTATAGATGAACATCACCCCGACCGAGACGATGATATAGATCACCGGACTGGCCTTGACCCGCCGGTAATAACGATAGACGGCGCGGTCTGTGATCAGACACAGGCACATCGATGCCGCGATGCCGAACGGCAGGGCCAGAAGTGCTGTCGGCAACGGGCCAAGCCCTATCCCCATGGATTGAAGCCACCACGAAATCAGCATGGTGAACATCGCGCCAAGCGCCATCGTTTCGCCATGCGCGATGTTGGAGAAACGAAGCACACCGAACACCAGCGTGACACCAAGCGCACCAAGCGCCAGCTGGCTGCCATAGGCAAAACCAGGGACGATGATGAAATTGGCGATCAGGACCAGCGCATTCAGTACATCTGCCATCTCAGCCCCCCAGAAATGCGCGGCGCACTTCAGGGTCAGCCAACAGCGCGGCACCGGTGTCGGTATAGGCGTTACGCCCCTGCACCAGCACAAACCCCTTGTCAGCGATATTCAGTGCCTGTTTGGCATTTTGTTCCACCATCAGAATGGCGATGCCTGTCTGCGCCACCTGAATAATCCGGTCAAACAGCTCGTCCATCACAATTGGCGATACACCGGCGGTGGGTTCATCCAGCATCAGGATGCGCGGCTGGGTCATCAAGGCCCGCCCCACGGCAACTTGCTGGCGCTGCCCGCCGGACAGCTCTCCTGCAGGCTGGCGGCGCTTGTCCTTCAAAACGGGAAACAGATCGAACACTTGCGCCATCGTTCCCGATATATCATCACGCCGGATGAACGCACCCATTTCGAGATTTTCTTCCACCGTCATGCTGGTGAAGACATTGTTGTTCTGCGGCACAAACCCCATGCCGTGCAGCACGCGTTCCTGCGGCTTCAGCTGACTGATATCCGTGCCGTCCAGCATGACCCGCCCTTCGCCAAGGTGCAGCATGCCGAACATCGCCTTCATCGCCGTGGATTTGCCAGCGCCGTTCGGACCGACGACAACCGCAATTTCGCCCGGGTCAACGCCAACGCTACAGCTATGCAGGATATCTGCACCGCCATAACCGCAGGTCATATTCTCGCCGATCAGGAAGCTCATGCCCCTGCCCCCGCAGCCTTGTTCTTCAGGCCCGTACCAAGATATGCCTCGATTACCGCCTCATTCGCGCGCACCTCATCAGCACTGCCTGTCGCCAGCACCGCGCCCTCTGCCATCACAATCACCGGATCGCACAGACGTGAAATAAACTCCATGTCATGTTCAATCATGCAGAAGGTATAGCCACGCTCGCGGTTCAGCCTTTCGATCGCATCGCCAATCGTTTTCAGCAGCGTGCGATTGACCCCCGCGCCCACCTCGTCAAGAAACACAATCTTTGCATCGACCATCATCGTGCGACCAAGTTCAAGCAGCTTTTTCTGGCCACCTGACAGGTTGCCCGCCAGCTCGTCAACCACCTGACCAAGTTGCAGAAAATCAATGACATCATCGGCGCGTTCACGGAGCAAGGCTTCCTCGGCGCGGATTTTGCCAGGCCTGAACCAGGCATCAATAAGACTTTCGCCCGACTGGCCCGCCGGCACCGTCATCAGGTTTTCCCGCACGGTCAGGGTGGAAAATTCATGGGCAATCTGGAAAGTGCGCAGCAGCCCTTTTTCAAACAGCTGGTGCGGCGCAAGGCCCGTAATATCCTCACTATCAAGCATGACGCTGCCCGCTGTTGGCTGATAGACGCCTGCAATCACGTTGAAAAGGGTGGTCTTGCCGGCTCCGTTCGGACCAATCAGCCCCGTGATCGACCCGGTTTCGATGTTAAGGGAGACATCATTGACAGCGCGGATGCCACCAAAATTCTTCGAGATATTCTCAACAGTGATCATTCTTACAATACACAAAGCAAAACGGCCCAGGCGGGATGCCTGGGCCGTGTATTCAGTTTTGGTCTAGCGATAGCCAACGGTTGTGTTCTTGGCACCGTCCACCAGGATTTCCCGGTAGCTGCCAGCAGATTCGCCCTGACCGATCAGCTCAACAGCAGATGCACCGACATAATCGACATCACCGCCATCGGCGAGGATCTTCAGCGCCTTGGCAAGCTCACCCGGGTAGATTTTCTCACCCGGTGCGTTGGCAACATCCATCACCTTGCCAGCAAAATCAGCACTGCTGGTTGAACCGGCAGCCTGCATGGCCAGCATGATCAGGGCCGCTGCGTCGTATGATTCACCGGTAAACGGACCAAGCTCGCCACCAAGGATTTCGCTCATCATCTTGGCACCCGGGCTGTCTGTTCCGGCAACAACACCGAAGGAACCATCAAGGTCTGCGCCAATGGCCGCCGGCAGGGAATCGCCGATCATGCCACCCGGCAGGAAGAAGGTCTCGAACGAGCCGGCATCCAGTGATCCCTGAATGATCATCTTGCCGCCCTTGTCGAGGTAACCGGCAACAACCAGCAGATCGCCGCCAGCCTGTGCCAGCGCACCAACTTCAGCACTGTAGTCGCCTTTGCCTTCTTCATGTGCGGTCACGATGGTGATCGAACCGCCCTTGGCTTCGTAGTTGGACTGAATGGCGTCAGCAAGGCCTTTGCCATAGTCATTGTTAGTGTAGGTCAGGGCAACTGACTTGTAGCCCTTTTCCATCAGCATCTCGGCAACAACCTGGCCTTCACGCGCATCCGACGGGGCGGTGCGGTAGAACAGACCGTTATCTTCCATTGTCGACAGGGCTGGCGACGTCGCCGATGGCGAGATCATCAAGACACCCTTTGGCATCGCTACATTCTGCAGCGTGGCAATTGTGACACCGGAACAATCGGCGCCAACAATGGCGCTGATGCCATCAGATGTGATCAGACGCTCAACAGCAGCGGTTGCCGCAGCATTGTCCACACAGGTTGAATCAGCACGTACAGACGTGACAGCTGTACCGCCAAGGAACGCACCTGACTCAGTAACCTCGCTCATGGCCAGCTCAGCTGCTTCTGCCATAGGCGGGGTCAGAGATTCGATGGGACCAGTGAAACCAAAAACGATGCCAAGCTTGACATCTTTCTGGCCTGCAGGACCTTTGTCCTGCTGCGAGACAACAAGGAATCCGATGATGGCAATCGCAGCCACCGCGAGGATCATGTATAGGGGTTTGTTCTGGCTCATTTTAGCCTCTCCACGTTTTTTCTTGTTCAACAATAGGCAATTTTTTCTTCAAAATATAGAATCATATATTCCAGACACGCCTTTTAATCTGTTGGCTTCGGATAGCCAAGTGTCTTTAGTGCGGTTGCCACTTCCTCCAGGATAACCGGATCATCGATGGTAGCTGGCATCGACCATGCCTCACCGTCGGCAATCTTGGCCATCGTGGCGCGCAACACCTTGCCGGAACGGGTCTTTGGCAACCGGTCGATCGTGGCAACAAGATTGAAAGCTGACACCCGGCCGACGCGTGTTTTCACCAGATCGATTGCCTCGGCACACACCTGTTCCACCGGCTTGGTGCTTTTGGGATACAGGCAGATCAGTCCCAGCGGCAATTGCCCCTTCAACTGGTCTGCCACCCCGATGACCGCGCATTCCGCAACATCGGGATGTTCGGCCAGAACCTCTTCCAGCTGGCCGGTGGACAAGCGGTGTCCGGCCACGTTGATCACATCATCGGTGCGCGCCATGATATAAAGATATCCGTCGGCATCCTTATATCCGGCATCGCCCGTCTCGTAATAGCCGGGGAAGGTTGTCAGATACTTTTCAACAAAGGCGGCATCTGCCCCCCACACAGTGGGCAAGCAGGCTGGCGGCATCGGCAGCCTGACAGCAATGCTGCCCAGCTCATCCGGTGCTTTTACCGACCCGTCTTCGCCCAGAATATCGATCTCATAGCCCGGCATTGGCACTGACGGCGAGCCAAGCTTGATCGGCAATTGCTCTATACCAACCGGGTTGGCGCACATCGGCCAGCCGGTTTCGGTCTGCCACCAATGGTCGATGACCGGCACATTCAACTTGTCCTGCGCCCAGATAATGGTGTCAGGGTCAGCGCGCTCGCCCGCCAGAAACAGATATTCCAGCGATGATGTATCATAGTTCTCAAGGAAATCGGCATCCGGGTCGGCGCGTTTTATGGCGCGAAACGCTGTTGGTGCGGTGAACAGCACCTTGACCTTGTGTTCGCTGATAATTCGCCAGAACACGCCGGCATCGGGTGTGCCGACGGGCTTGCCTTCGAACAGCACGGTGGTACAGCCAGCAAGCAGCGGCGCATAAACGATATAGGAATGCCCGACCACCCAGCCGATATCCGAGGCCGCCCAATACACATCACCCGGCCCGGTGGCATAGATATTCGGCATCGACCATGCCAGCGCAACAGCATGGCCGCCATTGTCACGAACGACACCTTTCGGCTGACCTGTCGTACCGGACGTATACAAAACATACAGAGGATCAGTCGCCTTGACCGTGACCGGCGGCAATTCAGGTGCGTTCTCGTGCGCCGCATGCCATTCAAGATCACGGCCGGCGACCAGATCAGCCGCCAGCGCCTCACGCTGATAGATGACACAGTGATCCGGCTTGTGCGCAGCGTTTTCAATCGCCTCATCAAGCAATGGTTTATAGGCAACGATCCGGCCTGGCTCATGGCCGCAAGACGCGCTGATAATCGCTTTTGGTTTGGCATCGTCGATACGTGTGGCAAGTTCGGCCGCTGCAAACCCGCCAAAAACAACTGAATGCACAGCGCCAAGTCGCGCACAACCCAGCATGGCAATAATCGATTCAATGATCATCGGCATGTAAATGATCACCCGGTCGCCCTTTTCGACACCCAGCGACTGCAGCATGCCGGCAAAGCGGGCGGTTGCCGTCTGCAGCGCGCCATATGTCATTTTCGATGCATTGCCGGTGATCGGCGAGTCATAGATGATTGCAACCTGATCGCCGCCCCCGGCATCCACATGCCGGTCAACCGCGTTAAAGCAAGTGTTCAGCGTGCCATCAGCAAACCAGCGATAGAAGGGCGGGTTGGAGTCGTCCAGCGCCGTTTGTGGCGGGGTGACCCAGTCAATGCCGTTGGCAGCTTCCAGCCAGAAGCCGGTTGCATCACTCTGTGCGCCTTCATAGACATCCTGATACGTTCCCATGGTGCAGTCCTTCACAGCGGATGGTCAATGTTCGAACGCGTCATACTAGACACAAAAAGTGGCGATGCGGAAGACCCGCACACCCGTTCAGATGAACCAGTTGCAATCCGAAATTTCACGAAACCGTGATATCACCGGAAATTCCCGGCCCCCCTATTGTCGCTGCCGGTTTCGCGGGGGTAACGTCCATTCCGCTATCCCTTTTCGCGGAGAATGATAGATGCCCCTCACCCATCATGTCAGCGATCTTGTGCTTTCGGCGCGCAGCCAGATTGAACAGACAAGCGTGCAAAAGGCCTTTCGGATGCAGGAACAGGGCGAGGCACGCCTGATTGATATTCGCGATGTTGGTGAGCTGAAACAGAATGGCACTGTGACCGGATCATATCATGCGCCGCGCAGCATGCTGGAATTCTGGGTCGACCCGCATAGCCCCTACCACAAGATCGTTTTCAGCACCGACCGCAAGCTTATCCTGTTCTGCGCCTCAGGCATGCTGTCCGCATTGGCCAACAAGACGCTGATGGATATGGGCATGAAGAATGTCATGGATATGGAAGGCGGCTTTACCGAATGGCGCATGCAGCAGCTGCCGATTGATCGACCTACCTGAGATTTTTTGGCTGCGCCCAAGCCGAATGCTTTGTCATAGATTTAACCCAAACTAGGCAAATGACCGGCAAACCGCGTGGAAGGCTGCATGCACCGCCGGCCCGGAATCGACATCAACCGGCAGATCATTCGATGCCATTCTGATGATCGTCACTTCACGCACCGGATTGACCCATATCCATTGGCCATGAATGCCGATTGCGGCAAATTCGTCATCTGGCAGCCCGGTGCGGTACCATTTTGACCGGTAGGCGCCATCGGGAAAATGCCGCGGACCATCTTGCTGGCGCTGCCAGGGCGCGCTATCATCAAACCCGCGGAAATCAGCAATCCATGATTCTGGCACGATCTGTTTGCCACCCACAGCGCCGAAATTGCGCACCATTTCGGCAATGCGCAGAAGATCATGCGGTGCCACACAAATGCCCCCCGCCACACGTGGCGCACCGAAACTGTCCAGCGTCACATACCCGTCACGGGCAGCACCAACCGGTTGCATCACCAGTTCTGAAAACAGCGTGTTGAAAGCCGTGCCGCTGGCGCGTTCAATAATCCATCCCAACAGGTCGGTATGCGGCGAGCAGTAATGATGCCGGTGGCCATGGTTGCCGTCTGATGCCGGCAGGCCAGCCAGAAAGGCGCGCAGACCATCCGTTGTCTGGCCAGATTCGACCGGATTCCAGGCTGACGCACGGCGATAGGCCATGAAAACACCGGTGGTATCAAGGTAATCTTCGGTAAAACCGGAGGCGACGGTCATATCCAGAACATGACGCAGCAGCGCATTTTCGTAGGCACTTCCCGCGACCTCGGGCAGATAGTCGCGAACAGCACGTTGCGGGTCCAGAATGCCGGTCTTGCACAGAATGCCTGCCAGCAACGCGGTCAGTGATTTTGAAACTGAGAAAATGATGTGCTGACGGTCAGCCGCGCCCCAGCCACCAAACCATTCAAAGACAAGCTTGCCCCGATGCATCACCAGAAAGGCATCAGTCTGGCTGGTCTCCAGCCACCCGCCCAGGGTCATGGGGTCTGTCCCAGTGCTGACATCAAGCGCTGCCAAATCCTGTATCGCCTGCTGCATATCCGAAGGCTGATCAGGGGTGGGGATCGGCGCGGTCGGCATGATCTGGCGAACATGTGAAAACGCCCATCGCGACAATGTCGGCTCACGCCAGTTGGCCAGCGTGACCTGCATCTCGGGTGCAGCCGGATAGCTCTGCATGATCTGTTCCACATCGATGGTACTGGTCGTCATCTCAAACCCTGTTTGCTGCGCTTACTTGGCGTATAGCGCAGACTAGCCTGATTCGATCGCCAAGACGAAAGAATCCATTGGCAACAGAAACGCGTTCTGCCTGACCGGTCTGTCGCTGATCATGCGCTATGGTTTCAGATTCGGATGATACCGTCATCTGCAAACATGGCATCGGCAGCATCATGACTGACCAGCAATGCCGGGATGCGCCGCTCGGCAATCTGCGTGCGGACGAATCCTCCAAAGGCATGCCGCAATTCCGGATCCAGCGCGGAAAATGCCTCATCCATCAGCAAAGCTTCAGGCTCTGCGAGTAGGGTACGCATCAAGGCAGCGCGCGCCGCCTGCCCGCCGGACAAGGTGGCTGGATCGCGGCCTTCAAATCCGGCAAGGCCAGCCAGTTCCAGGGCATCGGACACGCGCGCCTTGCGGTCATGGCGATGGTGGGCGGCAAGGGCAATTGCCAGATTGTCGCCAATCGACATATGCGGAAACAACAACGGGTCCTGAAACATCAACCCGATGCGCCTGTCCTCTGCATCAAGGCCGCTAACCACCCGCCCGTTCAGCAGCACATCACCCGTGGCATGCACATTCCTGTCCGCTGTTCCGCAGATGACGGACAGCAATGTCGATTTCCCGCTGCCACTTGCACCCTGGATCAGGCGCAAACTGCCGGGTTCGATATCAACGCTCAAACCGCTGATCAGCGGCATCTCATCGGCGATGGATATCGTTATGTCGCGAAGACTTAGCATGATCTGACTTGAAGACCTGTGTACTGGGACGGCAAACTATATAGCCTTGGTTTATTTATCCGTGCTAGTGGAAGTAGTCACAGAAACTCCTGCAAGGAGCCCGTTATGCCTTGCCGATTTCACCCTTTCAGTTTTGCGATTTTGGCCAGCACATGCATGTCTTTGTGCGTGGCACTCGTCATGCTTGTCGCACCGGCACCCAGTACGGCGTCTGAACACAGCACAGCGTCTGAACACAGTGTCGCGTCTGGGCATGATTTTAGTTCTGTCATCAATGCGGCCACTGGCCAGACGGTCTATTTCAATGCCTGGGGCGGTGATGACAAGATCAACGCCTATATCGAATGGGCAAGTGCAGAGGTATCCGAACGCTTTGACATCACCCTTGTTCATGTAAAGCTTGGTGATACGGGCGCGGCGGTATCACGCATACTGGCCGAAAAGGCAGCCGGGCGGGACACGAATGGCAGCGTTGATCTGCTGTGGGTCAATGGTGCCAATTTTGCAGCCCTGAAACAGCACAGCCTGTTGCAGCCTGCCCCATGGGTTGAAGACTTGCCAAACTGGCAGTTTACCGATGCTGCCGCGCTGCCAGCCCTGAAGCTAGACTTTGCCGAGCCAACCGGCGGGCTTGAATCGCCATGGGGGCGGGCGCAGCTGGTATTTTCACATGACACCGCCATTACCCCGCTACCGCCAAAAAATGCTATGGCACTGGCGTCCTACATCAAAAAGCATCCGGGCCGGTTTACCTATCCGCTGCCACCTGACTTCATCGGCCTGTCATTTCTGAAACAGCTGATATTGGAGTTGAGCATCGATCCGTCACCGCTTTATGCCCCGGTATCACAGGCAGATTTCGATGCGGTGACAGCGCCTTTGTGGATATGGCTTGAGGACGTTACCCCCTATCTGTGGCGCGGCGGCAAAAGCTATCCGGCGAACTATCCGGCACTGCGTCAACTTCTTGCCGATGCCGAGATTGATATCGCTATGGCTTTCAATCCGGCAGACGCATCTGCCGCCATTGCACGCGGTGAACTGCAACCAACCGTGCGCACCTACATTCATGATGGCGGCACATTGGCCAATGTGCATTTTCTGGCCATCCCGTTCAATGCCAGCGCCGCGGATGCGGCCAAGGTTGTTGCCAATTTCCTGCTGTCCCCTGCCGCACAGATCAGAAAGGCAGACCCGCGCATCTGGGGTGATCCAACCGTACTGGCACGGCATCGGCTCGATCCTGCTGACAAGGCGGCGCTTGATGCGCTGCCACGCGGCGTGGCAACGCTTGGCGAGGCTGATCTGACACGCACACTTGCCGAACCGCACCCCTCATGGATGCCGGCAATCGAAGCTGAATGGAAACGGCGGTATGGCAGCGGCAACTGACCGGCTGATATTCATCGCCGGGCTGGCCCTCGGACTGGTCGTTGCGCTGCCGCTGGCAGCCGGGATTTGCGGCACGATACTGCCAGCTCTCGGATGGTTCCCGGCATTGGGCGCGCGCGATGTATCTGCCGTTCCGCTGCAGATGTTCCTGGCAACCCCTGGTGTTGCTGGTGCCATCATGCTGTCATTGGGCACCGGTCTGGTTGCAACCTTCCTGTCATTCATCGCCAGTTTCATCCTTGTGGTCACCTTGTCGTCTTTCGCACCAATGCACCGCCTGCGCAGCATCATGGGGCCGTTGATTGCGGTACCGCACAGCACCGTCGCCATCGGCATCCTGTTTCTGCTGGCCCCGTCAGGCTGGCTGATCCGGCTTGTCTCGCCGGAATTGACAGGTTTTGTGCGCCCACCGGCAACCGGTCTTCTGCCAGATCTTGAACAGCACGGCCTGATAATCGCCCTGCTGGCAAAGGAAATCCCGTTTCTGTGTCTTGTCAGTCTGGCCGCACTATCCACGCAACCAGCCAGACAGATAACCGCAATCGGTCGCAGCCTTGGATACTCAAAAGACGCCGCGATGTGGCTGCTGGTGATGCCTGATATCTATCGGCTGATCAGGCTTCCACTTGCCGCAGTTCTGGTGTTCAGCGTGTCCGTGGTGGATATGTCACTGGTGCTGGGTCCGGGGCTGCCCCCACCGCTGGCTGTCATGGTGGTGCACGGATTTGAGGACCCGGACCTGCTGGCCCGTCTGCCCGCTTCGGCCGGTGCATTGTTGCAGGGCGGCCTGGCGGTGTTGGCGCTGGCAATCTGGCGTGCTGGTGAAGTTCTGATATCAGCGATTTTGACAGGCTGGCGGCGGCGTGGACACCGCACAAGGCTGCCAAGCATGGCACGCCATATCCTGTCTGGCTTTGCAGTGCTGCCGATGCTGGCCGGTCTGCTTGGCCTGATCGCCGCCTTGCTGTGGTCATTCACGACAAGCTGGTTCTTCCCCGACGCATTGCCGGGCAGCATCAGCTTTGCAGGATGGGCACGTGCGACCGGCCTGCTGTCCGCGCTTGGCAGCAGCTTTCTTGCGGGCGGCGCTGCAACGATTCTTGCCACAGGCCTGTGTCTGCTTGTCCTGCAATCCGGGATTGCGGCACGCCTTGGGCCAACCCTTCACTGGATGATCTGTATTCCGCTGTTGCTGCCGCAGATCAGCATTGTCACCGGCCTGCAGATGATGCTGCTATGGACCCGTCTTGATGGCAGCTGGTTGGCCATGATCTGGATACATCTGTTGTTCATCCTTCCCTATACATGGTTGATAATGGCGCCGGCGCATGCCGGACTCGATCACCGTTATGACCGGGTGGCAGCAACGATTGGCATGCGGCGGTGGCGACGGTTTCGGGTGATAACACTGCCACTGCTGGCACCGGCACTGATCACCGTGCTGTTTCTGGGCATGTCGGTATCGGTCGCCCTTTATCTGCCCAGCCTGTTTGCCGGGGGCGGCAGGATCGCCACCATCACGACCGAGGCTGTTGCGCTGGCCGCTGGCGGCAGCCGGCAAGCGGCAGGCATGGCTGCGATGTTGCAGCTTGTGATCCCGCTTGTCACTTTCATCTGCCTGCAAGGCTGGTTTCGCTGGCGGTTCGAGAAATTTGCCGGCATGCGCGGCGGCAGCTTGCATTAGCGGCTTGCATTAAAGGGGCATCCTGCGCAGTCTCGTTTTGTGCAGAACCACAACCAGTCTGCACGCAGCATACACGCCGGGTAGCAGATTCCTTTTGCAATCAGCAGGTCACTTTCATCGTGTCTATTCGCATTCTCATCTATGGCGATTCAAACAGCTGGGGCTATCTTGATGACGGGCTGGGCACCCGGTTTGAAGGCCGCTGGCCGGTCAGCATGGCCGCACAGCTGCTTACTGATGGTCATGATATCGAGCTGATTGAGGAATGCTTGCCGGGCCGCACGACGAATCTGGACGACCCGCAGGAAGGCGCACATTTCAACGGAGCGACGCCGCTGCGGGCCATTCTGCTGTCGCAGCAACCCCTTGATCATGTGTTGATCATGCTTGGCACCAATGATCTGAAAACAAGGTTTGCGCGCAATGCCGCCGATATTGTGGACGCGCAGATTTCGCTTGCTGCAACTGCCGCCGCACTGCCCTGCGGACCAGGCGGCTGGGCTGATGCCGCGCCACCTGCTGTGACGCTGATTTGCCCGCCGCGCCTTGGCGAACGTGCTGATGATCCAGACTGGGACCGCGCCGCCGAATGGCAGAATGGACGGGCAACATCGGCATTGTTGCCGGACCTGCTTGCAGCCGCAGCCCAGAAGGCCGGCACCGGATATATCGACGGCAACGACCATGCTGTTTCCTCTGCGCTGGACCCGATCCACTGGACAAGGGATACGCATATCGCCTTTGGCACTGCGATTGCCGCATACCTTGCGGCGCGGCTGTAGACGCATGCTGTTCCGGGTATTTCTTCCCCTGATTTTTGTAGGGTTGTGGTCTTCGGCTTTCGTCACCGCCAAGGTCGGTGTTGTCTATGCAACACCTTTTGCCATGTTGCTGGTCCGCTTTACGCTGGTCAGCCTGTTGTTTCTGGTGATGCTACTGGCGGCACGGTGGTGGCAGCGTCGACGCAGCCCCCACAATCAGCACGACAGTGCAGACACGACGCCGTCCGTTATTCTGCTGACCGCGCTGGTCGGGGTACTGCTGCATGGCATCTATCTTGGCAGCGTGTTCTTTGCACTGTCAGTCGGGCTTTCAGCCGGAATTTCAGCGTTGATCGTATCCCTGCAGCCCATTCTGGCTTCGGTGCTGGCCATTTCACTGTTTTCCGAACGGTTGCGCATGCAACAGATTGCCGGCATCGCCATCGGCCTGTTGGGCGTTGTTCTGGTGTTATGGCCCAAGCTGGGCGGCAGCATGCCGGTGCTGGGCCTGATTTCGGTCACCATCGGGCTGGCAGCCGTAACCGGCGGTACCTTGCTGCAGAAAAAGATCGGCAAACAGATCGGTCTGTTGCCCGGCAATATCATCCAGACCGTTGCAGCCAGCCTGTTCTTTATCGTTATCTGCAGCACCGTAGAGACGCCCCGCATCAGCTGGGAGATACCGTTTATCATCGCGCTTGCATGGCAGATCGTGCTGGTGTCGGCCGGGGCCTATCTGATCTTGATGGTGCTGATCCAGCGCGACAGCATGGCCGCCACATCATCGCTGATGTTTCTTGTGCCGCCAGTCACTGCGGTGATTGCGGCCATCGGCTTTAATGAACCTTTGACGCTGTTCAGCCTGACGGGTTTCGCAGTGACCAGCGCCGGTGTCTATCTGGTCACGCGCTATAAATCAGCCTGATACCGCAAACCCGATGATCAGTCTGACTGGCGGTCACAAGGATCGTTGCCACAAAGGCGGCGCGCCAGATACTGGGTGAATTCGTGGTTGGCGCGTTCCAGCCAGCTCAACGGACCACTACTGCCAAGTGGTGACTGCGCCCCCCGATACATGCCTTCGACAACATGCTTGTCCTCTATCTGCACCTGATCAAGGAAAGCCTTTGTATCGGCAATAAAACCGTCCCGATCATTCTGGGCTGCCAGCATCTCGGGGGCGATGGCGGCACCGTAACGGATACGCGTGCGCCCCACACCATCTGGCTGCAGTGCCAGATACCATAAATGATCCGGGGCCAGCACATACATGTGCGAGGGAAAAACTGTCGGCATCACCGATGTATTGCGCCACCGCCCTTTCAGGCGCGTGTTGTTCGGATGGGCGCATCCGACCGGTGTTGTGTCACGCTTGGTAAACAGCTGATATGTGTAGGCATCATGGGCGCCAGCCGGATCAAAGCTTGTCTGATCGGTGTTCTGATGCGCCCCAACCGTTGCCTTGTGCGCAACAGGCAGGTGATAGCTTTCCATGAAGTTTTCCGTCAGGCACTTCCAGTTGGTGTCCCAGACATGGTCTTCAGCAAAGATGGTGACGTAATCTTCCTGCGCGTAATCCGCCATGATCGGGGTCAGATCGGCCAGCGCATCTGCGACCGGCTCGGCGTTCGGGTCCAATGACAGATAAATCCAGCCCTGATAGATATCGCATCGCACCGGATGCAGACCAAGATCGGCCTTGTTGAAACACTCTGTTTTGTCCATGAACGGCGCGGCCACCAGCCGGCCATCCAGATCATAGGTCCAGGCATGATAGGGACAGGTGAATTTGCGGGCATTGCCGCGCCCGTCAACCAGCCGCATCATCCGGTGACGACAGACATTTGCATGGGCTTGTATCGTGCCGTCGCCCCCGCGGAATATGATCACCGGCTGACGGCCATGCTCAAACGTCATGTAATCGCCAACGTCAGGCAGCTCGTCGGCACGCCCCGCACACAGCCAGCCAGCCGCAAAGATGCGTTCTTCTTCCTTGGCAAGAATTTCGGGCAGCACATACATCGCCTTGGGCATGGCCGTTGCGCGCGGCATCGGACATTTGGCAATCGCCTGTAACTGCGCCAACGTTGTGTTCAACGCCAGTGACATTGGCTGGTCTTTCCCCCTGTGGCCCCGGCCAGCTCGTCACATCACCAATCAGCTAAAATACCGGGTGGTTGCAGCACCTTCTTGAGACATCATCATGTTGTCTCAACTTCGGGCACCACCGGAAATTCTGCCCGCGCCGTCTCTAGATAGGCGGTGCGCAGCGCAGCGGTAATCGGTCCGGTCGTGCCGTCACCAATTATATGGTCATCAATCCGCCCGACGGGAAGAACATAAATCGACGCGGCTGTAATAAAAGCCTCATCGGCGCGCAACGCCTCATCCAGCGTGTAGGTTGTTTCGCGAATCTTAAGCTGGAATTGTTCGGCCACCCGCAGCATGGTCTGGCGGGTTATGCCGTGCAAAATCTCGTTGCTGACCGGACGAACGAACAATTCCCGATCCTTGATAAAGAAAAAGCTGGATGATCCGGCCTCAGTGATATCGCCATCCGGTGCGATCATCAGCGCTTCGTGTGCGCCGGCAAGATGCGCCGCCTGTTTTGCCATCACCTGACCAAGCAGGTTGGTTGTCTTGATATCACGGCGGGCCCAGCGGATGTCCGGCACCGATGCCAGCGCCACCGGGTCCGGGTTGCTGTCGGCCTTGAATTTTTCACCCTGTGTGAAGGCGAAAATATTCGGGGTGTAGCTGTCATCATACAGATAGCTGCGGTCACCGTTACCGCGCGTAATCTGCAGATACAAAAACCCTTCTTTGGCATCATTCGCCGCAATCAGCTTCATCATCGCTGACAGCAGATCATCGCGGGTCATTGGCGATGGCATATTCAGTTCACCGAGCGAGCGGTCCAGCCTATTCATGTGATATTCAAAGTCGGTGATCTGTGAATCCAGAATGCCAAAGCCTTCATAAACAGAATCAGCAAACAGCAATCCGCGGTCAAAAATAGGAAGACGTGCCTCGCTTTCGGGCATGAAATCACCGTTGAGAAAAACCGTGCGTTCCATTTTTTTCATTCCATTCAGATTTCGTTTCGGTGTGTGCAAACTAGCTGTTTTTGTCAGGCTTTGGAATGCCGGAAATCACGGGGCAAGGCATGAAATCATTGGGCAAGACTGGAAATCAGGTGGCAAGTT
>JADHLH010000001.1 GCA_016780765.1 Alphaproteobacteria bacterium | reverse complement strand
ACCAAACTCGCAGCTGTTCGTGCGGTCGTTCCTGCAACAAAATGCTCAAGAAGACGATCTTGCTTAACCTGACTTATCCGTGACTTTCTCATGCTCTCCATGATAACCCAATTCTGAGTTATCTAGGACAGCCCCAAACCTTTTTATTTTTTCTCTCGATAATTGGGATTGCGGTCGCTTGGAAAGTACAAACAGGTGGAACGGATGTCTCTTTGCAACATTGGGCCCTAGCGTTTTTTTGGCTTGGTATTGCTCTGTTACTCCACTTCACGTCACCTGCAAGATATCGGCGCTATTTTCGGAAAAGATAATCTAGCAATACGCAGTGACGCCCAGTATTCATCCAACCTAGCAGCGATCGCCCTAGCTGATTTGGCAGCTGCCTCACGGCTCTTTGTACGAAGAGACATGACGAACTTGTCATCTTCGTATCGATCTCTGATGTCTTTGGGGATACGGCGGGAGAAGTAAAACACACCGTCCTTACGGTATGTGAACTGCGGATTATAACCTACCATTTGTACTACTCTTTTCGACACGCAAGCGAATGACATGCTTACAAAGCGTTGAAAAGAGTGCCGAAAGTCTACGTTCCATTCTGAAGAATGGAGCGGGTGAAGGGATTCGAACCCTCGACCCCAACCTTGGCAAGGTTGTGCTCTACCCCTGAGCTACACCCGCGATGGCGATATTGGACAAGCAGCCATAATAAAACGCGTCTCGTCGGTATAATTCAAGCCACTGGCGCTTGCAAGCGGTGATTACCGACAATGCTGATTTCGCCCTCGACAAACCGTCCGACGCACAGCATCTGACTTTTGAAGGGCAGTAATATCCGGCCTTCATCGGTCATAATGATCACGGCATCACACTGTTTCGTTTGGATTGCACATCGGCGTGGGTGGAATGGGTAGATACCCTCTTCGACGGTGATACAGTGGATGCCGCTCCATTTTCAGCTGGTCCAGTCCAGTGGCGGATCAGCTGATGACGTTGCGATAGGATTTTTCGAGCGCGTGCAAAAAGGATTTGGCAGAGGAACTGGCTGTAAGAAGCAGAAAATGCGCATCGCCAAGCGCGATAATGGTTGCGGCCATGTGCTCCATCACCGTTCGTCCAGAGGCGTTCTTGCCAAAGCTGCCATGCTGCAAATCCAGCGGACAAATTCGTTCCATGGCCGCCATAGTGGCGGGCCCAGACACCTCGATTGCCAGCATTGAATCTGTCTGGTCGGTCGTATAGCCGGCCCCGCCCAGCTTTGCCCTGACATGCATCTCGGCATCCGGTGTTGCATGCGCAAAAATTAGCAACATTGCATCAGGTGCCATGCTGACAGCGCGCATACCCTTGGCCGTGCTGGACAGAGTTGCAGCTGGTATATTCAAACCAAATGCAGCTGTCAGTGTCTTCTTCAGAGCATCCTCGCCGCCTAGCGGGGTGGCAACAGACACCAGCGACAGATCATCGCGGATGATGATGCGATTGCCGGCAATATCAATATCGCCGACAGCGGAAAGCGTTGCAGCTGTGAGTTTGATATCAGCCACGTTGACGCTCTCCCTCCGGGTCGATGTGATGCGGTGAACAAATCTCCACCATTATGTCCTGATTGCGGACCGGGCTGTAGGCACGCACGGTCTCGCCAAAGCGTTCACCGCCGCGTTTCAGATAGCCAATCCCGATCGAATGTCCCAGTTCAGGTGAATAGGCAACAGATGTCATCCAGCCCTGGTCGTGCGCCATATCCGCCGGTGCGCCCTTTTCAAGAAAATGTGCGCCCGCGCTCAGCATCTGTGTGCGATCGACCGGCCGAAACCCGACAAGGCGCAGACCATCATCGCGGATCATTTCGGGGCGCTCGGACAGTTTTGATCCGATGGAGTCCTTTTTCCTTGAGACCATGCCACCAAGTCCCAGCATATGGGCGGTTGTCTGTCCGTTCAGTTCATTGCCGGCGGCGTGACCCTTTTCAATCCGCATCACGCCAAGGGCCTCAGTTCCATAGGGAACGGCATTGAACTCTTCGCCAACCTGCATCAACGCGCCCATCATCGCATGGCCATATCTGGCGGGCACCGCAATTTCATAGGCAAGCTCGCCAGAGAAGGAAATCCGGAACAGCCGCGCCGGCGTACCCCCAAACACCCTGCATTCGCTGCAGGCCATGAAGGGGAATGCCTCATTCGACAGATCCATGCTGTCCACCACCTTCGACAGCAGTGCCCGGCTGTTGGGCCCGGCAACGGCGAACTGCGCCCAGCCATCGGTGGTCGAGATCAGATGAACATCCAGATCAGGCCACAGACACTGACGGGCGAATTCCAGCTTGCGAAAGACGGTACCGGCATTTGCCGTTGTGGTTGTCATCACATAATGCGTTTCGGCCAGCCGCGCGCAGGTGCCGTCATCATAGACAATGCCGTCCTCGCGCAGCATCAGCCCGTAGCGCACTTTGCCAACGGGCAGCTTAAGGAACGGGTTCGAATACACCCGGTTCAGAAATTCGGCTGCATCACGGCCCTGAATATCGATCTTGCCCAGGGTTGTCACATCGCAGATGCCAACCGACGCGCGGGTCATCGCAACTTCCCTGTCCACACTGTCGCGCCACCCTGCCTCGCCCGGGCGTTTGAACCATTGCGCCCGCAACCACATACCTGTCTCAACAAAATCAGCGCCATTTGCGAGCGCCCACTCATGGCTTGGTGTCAGCCGAAATGGCCGGAAATCCTTGCCTCGCGAGCGGCCTGCAAATGCGCCAATCGAGACCGGTGTATAGGGAGGACGATAGACGGTTGTCCCGGTGTCCGGGATGGCATTGCCGCTTGCTGCTGCCATGATCGCAATGCCAAGCGTGTTCGATGTCTTGCCCTGATCGGTGGCCATGCCAAGTGTTGTATAGCGCTTTACATGCTCGACCGCCTGAAACCCTTCTTCCATGGATTGTTTGATATCTTTGGTCGTGACATCGTTCTGCAGATCGACCCAGGCGCGCGCCTGTGACCCGCCGACATGCCAGATGGCGCTGGCCTCATACGTCTCGTCACTGCTGGTCGGCGCCTTGCCGGCACCGCGCGCATGCCCCAGATCGCAGGCAATCATTTTTGCGGCATCATGTGCCTCGGCAATCACGCTGGCCAGCGTCATTGTGCCATTTGCCGCGCCGGCAACCGAAAGCCCGGGTGGCAGATCGCCCGCGGGCACGAATCCCATGATGCCATCGTTCCACACCGGTCTGCCCCTATGGTGGCAGGTCAGATTGACATTCGGTGACCATCCCCCGGAAACCGCCAGACAGTCGGCGCTGATCTTTCGCCCGTCATTCAGCCTCAGGGACCGCAGTCCCTTGCGCCCGCTTGTGTCTATGACGGCATCGCCCTTGCGCGCATCAATCACCGCACTGACCGCAATGCCTTTTGCCTCAAGATCGGCGGCGGTACGCAATCCGTCCGAATTGTTTGTGAAGACAGCAACCTGCTGCCCCGGCGCAACGCCATACCGGTTTACATAGCTGCGAACGCCACCCGCCAGCATCACGCCTGGCCGGTCATTATTGGCAAAGGCTATGGACCTTTCGGTGGCACCTGCACATAGCAGGGCACGTTTTGACATGATCCGCCACAGCACCTGTCGCGGCTTGCCGGCAGAATCGACCAGATGATCGGTTTTGCGTTCAATTCCGCCATAGATACCGTGATCGAAAGCACCGTAAATTGTTGTGCGCGGCATCATGCGGACATTCGGCATGCTGGCAAGTTCGGCACATGTTGCGGATGCCCATTCGGCCCCCGGCATATCTGCCACCGCGTGGGTTTCGGCGTTCAGCCGCCCGCCCATGCGAAAATCTTCATCAGCCAGGATCACCCGGCACCCGGCACGGGCGGCAGCGCGCGCCGCAGTCAGACCGGCCGGTCCAGCGCCTATGACCAGAAGGTCGCAATGCAGGAACCCGTGATCATATATATCCGGATCGGCCAGCTCGGACAGGCGACCAAGGCCGGCGGCTGACCTTATGACCGGTTCATACAGCTTTTCCCAGAATGCCTTGGGCCACATGAATGTCTTGTAATAAAACCCGGCGCTCAGCAGCGGCGATATCAGGTCATTGATCGCCAGCAAATCCCACTCGAGCGCGCCACGATGATTCTGGCTTGTGGCGACAAGTCCGTCAAACAGCTCAACCATGGTGGCGCGCGTGTTGGGTTCCTGCGCCGCGCCTTCACGCAGCTGAACAAGCGCATTCGGCTCTTCTGATCCGGACGAAAAAATGCCGCGCGGCCGATGATATTTAAAGGACCGGCCAACGAGACGGATGCCGTTGGCCAACAAGGCCGATGCCAGCGTATCACCGGCATAGCCAGTCAGATTGCGGCCATTCCAGCGAAATGACAGCGCATGCTTATCGTCAATCTGGCCGCCTGCAATGCGGTTTGGCTGGCTCATCTTGACCGTCCTGACCGGCGCGCCACATCACGGGCCAGTTCAACCTTGGTGATTTCATGTGTGATGGTGTTGCGTGTGACGACCAGCCACGATCTGTCACCCTGTTCGTGATACCATAATTCACGGATGTCACCTGCCGGGTTGTCGCGCAGATACATGTAATCATGCATGCCAGTATCATCGACGGTCATGCCATCCGGGCGATCAATCATCGCCGCATCGCCAAGATACACGAATTCTGCGGCATCGCGGGGGCCAAGCAGGGGATGTTCAATAATCATCTTTCACCCCGTGCTAATGCAGGTTCGGCTGCGCACCGGACCCTTTTTCGTCAATCGCCGCGCCGCGCAGGAACCGGTCCAGTCGATAATGCTGCGCCACCGGATGCGGCGCCCCCGTCGCCAGCAGATGCGCATAGCAAAAGCCAGATGCCGGCGTGGCCTTGAAACCGCCATAGCACCAGCCACCATTGAAATACAAACCGTCAATGCCGGTCTTGTCGATGAAGGGAGATCCATCCATCGACATGTCCATGATACCGCCCCACATGCGCAGCAGGCGGGCCCGTCCGATCATCGGCATGATCGCCATGCCGCCTTCGCAGACATCTTCGACAACGGGCAGATTACCGCGCTGCGCATAGCTGTTATAGCCGTCGATATCACCACCAAACACCAGCCCCCCCTTGTTGGACTGGCTGACATAGAAATGCCCGGCACCAAAGGTGATTACCCCGGGGATGACAGGTTTCAGCCCTTCAGAGACAAAGGCCTGCAAGACATGGCTCTCGATCGGCAGCCGCATGCCGGCCTTTTCCATCACACGCGAGGACGAACCGGCCACGCACACAGCAATTTTCTTGGCGCGAATGGGTCCCTTGGAAGTTTCGACACCGTGGCAGACACCATTTTCGATCTGGAAACCGGTGACCTCACAATTCTGGATGATGTCGACACCGCGCTCATCGGCCCCGCGCGCATATCCCCAGGCAACAGCATCATGACGCACGGTGCCCCCGCGCGGTTGCCAGATCGCACCCTGAATGGGAAAGCGCGCATTGTCGAAATCAAGGAACGGGCATTTTTCGCGAATGCCATCACGGTCAAGAATCACCGCATCTGCACCCGACAGGCGCATTGCATTGCCCCGCCGTACAAAGGCATCCCGCTGCGCATCGCTGTGGATCAGGTTCATGATGCCGCGCTGGCTGACCATGGCATTATAGTTGAAATCCTGTTCCAGCCCTTCCCACAGTTTCAGCGACAGCTCGTAAAAAGGCTGGTTGCCCTCAAGAAGGTAGTTGGACCGGATGATCGTTGTGTTACGACCGATATTGCCTGATCCAAGCCATCCCTTTTCAAGCACCGCCACATTGGTCAGGCCAAAACGTTTGGCAAGGTAATAGGCCGTCGCAAGGCCATGCCCGCCACCGCCAACAATGATGATGTCATATTCGGGGTTCGGTTCGGGATGCCGCCACACAGGTTTCCAGCCCCTGTTACCGGTCAGCGCCTCTTTCAGAATCTTGAAAGCAGAATACCGCATCGAATTCCTTTTTGTGTGGGTCTTTGTTGAGTTTAGTCTGTATAGAATTCCATCTGATATGCAGAAAAAAGACAGCATCATGTCAGAAACAGACCATATTGGCTCAATATCGGGCCCTTTTCGAGTCGGGATCCTGCCCATCGCCGGATTTCCGCTGATGTCCTATGCCTGCACGGTTGAACCGCTTCGTGCCGCCAACCTGCTGTCGCAGCGATCGCTCTATGAGATTGTTCATTTTGGTCAGGCCCCAAGAACCAGCAGCTCGGGCGCTGCCATGGTTGAACGATCCTATGAAGTCGGAGACACCGTTGATCTTGATCTGCTGCTGGTGCTGGCGGGTGGTGATCCCTTCAGTTTTGATGATGCACATGTGTTCACATGGCTGAACCGGATGGCGCGCACGGGGGTGCAGATCGGCGGTGTGTCTGGCGGCCCGGTGGTGCTGGTCAAGGCCGGGCTGATGGATGGTCATCGGATGACAGTTCATTGGGAACATGCGCCGCTGCTGACCGAACATTTCCGTGATGTGATTGTTGAGCGCCGCCTGTTTGTCATCGACCGCGACCGGGTGACGTGTGGCGGTGGCACAGCGCCGCTCGATCTGATGCATGCGCTGATCACCAGCCATCATGGCGGTGTGTTTGCGCGGCATGTCAGCGACTGGTTCCTGCACACCGATATTCGCGCCGAGACAGCACCGCAACGCGCCGCGGTGTCTGACCGTGTCGGGACCACCTCGCCGCGCGTGCATGAGGCGGTGTCGCTTATGGAAAGTCATATTGCCGACCCGCTCAGCCTCAGTCAGGTCGCCTTTGTTGCGGGGGTGACGCCGCGACATCTGAACCGGCTTTTCACCGAAACGATGGGGTCTCCGGCAATGACCTATTATCGTAGCCTGCGCCTTTCTGTCGGTCGGCGTCTTGTTCATAACTCGTCGATGAATATGAGCAATATTGCCGAGGCGACCGGGTTTTCCAATGCCGGACATTTTTCCAATGCCTATAAGGCGGAATTTGGGGTGCGCCCGCAATTTGACCGGCGGCGTGCACCCGCGCACATATCTGCGTAAACCCCGGGTCTGCACAAACCCGGGTCTGCACAAACCCCCGAATCTGCACAAACCTCCGGGCAGATACCTGGCTGAACAAGATCGACAGTGGGTGTGGTTCAGACGGCCGTGGCAATCAGCCCGTTGCTGCGCTAGCGGACCCGGCGGCGATGGCCGTTGCCAGCGCCCCGGCAATATGATCCTGCGTGGCCGCTTCCAGATAGGGGTGCATCGGCAGGGCAAGAACCTGGCCACACAGGGTGGCGGTAATCTGCAACCCGTCAGCGCTGACCGGATAGCTGCTATAGGGCGATTGCCGGTGCATCGGAACCGGATAGTAGATGGCGCTAGGCACGTCATGGTCAGCGAGGGTTTTCATGACAATGGCCCGATCACATCCTGCGGGCAGCTTTATCGTATATTGGGCCCAGCTCGAAGTTGCCTGACTGGCAAGTTGCGGAACCTCTGCAAGATGTGCAAGCCGATCAGCATACTGGTTGGCCACCTGTTGGCGCATCGTCAGTTCTTCCTCAAAGATATCCAGCTTTGCGTCAAGAATAACGGCCTGCATGGCATCCAGTCGCGCGGTCATTCCGATACGGTCATATTCATAACGTGTCTTGCCCATCCCGTGAATTCGGCAGGAACGCATGATCTCCGCCTCATCATCATCGTCCGTGAAGACAGCCCCGCCATCACCGTAGCAACCAAGGGGCTTTGCAGGGAAGAAGCTGGTGCATGTCATGCTGGCCAGCGCACCCACTTTTGCACCATTCCATGAGGCGCCAAAGCTCTGCGCGGCATCATCTATGACCCACAGTCCTTCAGCCGCCGCAAAGGGATTGATCGCATCATAATCGGCAGGCTGTCCAAACAGCCCGACCCCGATAATTCCGACGATCCTGGCTCCGCTGGCGCGCCCTGCCGACAAGGCAGCGGGAAGGCCGGCCGGATCAAGATTGAAGGTCACGGCATCGACCTCGGCAAAGACCGGAATGGCACCCAGAACGGGCATGACTTCGGCGCTGGCAGCAAAGGTGAAAGACGGAACAATGACGCCGTCTCCAGGCCTCAGCCCCTTGGCCAGCAACGCCAGAATCAGCGCATCTGTTCCTGATGAACAGCTGATGCAATGTTTAGCCCCGGCGGCCTTGGCAAGACGGTCCTCGATGGCCGATATTTCTGGCCCCATGATATACATGCCATGATCCAGAACGCGGCTTATGCCGGCATCAATCTTGTTGCGGATACGCGCTTGCTGTGCGCCCAGATCAATAAGCGGGATCATGCTGTTACCGTCTCCTTGGCGGCAGGTACGCTGTCTGTACGGCCATAGCTGTTGATTGACATATGCATCTGTTCCAGCACGCGCTGAACGGCCAGCGCCTCAGTCAGATCGGTTGGTGGCACTTTGCCGGTATCGCAGCAGTCAATGAAGGTTGCGACTTCCTGTTTCAGTGGCTCGGACTCCGCGACCGGAAGAAAGACAGGTTCGCTGCGTGAAATTGAAAAGCCGTCACCTTTCGGCTGAATGTCGTCACGGAACAGGGTCAGTTTCTCTGCCCAGGGGCGCGAATCATCGAAAATGATCGACCCGCTGCTGCCAATCGCGGTGAGCTTGTGCTCCTTGTAGGGTGAAATCCAGCTGACATTCATCGCTGCTGTGCGTGAACCAGAAAATGCAAACATCGCAGACACATGATCAATAATCCCGGGCGTGACATGGCTTGCGCCCGTACAGGAAACAGATGCTGGCTCCTCGCCCATCAGCGCCAGCAGCAGTGATGTGTCGTGTGGACACAGATCATGAATGACCGATTCATTCCTGCGAATACGGCCCATCGCCAGCCGGTTGGCCATCACATGCTGCAATGTGCCAATGGTACCTGATGCAATCTCGCGCTGTAATGTGATAAACGCCTGATGGTAGCGGATCAGATGTCCCACCATGACCATATGTCCGGCATCGCTGGACGCAGCGGCGATACGGTTGGCCTCGTCAAGCGACATGGCAAGAGGCTTTTCGACATATACATGACGTCCGGCCGCAAGGGCCCTGCAAGCCATCTCGGCATGGGTAAAAGCCGGTGTGGCGACAATGATACCGTCCAGATCATGCTGCTCCAGAACGGCGTCTATACTGTCTGCCTTGCCGCCGAATTCATCTGCAAACGCGGCAGCATTTTCCACATTACGGTCTGCAACTGATGCAAGGGCACCAAGCTGGCTGAGGTTTCGCGCCAAATTCCGGCCCCACATGCCGCAGCCAATCAGTCCTATTCGCGCCATTGCCATCCGCATTCGCAAAATG
Source organism: Alphaproteobacteria bacterium (assembly GCA_016780765.1). Classification (GTDB taxonomy): domain Bacteria; phylum Pseudomonadota; class Alphaproteobacteria; order Puniceispirillales; family Puniceispirillaceae; genus UBA8309. The sequence goes on along the minus strand of JADHLH010000001.1, from coordinate 58,143 downwards.
TTTCGGGTTATGTATCATGGCCTAAACAAGTGGCCTCATACGGTCAATTGTTGCATTCCGTTACACATCTGACGCCTGTTTGCTTGACAAAACAGGCCTGTGTGACAAGTGTCAGACCGTTGGCAAAACGGCCATTATATTCATTATAAAATTCAGAATTCGGCTGTCATGCCGATAATTCAGGAAAGTCGCCGATAACTTGGGAAAGTAATTGTCATGGATGCGTCATCAGAATTCAAAGACACTCTGCCAACCACGCCTGACGCGTTGCTGGCGATCCTTGATTCTGCGGGCATCGAATATACCCGTCACATTCATCCGCCCCTGCGTACCGTTGAGGATTCCAAGGGTCATCGTGACGGCATGCCCGGCACGCATGTGAAAAACCTGTATCTGCGGGATCGCAAAAAGCGCAACTTTCTATTAATCGCTCAGGAAGACCGGGCCATCGATATGAAGTCACTCCCCGAGGTGATCGGCTCGGACCGCCTGTCCTTTGGCAGTGCTGACCGGTTGTTTGAATTTCTGGGGGTTCGCCCCGGCGCGGTCAGCCTGTTCACGCTGATCAATGACAGCGAACATCGGGTGCAGCTGACACTGGACAGCAGCCTTATGACTGCCGAGCGGGTGTATTTTCATCCGCTGGTGAATGATCTGACCATCGGTGTGACGCCGGTTGCGATCAGGGCTTTCCTTGCGCTGACGCGGCATCAACCAAAGATGATTGATCTGTAGGGTCATCGATAATCGCCGCATCTTGTTTTGATGTCGGGGATGCCTAAATTCAGACGAGATAACTGATCGCTGCCAAGGCTTGTTCAGCCAGCTGGCGATTTGCGGCTTCAAACAGGAAGAGAGTGCCATGGAACAATTGATTGCAGGCGCCACCACCACGCCGGTTGATGTTGATGTGAATAACTTCATGTCCGAGGTCATCGATGGCTCGGCGACAACGCCAACTGTTGTCCAATTCTGGGCACCCTGGTGCGGACCCTGCAAGCAGCTGGGTCCGGTGCTTGAAAAAGTGGTGGCTGCCAGCAACGGCAAAGTGCGTATGGTGCGCGTCAATATCGATGAGAATAACGAAATTGCGGCGCAGATGCGGGTGCAGTCCGTACCGACCGTTTACGGGTTTGTCGAAGGCAAGCCTGTTGACGGGTTCAGCGGTGCTCAGCCGGAATCCGCTGTCCGGCAGTTCATTGACAAGCTGTCCACCATGGGGGGTGCCGGCGCTGATCTGGCACAGGTACTCGAAGCTGGCGATGCGGCGCTGGCCGAGTCTGATTTTGCCGCGGCGATGACCCACTTTCAGCAGGCTATGGGAATTGATCCGGCATCTGTTGGCGCGCTTGCCGGTGTTGTGCGCTGTCTCATCGGCACTGGTGATCTGGAAGGCGCTGCCGAAATTATCGAGCAGCTGAATGACGACTATCGCAATGATCCGGCCATGGCGCAGGCAATTGGCGCGCTGGAGCTTGCACAAAAAGCGGCTGGATCGGCAGGTGAACTGGATGCGGCGCGCGCTGCCGTTAATGCCGATGCCCATGATCTGGATGCACGTCAATCCCTCGCTTTGGCGCTTTTTGCGGTGGGTGAGCACGGCGAGGCCATGAGCCATCTTCTTGAATCCATTCGCATCGACAAGGACTGGAATGAACAGGCTGCGCGACTGCAGCTGTTAGAGTTTTTTGCCTCGCTTGGCGCAGCCAATCCAGATGTGATTGCCAGCCGGCGCAAACTGTCGACGCTTCTCTTTTCCTGATTGCGCCCCTTTCATAACCCAGGCGACACCATGACCAAAAAAATGGACGACAACATAAATCTGCCTACACAGATTCCTATTTTTCCGTTGCCAAATGCCCTGCTGTTACCTGGCGGGCAGTTGCCATTGAACATTTTCGAACCGCGCTACCTTGCTATGGTCGATGACGCGCTGGGCCATCCTGATCGTCTGATCGGCATGGTGCAGCCAATGGAAGAACAGAACAGTCTGTTCGGTATTGGCTGTGCAGGACGGATTGGCTATTTCCAGGAAACCGATGATGGGCGTTACATGATTGCCCTGAACGGCGTGTGTCGCTTTCGGCTTGGCGGGCATGAACAGACCGAGCCCGGATACCGGCTGGCTGATGTCAGCTGGGATGAATTTGCAGCGGATTTGCAGGATCCGCTTGAAGGCATCGCAGACCGCGACCGCATGTTCACGATCATGCGCCGTTATTTTGCCGCCCGCGGGTTTGACGCTGACTGGGACCAAATCGAACGTTCAGAGGATGAGCAGATTCTGAATACGCTGGCGATGGTGTGTCCGTTCGAGGTTGCCGAGAAGCAGGCGCTTCTTGAAGCAGACGGCATGGCGCGCCGCGCCGACCTGCTGATTGCGATGATGGAAATGGCGCTGCATGAGGATGATGGCGGCAATGACGCAAGGCACTGATGATACAACCCGGCCGGGTGCGGACAGGATCATCGATCCCGCACTGCTTGATGTGCTGGTGTGTCCGGTTACTCACGGTCCGCTGGATTATGACCGGGTGAAGGGAGAGCTGGTAAGCCGGCAGCTAGGCAAGGCGTTTCCGATCCGTGACGGTGTGCCGGTGATGCTTGTTGACGAAGCACGCGATCTGGAAGACAGTGAGAACGAGACCCGTTGGCATGACTGACAGCGACCTGTCGATCACGCCTGCCCCGTCTAAAATCAGACTGTCTGCCGACCGAAAAACCCTGCAGATTACGTTTGCTGATGGCACCATTGCCAGTCTTGCTGCGGAATTGCTGCGGGTTGAATCCCCCTCCGCCGAAGTGCAGGGGCATGGGGCGGACCAGAAGACAACACCAGCCGGAAAACGGCATGTTGCGATGTCCCAGATTGATCCGGTTGGCAATTATGCGATCAGGATCAGCTTTGATGATGGTCACGATACCGGCATTTTCAGCTGGTCTCTGTTACAGGATTACGCAACGCGCCGGGACAGCCTGATGGCGGCCTATATCGACAGGCTTGCAGCTTTGGGTGCCAGCCGCGAATAGTGCCCGCCCGCCTGTAATGTCCCCGTCTATAATGTTCCCGGAAATTTTCCGCGCAACAGCGCGGCATCGGCAAGCTCGCCGCCTTCAGCTATCCGTGAAAAGACCGTTTTGACCGGCGACTTGTCGAGCACGGCAAAGCCTGCGCCAGCCATACGGCGCACAAAGGCGGGACTGCGGACAAACAGCTGGTTGATGCCTGATGTCGCGGCGCTCATGGCCAGACGTTCAGTGCGCCGGGCGGCCTCATAGGCTTGCCAGATTGACGGATGGCCCGATGACAGCCCGCGGGCCCGTGCCCGTGCCAGACAATCTGCCAGAACGGCCGCATCAGCCAGCGCCAGATTATATCCCTGCCCGGCAACAGGATGCAGCGCATGTGCCGCATCGCCTGCCAGCACAACACCGGCACCAGTAATCCGTTTGCGAATTGACGGGCGTAGCGGCCAGGCCAGCCTTTGACCGGCAAGATGAAGATAACCAAGCGACTGTCCAAAGGCGTCAAGACAGGCGGCCTCGAAGGCCTGATCATCGGCGGCAAGCAGCGTCTGCGCATCATCATCCGGCAAGGTCCATACCAGCGACAGATGCTGTCCTGACATTGGCATCAACGCAAAGGGCCCGGTCGGCAGGAAGCGCTGAAAGGCTGTGTTTTCATGGTCCCGTTCTGCCTGCAGAACACTGACGATGGCAGTCTGGAAGGGGCGTTCCTGTCGCGCGGCAAGGTTGGCAAATTCAGCCACCTTGCTGTTGTTTCCATCACAGGCGACAACAAGGTCAGCAAGGCGGTGCGATCGCTTCCCGTGGGCATCCTCGATGTCCAGACGCATGCTGCCAGCATCGCGGGCCATACCAGTCAACACAGTCCCACTGAGGATTTCGATGCTGCCAAAGCCATCCGATACCGCCGCAAGCGTTGTGGTCAGCGCTGCCTGCAGATCGGCATTGCTGACAACATAGGCCATAGGGGTATCGCTGGCCTGCCACGACAAGTCAGTGTTGGGTCGGCGTCGTGCGGCCAAACCGGATAGTGCCGCGCCCTCGGCAACAGCGATCCGCATGATGGGCGTGGCTTCCTGTTGCAGATTGTCCTCTACACCAAGTGTCTGCAGCATGCGCATACCGGCCGCATTGATGGTCGTGGTACGCTCATCAGGCAGGCTGTCAGTATCTGATAACCGGCCAGCAGATTGTCGATCGACCAACAGAATATCTGCGCCGGTTGCCGTCAGCGCACGCGCCATCATCAAACCGGTCAGGCCGCCGCCGATGATTGCAATGTCTGTTCTCATAGTCCGGCCCCGTCAAAATGGGTGGCAAGAATGTGCCGCGACAAGGACAAAAGGCTGCCACCATCGAACCGATAGGCATGACACCCGGCAGCACGGCCAGCAGCAACATCGCTGTCCCGGTCGCCGACCATGACTGATCCAGGCAGATCGATATGCCACTTTGCAGCGAGTGTCAGCAGCATGCCGGGTTCAGGCTTTCGGCAGGCGCAGGGTGCGCGCAAGTCTGGGTCAACAGCATCAGGGTGGTGCGGGCAATAGGCGATATCGGTGATCTGCCCACCATTGGCAGCGGTTTCGCCAAGCAGCTTGTCATTGAACCGCTGCATGTCTTCGCGCTGAAACAGCCCTTTGCCGATACCTCCCTGATTGGTCACTACAAACGCCCGCAAACCAGCGTTATGAAACAGGGCCAAGGCGGCGGCGGCACCCGCGACAAATTCAAAGTCGGAAACAAGGTAGGTGTAGCCGTGCCGATCAACAGTCAGCGTGTCGTCACGATCAAAAAAGATGGCGGGTTGCCGCCGGGTCTTGTCCGGCGCTGCCATACCGGGATTCGTCATACGCGCGCTCTCCTTGCCGGTTGCTCAAGATGTAGGCATATCGTCGTGCGAAGTCCATGCGAAACGGCGTTAACGCCGTGTGCATATTTTAGGACGTGTTCAAAGATGCGGCGCTTGTCTGTAATTGTCAGCGTGCTGGTGATAGGATAGGAACTGTCTGGCAGATTTCCAGCCCGGGAATCAGGTGTGGCAGGGAATCAGGTATGACCGGGTGCCAGATGTGGCTGGTCCGCATGGTTTCCATATTTAAATTCCGGGTTCAATTAAACTTTGGGCTCAATCACGACGCTCTCATTTTGAGGCTGTTCATCTATGAAACTGAATCCCGAATATGCATTGTTTGACGGCAATATGTTTGTGCAGATGCGTGGCCTGCTGGCGGATGTGTCAGCACCAACCGGCATGGACATGCTTGATTTGTCGATTGGTGAACCGCAGGTCACCGGTGGCTCATTGCTGGAAAACAGCGTCACGCGTCACAATGATGCCTGGCAATATTATCCCAAGGCAGCGGGCCATCCAGTATTTACCACCGCGATTGACCGTTATATAGCCCGACGCTGGCCATCTGCGGGCGGGCTTGTGGATCTTGACAGGCAGATGCTGCCTGTACCCGGCACGCGCGAACCCCTGGGGCTGATTGGCGGATTGGTGCGCGGCACAAAGGATAATGCTGTGGCGCTGGTTACCAACCCGTTTTATCACGCCTGGCGCGCTGGCGCGTTGGCATCCGGTGCCACAATTCAATATATGAACAGCACGCCAGAAAACGGATTTGTGCCTGATCTGGCCTGCCTGCCTGCCGCCACCCTTGATCGCACAACACTTGCCTATCTGTGCAGTCCGACCAACCCGCAGGGCGAGGTGATGACGCTGGAGCAGATCAAATCTGCCATCCGGCTTGCCCGCGCGCATGATTTCCTGTTGGTTATGGATGAGTGTTACAGCGATATCTGGCGCGGAACACCGTCGGCGGGTGCGCTTGATGCAGCGGCCAGCCTGCATATCGAAGAAGGTGACCAGGATCTCGATCCGCTGCGCAACCTTGTTGTCCTGAATTCATTGTCAAAGCGGTCAAGCGCTGCCGGCCTGCGCGCCGGCTTCATCATTGGTGATGCGTCTGTGATCGCGCTCTATGCAAAGGTTGTGGCGAATACCGGGTCACTGGTGCCAACGCCGTTGTTGTTTGCCGCTGCCGATCTGTATGATGATGACGACCACGTTGCCGCAATTCGGGCGCATTATGACCATAGCTTTGATCTTGCCAGTCGCCATCTGGGAATAAAGGCACCGCAGGGTGGCTTTTTCTTGTGGCTGCGCGTTGGCGATGATCAGGCCTTTGTGAGGCGTTTGATGCAGGAACAGGCGGTGCGAGCCATGCCGGGAAGCTATATGGCGGAAATATCAGATGGCGTGAATCCGGGCGCGGGCTATGTGCGCCTGGCGCTTGTGCAGGACCATCAACGCACCGAGGAAAGCCTGCAACGCGTCGCGCGTGTTCGCGAAGCTGCCGGGCAGGACGGATAATAGCACAGCGCCCATGGTCGATCCGGATCAGAAAAAGTCATTCCTGTCGCCAGCCTTGCGGGCCTTCTTCCAGCGTCGTCTGCTGGAACTGGCTGGTTTGCTGGTGATTCTGACAGGCCTTGCCCTGACAGCCATGTTCTTTTCGCCCGGACGATTTGATCCCTCGCTCAGCGCCTATTCAGACGGGCCGGTGCAAAACTGGTTTGGCCCTGTTGGCGCGGGCGTTACCGGCGCGTTGCGCACGGCAGTGGGGACGGCCAGCCTGTTTGTCACACTGCTGCCGGTATTCTGGGGGTACCGCATGCTGCGCAAGCATGATGTATCGAAAAAACTGGTACGCCTGTTTCTGGCCCCGGTGGGTATTTTGTGTCTGGCAACCGGTTTTCAGGCCCTTGGTGGTAGTGCCGGTGTGTCGTTTGGCGGCGCTGCCGGCGTTGTGATGGCTGGTCTGGCCTTGCAGAATTTACCGCAGCTGGAGCCATTGCTTGGTATTTCGATGCCGCATTATTTCGGGGTCGGGGTTACGTTTCTGGGCATTATCCTGTGGGTATGGTGCGCAACTGTTTCGCGGCGGCAGCTTGGCTTGATTTTGGCACCGGTACGCGGCGTTGCGGCGCTGGTGCGTCGCCGGCCTTCATCAGCTTCAGCCCATGATGATTTGGGCATTGAAGATGCGCTGACCCTGACCGAACCCGAGCCTGAATCAGCATCTGCCAGTGACGAAAAAACAGCCAAAAAGCCACGGCGCAAAGCGTCGAGAAAGCGTCAGGAACCTTCACTTCTGGGGCGTGAGGCAGCGGATAGCCCCGCACCAGCCAAAGCCGCACGCGGGAATCAGGAACGCCTCAATTTTGGGGGCGATGGTCAGTTCAGCCTGCCGCCGGGCCGCCTGCTTACCACGCCAAAGAAAGCGGCATCTGGCCCGTCACGGCAGGCCCTTGATGATACGGCGGCAGAGCTGGAAGGCGTGCTGAAAGACTTCAGTGTCAAAGGCACCATCACGGATTCGCGCTATGGGCCGGTGGTCACGCGATATGATCTGGAACCAGCCCCCGGCACGCGCTCGCAACGGGTGATTTCGCTTGCTGATGATATTGCCCGGTCAATGAGCGCGGTGTCAGTGCGTGTGGCAGGTGTGCCCGGCCAGAATGTCATAGGGATCGAGCTGCCGAATCCTGATCGCCAGATTGTCGTCTTGCGGGAAATTCTGGATCACGAGGTCTGGGTAGAGAATGACGGCGATCTGCCAATGGCGCTTGGCAAGGATATCGCTGGTGCGCCGGTCGTGGTTGATCTGGCCCGCATGCCGCATCTGCTGGTCGCGGGCACAACCGGGTCTGGTAAATCAGTCGGTATCAATGCGATGATCCTTTCGCTGCTGTATCGCCACACGCCGGAAAGCTGCCGGATGATCATGATTGATCCAAAGATGCTGGAGCTGTCGGTGTATGACGGGATCCCGCATCTCTTGAGCCCGGTGGTCACTGATCCGTCGAAGGCGGTTACTGCCCTGAAATGGGCGGTGCGCGAGATGGAAACGCGGTACCGCAACATGGCCAAGCTGGGGGTGCGCAATATTGCCGGCTACAATGCACGCCTTGCCGAGGCACGAAAGGATGGCGAGGTACTGACGCGCCGCGTGCAGACCGGATTCGATGCTGAAACCGGCCGGCCTGTCCATGAAGAGGAAATCCTTGATCTGACGCCCCTGCCCTTCATTGTTGTGGTGATCGACGAGGTGGCTGATCTGATGCTGGTTGCTGGCAAGGAGATTGAGGGCGCTGTGCAGCGCCTTGCACAGATGGCACGCGCGGCAGGCATTCATGTGATCATGGCAACGCAGCGCCCGTCAGTGGATGTGATTACTGGCACGATCAAGGCGAATTTTCCCACCCGCATCAGTTTTCAGGTCACGTCGCGGATCGACAGCCGCACAATTCTGGGTGAACAGGGTGCCGAACAGCTGCTTGGGCGGGGTGACATGCTGTTCATGGAAGGCGGTGGCCGGGTCATGCGGGTTCACGGCCCGTTTGTTGACGACAGCGAGGTTGAGGCTGTCGCCAATTTCCTGCGCAAACAGGGTGCCCCCGAATATGACGAGAAGGTGGTCAGCGAAGATACCGGCGAGCTGTCTGGCAGTACCGGCGATCTGCTTGAAGCTGGCGGCGGTAACAGCCTGTATGACCAGGCAGTGCAGCTTGTTGTGCGTGAACAGAAAGCATCCACCAGTTTTGTCCAGCGTCATCTTAAGATAGGGTATAACAGGGCGGCCACCATCATCGAAGAGATGGAACGGAATGGCGTGATCAGCGCGGCAAACCATGTTGGCAAACGAGAGGTTCTTATAAGTGACGAAGGTGCCAGCTAGATGCATTTATATCTGAAAAAGATGGTGGCATGGCTGGCTGCAGCGCTGTCCTTTATTGTGCTGGCCCTGCCTGGAATGGCCCACGCCGATGTTGTAAGCGAGGCTGAGGACTGGTTCAACGGGATCAGCACCATGCAGGCTGATTTCATTCAGGTGGCATCTGACGGTACGACTGCCAGCGGGGTAATCCACCTTCGCCGGCCGCACCAGATGAAGATTGTCTATGATCTGGAGGAGCCGCTGATCCTGCTGACCACCCGTATCTGGATCCATGTTGATCGTCCGAATGACAAGACAGTGACCAGCTATCCGATCAGTGAGACGCCGCTGTCGTTGCTGTTGAAAAAAGATGTGCGCCTGCGCTCTGACGAATTCACAACATCCAGTAATGTTCAGAACGGGATTGTACGGGTTATGCTGGCCAAGGAGACAGGTGAGGCCGCGGGCGAGCTGACACTCGAATTCACCGAAAAACCGTTCGTGTTGCGCAAATGGACCATTCGCGATGCAGCTGATGTCACCACGACGGTGACGCTGCAGAACATGCGGTTTGGACATCAATATGAAAACAAGATGTTTGCGCGACCTGACTACACGCCGACAGGCAGCAATTAAACCCCCGCTGCATTACAGGACATAGCTATGCGACTTGCCACATGGAATATCAACTCGGTCCGTCTGCGGATCGATCTGGTTACCGCGTTTCTGAAATCTGCTGATGTCGATGTGCTGTGCCTGCAGGAAACAAAAACCGAGGACGCGCATTTTCCAGCTGATGCCTTGATTGAGGCAGGCTGGGCGCATCACGCCATCCGCGGTGAAAAAAGCTATAATGGTGTTGCGATCATTGCCCGTGAACCACTGTCTGACAGTGGGCATATGGACTGGGCCGGGCGCGAGGATTGCCGCCATATCAGCGCCACCACGGCCAACGGGATCAAGGTTCACAATTTCTATGTGCCGGCAGGTGGTGATGTGCCTGACCGCGACGAAAACCCCAAATTCGGTCACAAGCTGGACTTCATTGCCGAGATGACAGCGTATTTTTCGCAGAACAAGCCGCAGAGATCGATTCTTGTTGGTGATTTGAATATCGCCCCGCTTGCTGAGGATGTGTGGTCAACAAAACAGCTGAAGAATGTCGTCAGCCATACAGACATTGAGCGCGACGGATTGCTGCGGCTGATCAATGATGGTGGCTGGTCAGATGTAGTACGCCAGCACTTTGGCGATGATGAGGTGCTGTATTCATGGTGGTCGTACCGCGCGCGTGACTGGGCAGCAAGCAACCGTGGCCGGCGCCTTGACCATATCTGGACAAGCCGCGATCTGGCAGCTGGCGTGACAGATGTCACTATTCACAGTGATATGCGCGGTGCCGAGAAACCTTCGGATCATGCACCTGTGGTCATCGATCTCTGATCCCCTGCCATCTTCCCATTCAGCGGGAATTGGCGTATAGGCTGCGGCATGAACAAGTTTGCCAAAATGCACGGGCTGGGGAATGACTTTGTCATTCTCGACTGGCGTGATGATCGCCGTCGCAAAGTGCCGGAAGCAGCGGCGCGTCGGCTTGCTGACAGGCGCCTCGGGATCGGGTGCGACCAGATTCTTGTGCTGCGCGCCTGTGATACAGCTGACCTGCGTATGGATATCCTGAATCAGGACGGATCACCTTCAGGGGCCTGCGGAAATGGTACGCGCTGCGTCGCCGACATGATGATGCATCAATTGCAGCAGGACCGGATAGAGATCGAAACTGATGGCGGGATACTGACAGCCTGGCGCGCGGCGGATGGCGAGATCGCCGTCGATATGGGCCCGGTGAAAACAAACTGGCAGGATGTGCCATTGGCCAGTGCGGCGGACACATTGCATGTGCCACTTGATATGGCCGGTCTTGATATGGCCGGTCTTGATTATAGTAGTCTTGATTATGGCGGTCTTGATGCTGTCTGTCACTCGCTTGGCAATCCGCATGCTGTGGTGTTTGTCGATGATGCCGAGCGCGTGGACATTGAAAGAATTGGTCCGCTGGTCGAGACGGCGTCGCTATTCCCTGACCGGGTCAATCTGTCGGTGGTCAGCCGCCGTGATGATGGCAGCTTCAGAATGCGGGTGTGGGAACGCGGTGTTGGTATAACAATGGCATGCGGCAGCGGGGCCTGTGCCAGCGGTGTTGCCATTGCGCGCCGCGGGCTGGGAGAGGACGAGAACAGGATCGTTATGGATGGCGGGGCAGTGACCATCAGCTGGAACCGAGACACCAGTCATGTTCTGATGACGGGCCCGGTGTCTTATGTCGCGACTGGCCAGCTGTCAGCCGAAATTACAGCGCTGCTGGAGGCGGACAATGGCTGAGCGCAACGCGCCACATGTCGAGACCTTCGGGTGCCGCCTGAATATATGGGAATCCGAGGTTGTGCGTGATCACGCTGGCAATGCCGGTCTGAACAATGCGATCATCTTCAACACCTGCGCTGTCACGGCAGAGGCTGAACGCCAGGCGCGTCAGGCCATTCGCCGGGCCCGCCGTGACAATCCGGATGCACAGATTGTGGTCACCGGTTGTGCGGCCCAGATCGCGCCCGACAGCTGGTCATCGATGGCTGAAGTGGATCATGTGATCGGCAATCACGATAAACTGTCACAGGCTGCGTGGATGTCTGTTGCCGAGGGGTGCGAGGCCATATTCGTCAGTGATGTGATGGCGGTACGCGAAATGGCGACGCACATGATGGACGGGTTTCATGCCCATACCCGCGGCTTTCTGCAGATCCAGCAGGGGTGTGATCACAGATGCACGTTTTGCATCATTCCTTATGGCCGGGGCAATAACCGGTCAGCAGGCCTGACGCAGATCATCGACGCGGCGCAGCAGCTGGTCGATGGCGGCAGTGTGGAAGTGGTGCTGACGGGTGTTGATATTACGTCATGGGGGTCTGACTTGCCGGGCCGCCCGCGGCTTGGCGATCTGGTGCAGGCTCTGTTGTCACGGGTGTCGGGGCTGCAGCGTCTGCGGCTCTCTTCGATTGATCCGGCAGAACCCGATGTCAGGCTGATGGCGGTGCTTGGCGATGATGACCGTTTGATGCCGCATCTTCATCTGTCGGCACAGCATGGCGATGATCTGGTACTAAAGCAGATGAAGCGTCGTCATCTGGCGCGTGATGTCATCCGCTTTTGCGACGAGGCACGCCGGCGGCGGCCTGATATCGTGTTTGGCGCTGACATTATTGCCGGCTTCCCGACCGAGACCGAGGATGCCCACAATGCAACACGTCAGATGATCCACCGGGCGGGCATTACATATCTGCATGTATTTCCTTTTTCACCGCGCACGGGCACACCTGCCGCGCGCATGCGCCAGATTGACGGTGACACGATCCGTCGCCGGGCGCGTGAACTGCGCGAAGATGGCACCATTCGTATGCAACAGTTTCTGGATAATGCCGTCGGCAGTCTTGATCAGATGCTGGTCGAGGGCGGAAATAGCGGGCATGGGCGAAATTATGCAAAAATGCGCCTGCAAGGTGATTTCATCGACCGCGGGGCCTTGCTTGACGTAAAGATCAACGGGCGAGATGACGATATATTGATTGTCGAGCAGATTGGCTGACCGGAATTGATGATCGCTACCTTTGAAAGGCGGCAGGATGAGCTGGCTTAAAAAACTCAAATCCGGCCTTGGCAAGACCAGCGCCCGTGTTACCGCTTCGCTGGGGGCTGTTCTCGGGCGCAAGGGAATTGATGCGGCCTCGCTTGAAGAGGTCGAGGATGCGTTGATCAGCGCTGATCTTGGCACTGCCGCTGCAGCAGAGCTGGCTGAGCGCATGCGCAAGCACAAGTTTGAGGGTGAGGTGAGCGCATCGGCACTGGCGGCTGCGCTGTCCGATGGAATTACCGACATTCTGGCCCCGGTCGCGCAGCCTCTGCTGCCCGACGAAACGCACCGCCCGCATGTGGTCCTTCTTGTTGGTGTCAACGGGTCAGGCAAGACGACAACCGCCGGCAAGCTGGCCCAGCAATGGGTTCAAGCCGGAAAGAAGGTAACGCTTGCCGCGGGTGACACGTTTCGCGCGGCGGCGATTGACCAGCTGAAGATCTGGGGTGAGCGCACAGGAACAGCAGTTGTGGCGGGAACGCAGGGCGGTGATGCTGCGGCGCTGGCCTATCAGGCGCTGGAACAATCCCGCGCCGATGGCACCGATATTCTGATCATCGACACAGCTGGCCGGTTACAGAATCGCAGCGAATTGATGGATGAATTGTCAAAGATTGTGCGCGTCATTCGCAAGCTGGATGATACCGCGCCGCATGATTCCGTCATCGTGCTGGATGGCACTGTCGGCCAGAATGCAATCTCGCAGGTCAGCGCCTTCCGCGAGGTGGCTGATGTCAGCGGCTTGATCGTCACCAAGCTTGACGGGTCTGCCAAGGGCGGCGTCGTTATTGCGCTTGCCGAAGCGTTTGGCCTGCCGGTCCATGCTGTCGGTGTTGGTGAGGGCGCGGATGACCTGCAACCGTTCGAGGCCCGTGATTTCGCCAATGCCCTCGCCGGTGTGTCTGAGGAGTGAGCTGGAATAGTCTCGCTCAGAAATGCCCTTTCAGGGCAAGAGGCGGTCACTGCGTCCGGTCAGCCAATAGGCGGTAAGGCCCGCCCCTTCATGCAGCCATTTCCGAACAGCCGAAAAGCCCTCCCGCATTGAAAAAAGGCCACTGATGCCGGGCGTGGTCCGAAAATCGGTCGGATAGGCGATGACAGGCCCCCAGCCTGCCGCCGCAAAGGCACCCATCGCGCGCGGCATATGGGCTGCCGAGGTGACAAGAACCCAGTTGCTTCCGGGCTGTGGCACCGCGCGCTCAAGGCTTTCAACAGCATTCTGAAAGGTGTTTTGACTGACATTTTCGTAGATGATGTTGATCTGCGATAGGCCAAGATCTTCGATCAGGCGGCGTGTGATTTCGTCTTCGGTCCAGCCTTTATGGCGCAGTTTTCCCGACCTGCCTGACAGGATCAGCATGGCGTCGGGATGGCGTTGCAACAATGCCAGCCCCTGGGTCAAACGCTCGGCCGCAGGGCCTTGTTGTGGTTGATTTCGGGCTGCCGAAACCAGTCCTGATGCCACATGCCCGCCAAGCACAACGATCCCGTCAATCTGCCTGTTGGCAAGGTCAGGTATCGGATAGCGATTCTCAAGATAGCGAAGCGGTGCTTCTGATAGCGGCAGAAAGCCATAGGCAAGCGGCAGAATGATCGCGCTTGCCAGACACACCCTGACAAGTCGTCGGCGCTTGATCAGCCGGGCAACGCCCGCAAGAACCAACAGGATGTAGGGATGCGCCAGAGGTTCGAAAAAAATTGCCAGCAGCTTTGAAAGGACAAAAAACATCTCCCATTCTTGACAAGTCAGGCGAAAAAGCGCAACAACCCATCCATATCATGCCATTCCCGGCTGCAGCGACCCTAGCGGGTTCCATCCGTCCTTGAAGGTTTCGAGCACGGGTGCCACAGGTGCGTGTCAGCAGGTTTGATGTGATGGATGTAAACGCAACAGTAAACACAATAGTGGTAGCGGGCCAGACACAGGATGTTCGACAGCCTGAAAGACAAACTCCAGGACGTCTTTAGCGGACTTGGCAAACGGGGCGCACTGCGCGAGGCGGATGTTGATGCCGCGTTGCGCGAGGTGCGGCTTGCCCTGCTTGATGCCGATGTCGCTCTTCCTGTTGTCAAAAGCTTTATGTCGCGGGTTCGCGAACAGGCGGTTGGTGTCGAGGTTCTGAAAGCGGTTCGCCCCGACCAGCAGGTCATCAAGATCGTCAATGACGTTCTGGTGGATGTGCTGGGCGGCGAGGCAGCACCGCTGAATGTCGCGGTCAATCCACCAGCGGTCATCCTGATGGCGGGCCTGCAGGGATCGGGCAAGACAACAACCGCTGGCAAGCTGGCACTGCGCCTGCGCACGAAAGAGCGCAAGAAGGTGATGCTCGCCTCGCTTGATGTGACACGCCCGGCAGCACGTGAACAGCTGCGTGTTCTTGGTGAACAGGCCGAGGTCGGGGTGCTGCCCGAGGCCGACCGCGAATCGCCTGCACAGATTGCCAAGCGTGCGCTTCAGGCGGCCAGCCTGCAGGGCTTTGATGTGGTGATTCTTGATACCGCTGGCCGGGTCACCATCGATGAAGGATTGATGGCCGAACTGCGCGAGATCAAGGCGCTGACCAATCCGCATGAAATCCTGCTCGTCGCTGATGCGATGACCGGTCAGGATGCTGTCACGACAGCGGCAGCCTTTAATGATGCGGTTGATATTACAGGTATCGTGCTGACTCGCCTTGACGGTGATGCGCGCGGCGGTGCGGCGCTGTCGATGCGCGAGATCACCGGACGACCGATCAAATATGCCGGTGTTGGTGAAAAGCAGGAGGCGCTAGAAGAATTTGATCCGGCGCGCATGGCCGGGCGCATCCTTGATATGGGCGACGTGGTCGCGCTTGTCGAAAAGGCGGCCGAAACCATCGAGGCTGAAGAGGCTGAGCGCCTGGCCAAGCGCATGGCCAAGGGTCAGTTCGATATGAACGACTTCCTGAGTCAGCTTCGCCAGTTACAGAAGATGGGTGGGCTTGGCGGGATTATGGGCATGCTTCCCGGCCTTGGCAAAATGCAGAAGCAGATTGCCGCTGCCGGCATTGATGATTCGATGATCAAGCGGCAGGAAGCCATTATTCTGTCGATGACGAAAAAGGAACGCCGGTCAGTCGGGCTGCTGAACGCATCGCGGCGCAAAAGAATTGCTGCCGGATCGGGCACGTCAGTCCAGGAGGTGAACCGCCTGGTCAAACAATATCAGGACATGGCCAAGATGATGAAGAAGCTTGGCGGCAAGTCGGGTGCGGCAATGATGAAAGCACTGGCAGGCGGTGGCATGGGCGGTCTTGGCGGTGCTCTTGGCGGAATGGGCGGCGGAATGGGCGGCGGAATGCCGAATGGAATGAAGGGTGGTCCTGGCGGGCTGCCCGGTTTGCCTGGAGGCCTTCCCGGTCTTGGCGGCAAACCATCAGGAAAGAAGAAATAAGCGTTTATAGCAAAGCTTGCGAAAGGAATCCAATTCATGGCTTTGAAGATCAGACTTGCCCGTGGTGGCGCGAAGAAACGACCTTTTTATCGCATCGTTATTGCCGAGGCATCGGCACCGCGCGATGGCCGGTATGTCGAGCGCGTGGGCACCTATAATCCAATGGTTCCAAAAGACCATGACCAACGCCTGACATTGAAGAACGAGCGTATTGCCTACTGGCTTGGTCAGGGCGCGCAACCGACCGAGCGTGTGCAGAAAATGCTGGCAAGCGCCGGTTTGATGGCGGCCCCGGAAATTCGTGAGCAGCCGAAGAAATCTGCACCTGGCAAAAAGCGTGCCGAGCGTGAAGAAGCAGCCGCTGAAGCAGCTGCCGAGGCCGCCGCCGCCGCTGCTGAAGCTGAAGCCGCTGCTGCTGCCGAGGCGCCAGCAGAAGAGGCCCTGGCTGAGGAAGCGCCGGCAGAGGAAGCCCCGGCTGAAGAGACTTCGGCCGATGAAGCTGCCAATGATGCATCTGGTGATGAATCCGGTAATGATTCGGGTGACAGCAAGGCGTAATGTCCATATCCCGTCTGTCGATCGGTGCAGTTGCCAGCGCACATGGCGTTAGGGGGCAGTTCAAAGTAAAGCCCTTTACCGCCATGCCGCGCGATATTGCATCCTATGGCCCCGTATGGGTCGGTGACAGACAGCTGACCCTTGTGATCAGGGGGATGACGGCAAACGGCCTGGTGATTGTTGCTGCTGATGGCATTTCCAGCCGTGAGGCGGCAGAGGCTTTGCGGGGTAATGAGCTGCTGGTGGACCGGACAGCATTGCCTGACGTGGGTGAGGATGAGGTCTATCATGCAGACCTGATCGGGCTTGCGGCTGTTACGGCAGATGGCGAAATGATCGGCGCAGTGACCGGTTTGCATGATTTCGGGGCGGGTGAGCTGATCGAGATTCGTCCGCCAAAGGGGCCAACGGTGATGTTGCCTTTCGAGGGTGATTACATCACCAATATCGATTTTGACGGAGGCCGTATCGTTCTGAACCCGCCGGACGGGTTCCTTGAAACGGATGAGCGGGCAGACAAAGGATGACCAAGCCAGCCTGGCAGGCCACCATATTGACCCTGTTTCCGGAGATGTTTCCGGGGCCGCTTGGTGCGTCACTGGCCGGCAAATCGTTAAAGGGTGGTATCTGGGCGCTGAAAACACTGGACATTCGACAGTTTGCAAGCGATAAGCACCGAACCGTCGACGATGCCCCTCTGGGGGGCGGTGTCGGCATGGTGCTGAAGCCCGACGTGGTGGCCGCTGCGCTGGACCATGTCGCCGAGGCATCGGGGCCCCGAATCTACCTGACCCCGAGGGGTCGGCCGCTCGACCAGCCTCTGGTTCGCGAGCTGGCACAGGCAGAGGGAACGGTTTTTCTGTGCGGGCGCTATGAAGGTGTTGATCAGCGCGTGATCGATGCGGCCGGTATGATGGAAGTCAGTATCGGTGACTACATTCTGTCAGGCGGCGAAATGGCGGCGCTGACAGTGATTGACGCAGTGGTCCGGCTGTTGCCGGGGGTGATCGGCAAGGAAGCCAGCCACCGCGAAGAAAGTTTTGAGACTGGGTTGCTGGAACCGGCGCTTTACACCCAGCCGCGAGACTGGAACGGAATTCAGGCGCCAGAGATTCTCGCGTCAGGGCATCACCGCAAGATCGCCGAATGGCGTCAGGTGGAAGCCGAACGGGAAACGCAGACGCGTCGACCGGATTTGTGGCAGAGACACCTGCAGACGCAGGTGTCCGAATCGAAGAAACAATAAGCGAAGATCCCCGATCGGATGGGGTGTTATCGCAGCAGATGAAGGAACGAAGCCGATGAATATCGTTGACCGCATTGGCCAGAAGCAGATGGAAAGATCGCTGGAGCAGCGGACGATCCCCGAATTCGCTCCAGGCGACACCGTCCGCGTGGACGTGAAGGTTGTCGAGGGCACGCGTGAGCGTATTCAGGCTTTTGAAGGCGTGTGCATCGCCCGCAAAAGCGACGGTGTGAACTCTTCCTTTACTGTTCGCAAGTTATCCTACGGCGAAGGCGTTGAGCGTGTATTCCCGCTTTACGGTCCTCAGGTGGCCGGTGTTTCCGTTGTTCGTCGGGGTCGCGTTCGTCGCGCCAAGCTGTATTATCTACGTGGCCGAACAGGTAAGGCGGCGCGTATTGCAGAAAAAACCACAACCCGCGAGGCCTCTTCCTCCTGACCGCTCTGACCGGCCAGGAAGACCCTCGCCGGCAGATCTCTGGAGGAAAAGATGTCGGCGCCCAAGACCCTTTTTGACAAGATATGGGATGCACATGTTGTGCATCGCCAGGATGACGGCACCTGTCTGATCTATATCGACAGGCACCTTGTTCATGAAGTGACCAGCCCGCAGGCTTTTGAAGGTTTGCGTACCGCGGGTCGTTCTGTTCGCGCACCCAACCGTACACTTGCTGTTGCTGATCACAATGTGCCGACGACTGACCGGTCGGCGGGCATTGCGGACGAGGAATCGCGCATTCAGGTGGAGGCGCTTGCCACTAACGCTGCCGAATTTGGCGTTCCCTATTTTGCGATGGAAGACATCCGCCAGGGTATTGTCCATGTCATCGGTCCGGAGCAGGGCTTCACACAGCCCGGCATGACCATTGTCTGCGGTGATTCGCATACCGCAACACATGGGGCATTCGGCGCGCTGGCATTCGGCATCGGCACATCCGAGGTGGAACATGTGCTGGCCACGCAGACGCTGATCCAGAAGCCGGCCAAGAATATGCGCATCACTGTTGATGGCGATCTGGCCCCCGGCGTCACCGCAAAAGACATCATTCTGGCAATTATCGGCAAAATCGGCACCGCTGGTGGAACCGGCCATGTCATTGAATTTGCCGGTTCAGCCATTCGCGGTCTGTCGATGGAAGGGCGGATGACCATCTGCAATATGGCCATCGAAGGCGGCGCACGCGCCGGCATGATCGCGCCTGACGAAAAGACATTCGCCTATCTTGAGGGACGCCCGATGGCCCCGCAGGGCGACATGTGGCAGAAGGCTGTCGATTACTGGCGCACGCTGCCGTCTGATGCGGATGCGCGTTATGATACCGAGATTGTATTGCCAGCATCCGAGATTGCCCCAACCGTAACCTGGGGCACCTCGCCCGAGGATGCGCTGGCGATCACCGCGGCTGTGCCGGATCCGGAAAAGGAAAAGGACCAGGTTAAGCGGGCGAAGATTGAACGCGCCATCGACTATATGGGTCTGAAGCCCGGCCAGAAACTGACGGATGTGAAGATCGATACGGTCTTTATCGGGTCCTGCACAAACAGCCGCATCGAAGATCTGCGCGCCGCCGCCGGCATTGCCGATGGCCGCAAGGTTGCCGATGGTATCCGCGCCATGGTGGTGCCAGGATCAGGGCTGGTCAAGGAACAGGCCGAGGCCGAGGGACTGGACAAGGTATTTGTGGCGGCCGGTTTCGAATGGCGTGAGCCTGGCTGTTCGATGTGCCTTGCGATGAATGCCGACAAGCTGGCTGAGGGAGAGCGCTGTGCGTCAACCTCGAATCGCAATTTTGAAGGACGTCAGGGCCGTGGTGGTCGCACCCATCTGGTCAGCCCTGAAATGGCAACGGCCGCGGCACTGACCGGTTATCTGACCGATATCCGCGATATGCAAGGCTGAGGGAGGTCGAGAGATGCAGAAATTTGATAGATTGACCGGCGTTGCAGCGCCGATGAACATCATCAATATCGATACCGATATGATCATCCCGAAGCAGTTCCTGAAGACGATCAAGCGATCCGGTCTCGGGGCCAATCTGTTTGACGAGATGCGGTTCACCAAGGACGGGGCAGAGATACCGGATTTTGTCCTGAATCGGGAACCCTATCGCAAGACAGAGATCATTGTAGCCGGCGACAATTTTGGCTGTGGGTCAAGCCGCGAGCATGCGCCGTGGGCCCTTCTTGATTTTGGTGTGCGCTGCGTGATTTCGACCAGCTTTGCCGACATCTTCTACAATAACTGTTTCAAGAACGGGATCCTGCCGATTGCTGTGTCTGCAGATGATCGCGATGCCCTGCTTGCCGATGCGCAGGATACCGAAAATCCGGAACTGTCGATTGATCTGGAAACACAGACAATTCGCCGCCCAAATGGTGGTGAAATCAGCTTTGAGATCGACCCGTTCCGCAAGAAATGCCTTCTTGAGGGGCTGGATGATATTGGCCTGACCCTGGAAAAAAGTGTCTCGATAGACAGCTTTGAAAGCGCGCGTGGCGCAGACCAGCCCTGGCTCTGATTACCTGTTAACTGCAGCTGCAGCTGGCCCGTGGCTGTTGCCCGAATACCCGCTGCCTGAATGCTGGCTGCTCGAATGCAAGGAAAATGAAGATGGCGTCAAACCGCAAGATCATGGTGTTGCCCGGCGACGGGATCGGCACCGAAATCATGAAGGCCAATATGCGGATCATCGACTGGTTGGCAAAATACCGGTCGATTGATTTTGACATGCAGGAAGGCCTTGTCGGCGGGGCTGCCTATGATGCGCACGGCACGCCGCTGAGCGACGAGACCCTGGCCGACTCCATTGCCTCGGATGCTGTTCTGTTCGGTGCTGTGGGCGGGCCGGAATATGATGATCTGGCGTTTGAACTGAAGCCCGAGCGTGGCCTGCTGGCATTGCGCAAGGAAATGGACCTGTTTGCCAATCTGCGCCCGGCCATGGTGTTTCCGGCGTTGGTCGATGCATCGACACTGAAGCCAGAGGTGGTGTCCGGTCTTGATATCATGATCCTGCGTGAATTGTGCGGCGGGTCATATTTCGCCGAGCCACGCGGCATTGAGGATCAGCCTGATGGTACCCGCAAAGGGTTTGACACGAACGCCTATACCACGCCTGAGATTGAGCGGATTGGTCGGGTGGCGCTGGATCTGGCGCGCAAGCGGGATGGGCGCCTTGTGTCTGTTGAAAAGGCCAATGTGATGCATTCGGGTGTGTTGTGGCGCGAGGTTATGACCGCGTTGCATGCCGCCGAGGGCGAGGGTATCGAATACAGCAATATGTATGCTGACAATTGTGCCATGCAGCTGGTGCGCAACCCCAAGCAGTTCGACGTGATTGTGACAGACAATCTGTTTGGTGATCTGTTGTCTGACTGTGCGGCGATGCTGACAGGCTCTCTCGGCATGCTGCCATCGGCATCGCTTGGCGCCCCTGATCCAGAGACCGGCCTTCCCAAAGCGATGTATGAGCCGGTGCATGGGTCTGCGCCGGATATTGCCGGACAGGGCATTGCCAACCCGCTGGCCCAGTTTATGAGCTTTGCCATGATGCTGCGCTACAGTTTCAATCAGGGGGACGAGGCCGATCTTCTGGAGAATGCGGTTGCGACGGCGCTGAAGACGACACGGACAGGCGATATCATGACCCCTGGCTGTACCCAGACAGGTACTGACGGCATGACCGAAGCTGTTCTGAACGCCATGGACCAGCTTGCCCGCTAATACACACGGCGTGTGACTTATCAAACCGATGCCATCAATGGCACGACCAGACGACGAGGAATAAAATGGGATATCGAGTTGCCGTAGCCGGCGCCACCGGTGCTGTCGGACGCGAGATGCTGCAAACCCTTGCCGAGCGGAATTTTCCGGCTGACAAGGTTATTGCGCTTGCGTCATCGCGCTCGGCCGGCCGTGAAGTGTCTTATGGTGAGGACGACGTGCTGACCATCGGCTCACTCGACAAGTTTGATTTTGCCGATGCGGATATCGCCCTGTTTTCAGCTGGCGGCGATACAGCAAAAGAGGTTGCGCCCAAAGCTGGTGCGGCGGGTTGTATCGTGATCGATAATTCATCGGCATTCCGGATGGATGACGATGTGCCGCTGATCGTGCCGGAGGTAAATGCCGATACAGTGGAGCGGGCATTGCCGGCGAATGGTGGCCGCAACATCATTGCAAACCCGAATTGTTCGACGGCGCAGCTGGTGGTGGCGCTGAAGCCGCTGCATGACAAGTTCGGTGTACGCCGTGTTGTTGTTTCGACCTATCAGGCGACATCGGGTGCCGGCAAGGCGGCCATGGATGAGCTGTTCAACCAGACACGTGGCATTTATGTGAATGATCCGGTACAGCCGGAACTGTTTACCAAGCAGATTGCCTTCAACGCGATCCCGCATATCGATAAGTTCCTTGATGATGGTTTTACCAAGGAAGAATGGAAGATGACGGCCGAGACGAAAAAGATTCTCGACCCGGCGATCGAATTGGTTGCGCATTGTGTGCGGATTCCGGTCTTCATTGGTCATAGCGAGGCGGTATTCATCGAAACTGAAAAGCCGATGACCGAGAAGGCTGTGCGCAATCTGTTGCGCGAATCAGACGGTATTACAGTGATTGATCACCGTGCCGATGAAGGCTATGTCACCCCGCATGAGGCGGCTGGTGAGGATGCCGTGTTCATCAGCCGTATCCGCAAGGATCCGACCATTGAAAACGGTATGGTGTTCTGGTGTGTGTCGGACAATTTGCGCAAGGGCGCGGCTCTGAATTCGGTGCAGATTGCCGAACTTGTTGCCGAACGCGGCCTCTACGGGCGCTAGGGCCTAAGACGGGCGCCGGCGTCTGTACGGGCGTTGGCACAGCCGGTTTCAGGATGCGCTGACCAACTTCAAATTTTCCAGTAATGCCAGATCTCGCGGCGTGGGGCTGGCGGCGATGATGGTGTGTGCGGTGGCGCTGGCCCGCGAAAACGCGTCCGGAAGTGCCTGCCCTGATGCCAGATACCCGCTGAACAGCGCGGTCAGCAGATCGCCGCCACCAGCCACATTTTTGGCTGTGCCATCCGCGGGATGCCAGATCTGTGTGCCGTCGCGCATCACCAGCAGGTCACCTATTTCCGATCTGTGACCGGTATTCGTAACGCCAGTGATGATAATGGCCGTCAGCGCATGCTGTGACAGCAACAGGCCGCCGGCATCCGCCGCGCTGTCCCGGCCGGTGATATCGGTCCCGCTCAGCTGCGCCAGTTCAAATTGGTTGGGTGTGATGATGTCGGCAAGGGGCAGCAACCGGGTGCGAATGCCATCGGCAAGGTCGTTTGACACATACAGCCGCCCGGCATCCCCCATCACCGGATCAAGAATATATTGGCCGCCCGCCTCTGCCCGCCATGACGTCAGCAGCGCAACAATCGAATCAATCTGGCTGGCGCTGCCAAGATAGCCTGTCATGATCTGCGCAATATCGCCGGTCTCGCCAAGGTCCTGAAGCCCGCGCAGCTGGTCTGCAAACAGATGATCAGCCAACGGCCCACCGCCCCGCCCGCCATATCCCGGATGCGCGGCAAGGCTGATGGTGTCGACCATCATGGGATGATGCCCCATCACCAGAAGGACCGGACCAGCGACCGCATTACCGACAAAACCGGCAGTTACCGAAGACTGTATGGACAATATCTTTTTCATTGATGTGAGTTGTCTCCACAATCGGCATGTGAGGCAAATGAATTTTTCATCAGCCCCATTATATTCGGCCCCGTCCGGCTTGAGTGATAAGGATTCAACGCCATGTCGAATCAAGTATGTCGAATTAAGATGGTGCGACAGGCTGGTGCGACTTGCTTTCACATTGACTAGCATCCGTCCCAGACCGTAGGTTTGCCTCGGTGCTGAATTTGAAATGTCAGAAAGGATCGTGATGGGCCGGCAACGTCCGCTGTCACCGCATCTTCAGGTATACCGTCCGCAGATGACATCGGTGATGTCGATCATGCATCGGGCGGCGGGGATTGTTCTTACAACAGGCACGCTCGTCATGACGGCATGGCTCGTATCGCTGGCGATGGGGGCTGAACGCTATGGCATCGTGGCGGCGGCACTCGCGCATCCCTTGGGGCAATTTGTCCTATTCGGGTATTCAGTCGCACTGATCTATCATGCGCTTAATGGTATTCGCCATCTTGGCTGGGATATCGGTATCGGGCTCACCATTCCTGAAGTGTACAGAAACGGACAGCTTGTGCTGGTCCTGACCGCCGTATTGACCGTCGTTTTATGGACGGTGGTCTGGATGTAAGGGGACAGCTCATGGCCGAATATCCTGCCGGGATAACCCATCGCAAACGGATTTCTGGTGTGCGCCACTGGCGCTGGCAGCGTTTCAGTGCCGTCGCTGTGCTGTTTCTGATGAGTTACCTTGTGATTGCCCTGGCCAGTATTGGCGGCATGTCTTACGGCGAGGCATTGTCGTTCGTCAGTCAACCTGTCAACGCTGCGGCGCTGGGTGCGCTGGTGCTGGCTGGTCTGTTTCACGGGACCATGGGTCTTGAGGTGGTGATCGAGGATTACATCTCGGCACGGGGCGGACGCCACGCCGCGTTGCTTCTTGTTCGTGCTGGCATGAGTGCAGCAGCTCTAGCCAGCCTGTGGGCCATGGTCAGAATTTTGGGTTAAGTGTACGGGTGGCCGCTGCCACGCCGGGAAATGTATGAGGAAATGGCATGACAGCCTACGAAATAACAGATCACCATTATGATGTGGTCGTCGTCGGTGCTGGTGGCGCCGGTCTTCGTGCAACGCTTGGTATGGCGGCTGGCGGGCTGAAAACGGCCTGTATCACCAAAGTGTTCCCTACCCGCTCGCACACTGTTGCGGCGCAGGGCGGCATTGGCGCAGCGCTCAACAATATGGGTGAAGGCGATAACTGGCAGTATCATATGTATGATACGGTCAAAGGCTCAGACTGGCTTGGCGACCAGGATGCGATCGAATACATGTGCCGTAATGCCATTCCCTCGGTGATCGAGCTGGAAAATTACGGCGTGCCGTTTTCGCGTACCGATGAAGGCAAGATTTATCAGCGCCCGTTTGGTGGACATACACTGGATTACGGCAAGTCGATGGCGCGCCGTGCCTGTGCCGCTGCTGACCGGACCGGCCATGCCATCCTGCACACGCTGTATCAGCAATGCCTGAAGTATCAGGCGCATTTCCATATTGAATATTTCGCTCTCGACCTGTTAATTAACGATGATGGCGAATGTGCCGGTATCATTGCGCTATGCATGGAAGACGGGACCCTGCACCGGTTCTGGGGACAGCAAACCGTTCTGGCCACCGGCGGTTATGGCCGGGTCTATTTCTCATGCACATCGGCGCATACCTGTACAGGCGATGGCAATGCGATGGCGCTGCGTGCGGGCTTGCCGTTGCAGGATATGGAGTTTGTCCAGTTCCACCCGACCGGCGTCTATGGTGCGGGCGTGCTGATCACCGAGGGTGCGCGCGGTGAAGGCGGCTATCTGACCAATTCAGAGGGTGAGCGGTTCATGGACCGGTTTGCACCAACCGCCAAGGACCTTGCCAGCCGCGATGTTGTCAGCCGGGCAATGACCATTGAAATCAACGAAGGCCGCGGAGTTGGTCCGAACAAGGACCATATCATGCTGCATCTTGAACATATCGACCCGGACACCTTGCATCAGCGTCTGCCGGGCATTACCGAAACGGCCCGTATTTTCTGCGGCGTTGACGTAACGCGTGAGCCGATCCCGGTGCTGCCTACCGTGCATTACAATATGGGCGGCATCCCGACAAACTATCACGGCGAGGTGATCTCGGCGGCGAATGGTGATGAAAACGCCACCGTGCCCGGCCTGATGGCCATTGGCGAGGCGGCCTGTGTTTCCGTTCACGGGGCAAACCGTCTGGGAACAAATTCGCTTCTCGACATCGTTGTGTTCGGACGGGCTGCTGCCCACCGGGCCGTTGAAACCGTGCAGGCGGGTGGCACGACACGCAGCGCCCCGCAGGCAGCAACTGACAAGGCGCTGGAACGATTCGACCGTATGCGGCATGCCGACGGGAACGTACCGGCCGCGCAGATTCGTCACGACATGCAGCAGGTCATGCAGCGTCACGCCGCTGTCTTTCGTTCATCGGCCAGCCTTACCGAGGGCGTTGCCAATATGGATAATGTGGCAAGCCAGATGGGGCAGATCGGGGTGAAGGACAAATCGCTGATCTGGAACACCGATCTCATCGAGGCGATGGAGCTGGAAAATCTTGTCGGTCAGGCACTGGTCACCATTCGCTCTGCCGATCAGCGCGCCGAATCACGCGGTGCGCATGCGCATGAAGACTGGCCGGAACGCGACGATGAAAACTGGATGAAGCATACTGTGATGTGGCTGGACGAGCAGAATCGGTCAACAGTCGGTTATCGCAGTGTGGCGATGAATACGTTGAGCAATGATGTGGCACCGATTCCGCCGGCGCCGCGGGTATATTAGGGCGGTTTCGCCCGGAAAGGTGCCAGGGTCTCATGGCTGAATTCACACTTCCTGCGCATTCAAAGTTCACCGCTGGACACAGTTATAAAGCGTCCGAAGGGGCGTCTGATGTTCGCGTCTTCCAGATCTATCGCTGGTCACCCGATGATGATGAAAACCCGCGCCTCGACAGCTTTGAGGTCGATCTTGATGATTGCGGGCCGATGGTTCTGGATGCGTTGATCAAGATCAAGAGCGAGCAGGACAGCACCCTGACGTTTCGCCGGTCTTGTCGCGAGGGGATTTGCGGGTCCTGCTCGATGAATATCGATGGCACGAACACGCTTGCCTGCCTGAAAAGCATCAAGGATGTAGAGGGCGATGTGAAGATATTTCCACTGCCGCATATGCCGGTAGTGAAGGATCTTGTGCCTGACCTCAGCAACGCCTATCGCCAGCTTGCCGCCATCGAGCCTTGGCTGAAAGCTGATGAGGATGCCCCCGAAGGTGAAGAACGTCGCCAGTCACCCGAACAGCGCGAGCAGCTTGACGGGTTGTGGGAATGTGTCCTGTGTTTCAGCTGCTCTACCGCATGCCCAAGCTATTGGTGGAACAGCGAGGAATATCTGGGGCCAGCCGTGCTGTTGCAGGCCTATCGCTGGGTCGCCGACAGCCGCGATGACAAGACGGATGAACGTCTGGACGCGCTGGATGACAGCTTTGCCCTTTATCGCTGTCATACCATCATGAACTGTGCCAAGACCTGCCCGAAAGGGCTGAATCCGGGCAAGGCGATTGCCAGCATCAAAAGCGAGATCGCCAGCCGCTAGGCTGTCAATTTGATCCGTGCCGCTGGCCATGCAGGCCCGTTGCAGCGCAAAGTGATTGAAGGTTGATGGTGATTGCATGTATGAAGGCTGGCAGCCCGTAACAGGCGAGCATGATACGATGCAGATATCAGCACGACAGCCCCATGCCTGACCAGAATACTGCCGCCATATCCAGTGTAAGCGCCCGACTTGCAGCCCGGGTTGAAGCGGGGTTCCTGATAACCGATCCTGCCCAACAATCTGTGGCCGGTGCGCTTGACCGATTGCTGTCGAACATCCTGACATCTGGTGACCGCTCTATCCTGTCACGTCTGACCGGCCGCAAAAAGCTGCAGCGCGGCCTCTATATCCATGGCGGTGTCGGACGCGGAAAGACAATGCTGATGGACATGTTCCACGACTGTCTGTCATCCAGCAAGCTGCAAGGCGGACAGTTCCGGCTGCATTTTCATGACTTCATGGTATTGGCGCAGGATACCATTCACGCCGCCCGCACAGCCGGCAGCGACGATCCGGTAGAGGCAGCGGCCGCAACGCTGGCTGCGCGGGGCCGGGTCATGTGCTTTGACGAAATGGAAGTGCGCGACATTGCCGATGCGATGATTCTGGCACGGCTGTTCACCGGACTGTTCGACAAGGGTGTTGTCGTGGTCGCCACGTCAAATCGCCATGCGGATGAACTCTACAAGAACGGCCTGCATCGCGACCGGTTTCTGCCATTCATTGCCCTGTTGAAGCAGCGATGCGAGATGCTGACGATTGCTGATGGCCGCGACTGGCGCGCGCAGATGCTGGCGGGGATGGCCTCCTGGCATGTACCTGATGACAGGCAGGCCGCCGCCGCGCTGGATGATGCGTTTGCCAGGCTGGCCGGCGATTCTGTGGTTGGCAGTGAAAGCATTCGTGTTGCCGGGCGTGAGATCAGCTTTGACAGGGTGGGGGGAGATGTGGCGCGCATATCCTTTGCCAATCTGTGCGAGACGCCGCTTGGCGCGCGCGACTATCTGGCTATTGCCGGTCGTTTCGCTGGCCTGCTGATTGATCATGTGCCGGTGCTTACCAGCGCCAACGAGCCAGCTGCCCGGCGGTTCATGTGGATGGTTGATGCGCTTTATGACCGGCAGCGGTTTCTCGTGGCCAGTGCAGCCACCGACATTGCCAATCTGTATCAGGGTCACAATTACAGCTTTGAATTTGAGAGAACCGGATCACGCCTCGGGGAAATGACGCATCGCGGTGCCCACGCTGAAGGCACCTAGTCTGAAACCGACCGTTTTTCTGCTGGCATGCCTTAAATCTGGGGAATTTCACTTGTTTATAGAGGGATTATTGGTTACACCGGCGCCAACGAATTGCCACCGGCTGACGGTACCCGTCTTGCGGGTCCCTTCCGACATCACATCAGGAGTTGAAACGCATGGCCCGCAATAAAATCTCTCTCGTCGGTGCCGGTAATATCGGGGGGACGCTGGCCCTTCTTGCCGGTTTGAAAGAACTTGGCGACATCACCCTTTTCGACATTGCCGAAGGCATTCCCCAGGGCAAGGCGCTGGATATTGCGCAGGCCGCGCCAATCGAGGGATTTGATGCCGTTATGGCTGGCGCAAATGACTATGGTGCTCTGGCTGGCAGTGACGTCGTGATCGTGACCGCCGGTGTGGCGCGCAAGCCCGGCATGAGCCGTGATGATCTGATCGGCATCAATACCAAGGTCATGCAACAGGTTGGCGCGGGTATTCGCGACAATTGCCCGGAAGCGTTTGTGATCTGCATCACCAACCCGCTGGACGTGATGGTGGGTGTCTTGCAACGCGAATCAGGGTTGCCGACCAGCCATGTTGTCGGCATGGCCGGGGTGCTCGATTCAGCGCGCTTCCGGTGCTTCCTTGCCGAAGAATTCAAGGTGTCTGTTGAAGATGTCACCGCCTTTGTTTTGGGTGGGCATGGTGATACCATGGTGCCGTTGGTGCGGTATTCAACGGTTGCCGGTATTCCGGTTCCAGACCTGATTTCCATGGGGTGGTCGACCGAGGCGCGCATCGAGGAGATTGTTCAGCGGACGCGCGATGGCGGGGCCGAAATTGTTGGCCTTCTGAAAACCGGTTCAGCTTTTTATGCACCTGCATCGTCGGCGATTGAGATGGCAGAAGCCTATCTTGGCGACAAAAAGCGCGTGCTGCCTTGTGCGGCATGGGTGGATGGTGCCTACGGGCTTGAAGGTTTATATGTGGGCGTGCCGGTTGTAATCGGTTCAGCGGGCGTTGAACGCGTTGTAGATATCGCGTTGAATGCTGATGAACAGCAGATGTTTGACCATTCGGTCGCTGCGGTCCGTGCGCTTAATGATATTGTTGAGTCACTTGGGTAGCTGATCGCTACAAGGGATCTGGCGTGACGGGGAGAAGCGCATGAACATCCATGAACATCAGGCAAAGGCCCTGCTTGCAGGGTTCGGTGTGCCGGTGCCGCGCGGCGAAGCTGCGTTTACAGTTGATGAGGCGGTCGCCGCTGCAGAAGCGCTTGGCGGCCCCGTCTGGGTTGTGAAGGCGCAGATCCATGCGGGTGGACGTGGCAAGGCTGGCGGCGTGAAGGTTGTCTCGTCAATTGATGATGTCCGCGCCGTTGCCGATGACATTCTTGGCAAGACACTTGTTACCCATCAGACCGGACCGCAGGGACGCGAAGTGCAGCGCCTTTATGTCGAGGATGGCTGCGATATCGCCGATGAACTTTATCTGTCATTGCTGGTCGATCGCGTCACCAGCCGGATCACCATCATCGCCTCCAGCGAAGGCGGTATGGATATCGAAGAGGTAGCGGCCTCGCAGCCCGAGAAAATCCTTTCAGTGAGCATCGATCCGGCAACCGGTCTGCAGCCGCATCATGCGCGCCGGCTGGCAACGGTCATGGGATTGACCGGGGCAACGGCAAAGCAGCTGCCGGCATTTCTGTCTGGCCTTGTCACTGCCTTTTCATCGCTTGATGCCAGCCTTGTCGAGATCAACCCTCTTGTTATGACGGGCAGTGGCGATCTGTTGGCGCTGGATGCGAAGATGAGCTTCGACGACAATGCGCTTTACCGGCATGCCGATGTTATGGAACTGCGTGATCTTGCCGAAGAGGACCCGGCCGAGGTGCGGGCCAGCGAGTTTGATCTGAACTATATCAAGCTGGACGGCAATATTGGCTGCATGGTCAATGGCGCGGGCCTTGCCATGGCAACGATGGATATCATCCAGCTGCGCGGCGGCTCGCCAGCAAACTTTCTTGACGTTGGCGGCAGCGCCACCACCGAACGCGTGACCGAGGCGTTCAAGATCATCCTGTCGGATGCCAATGTGAAAGGCATTCTGGTGAATATTTTTGGTGGCATCATGCGCTGTGACATCATCGCCGAAGGTGTTGTCAGTGCGGCGCGTACACTGGGTCTGGACAAGCCTCTGGTGGTGCGCCTTGAAGGCACGAATGTAGACGAAGGCAAGCGGATCATGGCGGACAGCGGGCTGGCCATTATTCCGGCGGACAATCTGGCAGATGCGGCGGAAAAAATCGTCGCTGCCACGGCCTGACGGGGGATTGGTGATGTCAGTACTGGTGAACAATGAAACCCGGGTCATCTGTCAGGGCTTTACCGGCGCGCAGGGAACCTTCCATTCAGAACAGGCCATCGCGTATGGCACGAAAATGGTTGGTGGTGTGACCCCCGGAAAGGGCGGTCAAACCCATCTTGGTCTGCCCGTCTTCAATGCCGTCGGTGAGGCTATGGCCGCGAGCGATGCGAATGCTTCGGTCATCTATGTGCCGCCGCCCTTTGCGGCAGATTCAATTCTTGAGGCGATTGATGCCGGCATGCCGTTGATCATCTGTATCACCGAAGGCATTCCGGTGCTGGACATGGTGCGGGTAAAGCGCGCACTGGTCGGCAGCAACAGCCGTCTGATCGGCCCCAATTGCCCTGGTATCATCACCCCGGGCGAATGCAAGATCGGCATCATGCCCGGGCATATTCACACCCCGGGCAAGGTTGGTATCGTGTCGCGTTCGGGAACGCTGACTTATGAGGCGGTAGCGCAGACAACGGCTGAAGGCCTGGGCCAGTCCACCTGTATCGGCATTGGCGGTGATCCGGTAAACGGCACCAATTTTATCGATTGTCTCGACATGTTTCTTGCCGATGACCAGACCGAAGCCATCGTGATGATTGGCGAGATCGGCGGGTCTGCCGAGGAAGAGGCAGCCGCCTTTTATGCGGCGCAGCCCAATCAAAAGCCGATTGCCGGATTTATCGCTGGTCTGACAGCACCGCCAGGGCGTCGGATGGGCCATGCCGGTGCCATTGTAAGTGGTGGTAGTGGCGGCGCATCTGACAAGATCGACGCGATGCGCGGCGCCGGCTTCGAGATGGCTGAATCGCCGGCCGACATCGGTAATGCGGTTACACGTGCGATTGCGCGTGCGGCCTGACAATAGCTTGAATCATGGCCAATCTGGCCTAGACTGTTCGGGACGACTGTAAACAAGGTGCCCGTGACCTGACGAGATAACACTGGGGGTGGTGTTTAGATGGATGATGCAGCGCAACGGCCAGGCGACAGTGACGCCGCTGGTCAAAGTGAACTGGACCTGACTTTTCTCTCGGCAGCCAATGCCATATTCATCGCCGAAATGAATGCCGCCTGGCGGCAGGACCCGCGGTCTGTTGATGCGCGGTGGGCGGCCTATTTCGACCAGCTTGATGCGCTTGGTGATGTCGATGCCGAGGCGCGGCCCAGCTGGGCACCAACCAAAAGCCGCATTGTCGGCGCGGTTGACCCGGACAGTTCGGTAAAGGCTGTTGCTGCTGGCCATGCGGGCAATCAGCAAGTCGATGCCAAGACCATGCGGGCGGCAACACTGGATTCATTGCGCGCGGTGATGTTGATCCGCGCCTATCGCATCCGGGGCCATCTGCTGGCCCAGCTTGATCCGCTGTCACTCGAGGAACCACCGATCCATCCCGAGCTGGATCCGGCGACCTACGGGTTTACCGATGATGACTGGGACCGGCCGATCTTCATCAATTATGTGCTGGGAATTGAAACAGCGACATTGCGAGACATTGTCGATCTGCTGCGCAAGACCTATTGCAGCACGATTGGTGTCGAATTCATGCATATTCAGGATCCGGCGCAGAAAGCCTGGATTCAGGAACGGATCGAGGCGATCGGAAACCGCACGGACTTCACCGAGCGCGGCAAGCTTGCCATCTATGAGCGCCTTGTCGATGCCGAAGAGTTCGAGAAGTATCTTCACAAGAAATATACAGGCACCAAGCGATTCGGCATGGATGGCGCAGAAGCGATCATTCCGGCAATCGAGCAGGTTCTCAAACGTGGCACCCAGCTGGGTGTTGAGGAAGTGGTCGTTGGCATGGCGCATCGCGGCCGGCTGAACATTCTGCACAATATTTTTGGCAAGCCGTTCCGGGCCATCATCTCGGAATTTCTCGGCAACCCTGCCAACCCGGAAAATGCCGGTGGCTCGGGCGATGTGAAATACCATATGGGCGCGTCTTCTGACCGTGAATTCGACGATAAGATCGTGCATCTGAGCCTGGCTCCGAACCCGTCACATCTCGAAATTGTCGACCCGGTTGTGATTGGGCGGGTGCGGGCAAAGCAGCATCAGCGCCACGATACAGCGCGCCAAAAAGTGGTCGGCATTCTTCTTCACGGTGATGCGGCCTTTGCCGGTCAGGGTGTCGTTGGAGAAACCTTTGCCTTTTCGGCGCTGCGGGGATATCGCACCGGCGGCACGATCCATATTGTTGTCAATAACCAGATCGGCTTTACGACAAGCCCGCACTATTCGCGGTCCTCGCCCTACCCTACGGATGTTGCGAAAATGGTCATGGCACCGATTTTCCACGTCAATGGCGATGATCCGGAGGCCGTTGTGCATGCGGCGCGTATCGCCATCGAATTCCGTCAGGCCTTTGGCTGTGATGTGGTTCTGGACTTCTTCTGTTATCGCCGGTTTGGCCATAATGAAGGCGATGAGCCGATGTTCACCCAGCCGCTGATGTACAAGACCATCTCCGGCCATCCGACAACGCGCGCACTTTATGCCGACAAGCTGGTTGCTGACGGCACGCTGACAGCCGAACAGGCACAGCAGATCGTTGATGACAGGATTGCCCATCTCGACAATGAATTCGAGGCGGGTACAGGATATCGTCCGAACAAGGCAGACTGGCTGGAAGGCAGCTGGTCGGGCATGAGCACCGCACCAATGGGCGCGCGCCGCGGTGAAACTGGCGTTGATCTTGATATATTGCGCTCGATTGGCAGGTCGATGACGACAGTGCCATCGCATATGAAACTCAACTCAAAGCTTTTGCGCATTGTCGAAACCCGTGCCAAGCGCATTGATGAGGGTGAAGGGCTGGACTGGGCAACCGCCGAGCACCTGGCATTCGGGTCTCTGGTTCTTGAAGGTGATCCGGTGCGCCTGTCAGGTCAGGACAGCTGCCGTGGCACGTTCAGCCAGCGTCATGCCGTCCTTGTGGATCAGGAAACCGAAGAGCGGTACACGCCGCTGGCCCATCTGGCTTATGACCAGGCGATGTTCGAGGTGATTGACTCACCGCTTTCAGAAGCCTCGGTCATGGGATTCGAATATGGCTTTTCCCAGGTTGAACCGAATGCCCTTGTCATGTGGGAGGCGCAGTTCGGCGATTTTGCCAACGGCGCTCAGGTGGTCATTGACCAGTTCATTTCGTCCGGTGAGGCGAAGTGGCTGCGGATGAACGCACTGGTGCTGTTGCTGCCGCACGGCTATGAAGGGCAGGGCCCTGAGCATTCATCGGCGCGTCTGGAACGCTATCTGCAGCTGTGTGCCGAGGACAATATGCAGGTGGTCAACTGTACGACCCCGGCAAATTACTTCCATGTGCTGCGTCGCCAGCTGCGCCGTGAATTCCGCAAGCCGCTGATCATCATGACGCCGAAGTCACTGCTGCGTCACAAGGCATGTGTCTCGTCGCTTGCCGATCTGACGACAGGAACAACATTCCACCGGGTGCTGGATGAACGGGGTGGCAAGGTCAAATCCGGTAAAGCCAAGCGGATCGTCATGTGCAGTGGCAAAGTGTATTACGATCTGGCCGCGGCGCGCGATGCTGCCGAGCTGTGGGATGTCGAAATTCTGCGCGTTGAACAGCTGTATCCTTTCCCCAGCAAGGCACTGACAGAAACATTGTCAGAAGTGCCCGGTGCAACGTTTGTCTGGTGTCAGGAAGAGCCGCGCAATATGGGAGGCTGGACCTTTGTGCGTGACTTCATCGAGGATGCGATGCAGGCCGCTGGTGCCCGTCAGGAACGTTTGATCTATGCCGGGCGTGACGCTGCTGCCTCGCCTGCCACGGGCACATTGGCGCGCCATAACCGGGAACAGAATGCACTTGTTGCCGCGGCGCTGAATTTGCCAAACGACAAGACGTAGACACAACAGACGCAGAGAATAGCGGGCGAGACGGTGTCGCAACAAAGGGGCGCAATGGCGTCCGGGATGGCCTGAGGGGGCATTTGGAAGATGGCAATTGAAATCAAGGTGCCGACGCTGGGCGAATCAGTGGCAGACGCCACGGTGGCCCGCTGGATCAAGTCTACAGGCGATGCGGTGAAGGCTGATGAGCCGGTGGTCGAGCTTGAAACAGACAAGGTAACCCTCGAGGTGCCGGCACCTGCGGCTGGAACGCTTGGCGAGATCATGGCGGCTGAAGGCGCTGTCGTTGAAGTGGGTGCCGGTCTTGCCATGCTGAATGAAGGGGCCGCCCCGGCAGCAAAGGCTGAGGCCCCGGAAACTGCAGCGAAGGAAACCCCTGCAAAACAAGAACAAGCCAAGGTGCCTGCCGCATCCACCGCAGCGCCAGCCCCGGCTGCCCAACCAGCGACAGCGCCAAAAAGTGATATGCCGCTGTCGCCAGCTGTGCGCCGTCTTGTTGCGGAAAACAATATCAACCCGGCGATGATTGCAGGCACCGGTGTCGATGGCCGTCTGACCAAAGCCGATATACTGGCCCACATGAAGGGTGGTTCATCTGCAGCGCCAGTATCTGCAGCGCCAGTATCTACGGCGCCGGCGCAGCCGGCCGCCGCGCCGCGCCAGACACTGCGCGCCGAAGACGCTGCCCGTGAGGAACGCGTTCCCATGTCGAAGCTGCGCAAGGTCATTGCCTCGCGTTTGAAGGCGGCGCAAAACAACGCCGCCATGCTGACGACATTCAACGAGATCGATATGACAGCGCTGATGGCGCTGCGCAGTGACTATCGTCAGGATTTTGAGACAACACATGGCATCCGCCTTGGCTTTATGGGCATGTTTGTGTTGGCTGCCGTGCAGGCGCTACGGGAATTTCCCGCCGTCAATGCCGAGATCGATGGCGGCGATATCATCTACAAGAACTACTACAATATCGGGGTTGCGGTGGGCACGCCGCAGGGCCTTGTTGTACCGGTTGTTCGTGATGCGGGCGATATGGGTCTTGCCGATATTGAAACCACCATCGGCGATTTTGGTGCGCGGGCACGCAACGGCAAGATCACGCCCGACGAGATGGCTGGCGGCACCTTCACCATCTCCAATGGTGGTGTCTATGGATCGCTGATGTCGACGCCCATCCTTAACCCGCCCCAAAGCGGCATTCTGGGCATGCACAAGATTGAAAAGCGACCGATTGTGGTTGATGACGCAATTGTCATCCGCCCGATGATGTATCTTGCGCTATCCTATGACCACCGGATCATCGATGGCCGCGAGGCGGTATCCTTCCTCTCGCGGATCAAGGACATGGTTGAGGATCCGCGCCGCCTGTTGCTGGGCGTCTGACATTGCGGCCACCTGCCGTTGGCTATCACGGGGGATTTCGACATGAGCGAAAACAGCTTTGATCTGATCATCATCGGTGCCGGGCCTGGTGGCTATGTGGCGGCCATCCGCGCTGCGCAGCTGGGCATGAATGTGGCTTGTGTTGAAAAGCGGGCATCGCTTGGCGGCACCTGCCTCAATGTCGGGTGTATCCCCTCAAAGGCGCTGCTCAATGCCTCCGAACATTATGCAGATGCGGCTGGCGGCACGCTGGCTGCGCTTGGTGTTGATGTTGGTGCGGTCAAGCTGGATTTGCCAACAATGATGAAGGGCAAGGATACGATTGTCACCGGTCTGACATCGGGCATCGATTTCCTGTTCAAGAAAAACAAGATAACCCGGCTGCAGGGCACCGCGCGGATTACAGCACCCGGCAAGGTATCTGTCAGCGATGGCGATGATGCGGGTGACTATACAGCAGAAAAAATTCTCATCGCTTCGGGAAGCCACGCATCCAGCTTGCCCGGCATCACCATTGATGAAACGAGGATCGTCAGTTCAACTGGCGGTCTGACACTGTCCAGCGTGCCCAGGAAGATGGTGGTGATCGGGGCTGGCTATATCGGGCTTGAACTTGGCACCGTCTGGTCACGTCTTGGCGCCGAGGTTGAGGTGATCGAGTTCCTGCCGCGTATTCTGCCGGGCATGGATGATGAAATCGCCAAGAAATTCATGGCTATGGCGAAAAAGCAGGGCCTGTCATTCCGTCTGAAGACTGCCGTCAAATCTGCGAAAGCGACAAAGAGCGGCGTGACATTGACGGTCGAGCCTGCTGGCGGCGGTGATACTGAAACCATAAAGGCAGATATCGCCCTTGTTGCTGTTGGTCGTCATCCGGCGACTGACGGGCTGGGGCTGGATGATATCGGGGTGGCGCTAAGCGATCGAGGGCGCATCAAGGTAGATGGTCGCTTTGAAACCTCGGTCGATGATATCTATGCGATTGGTGATGTGATTGACGGGCCGATGCTGGCCCACAAGGCGGAAGAAGACGGTGTTGCCGCTGTCGAAATGATGGCCGGGCATGCCGGGCATGTTGATTACGATCTCGTGCCGGGAATCGTTTACACCGCACCAGAGGTGGCCACTCTTGGCAAAAGCGAAGATGCGCTGAAGGACGCTGGCATTGCCTACAAGAAGGGAAGCTTTCCGTTTTCAGCAAACAGCCGCGCCCGTGCGCAGGGCCATAGTGACGGCTTTGTGAAGATTCTGGCAGACGCCGAAACCGATCGTGTGCTGGGGGTGCATATCATCGGTCATGAAGCTGGCACGATCATTCATGAATGCGCCACCGCCATGGCCTTTGGTGCTTCGTCAGAAGATATTGCCCGCACCTGTCATGGTCATCCGACGCTGAATGAGGCGGTGAAGGAAGCCGCGCTGGCCGTTGATGGCCGCGCCATTCATATGTAGCTGACAGATATTCCCGATTTGCCTATATGGTCATCGGGCTATCGGCCCATCTGCCTGATTCAGTGTCTGCGGTCAGCGTCCACGCGGATGTGTATCGCGATGCAGACGCACCAGATGTGCCTCGTCAACCGATGTATAGCGCTGCGTTGTTGACAGGCTGGCATGGCCCAGCAGTTCCTGAATCGCTCGCAGATCAGCGCCATTGCCCAGAAGATGCGTTGCGAAGGCATGTCGCAGGGCGTGCGGTGTCACATGTGATGGCAAATTCAATTGCACCCGCAATCCTTCGACAAGCCGCTGGGCGGCACGTGCGCCAAGCGCGTTGCCTCGGGCGCTGACAAACAGCGGTGCATCACCCCCGTCATCAAACGGGCAAAACGCAACATAATCAGCAACCGCCTCGGCAACCGCGGCCAGCACAGGCACCTCACGAATTTTGCCACCCTTGCCTGTAATGCGCAGCCAGTCGCCGATTGGCAGGGCGGCTCTTGTCAGCGCCAACGCCTCGGAAATGCGTAGCCCCGCCCCATAGAGTAACATCAGCAACGCAAAATCGCGTTTCTTTGCCCAGTCATCGCCGCGCCGCTGAAAGATTGCCTGCAGCATGGCGCGCGCTTCGTCTTGTGATACCGGCTTTGGCACGGCGTGCGGAATCTTGGGTGCGCGCAACCATGCAAGATCAGGCACATTGATCCGTCCGGTACGTCCGCAGAACCGGTAATAGCTGCGCAATGCCGACACGCGTCTGGCGATGGTTGTCCGCGCCAGTGACCGCTCAGACATGTCGGCAAGCCAGCCGCGAAAAGACCGCCTGTCGGGGGTCATGTCTGGCGTGTCTGTTCCGCTGCGCGCCAGAAAGCCAGAATAGTCATCAAGGTCGGCGGCATAGGCTGCAAGCGTGTTGTCGCCATAACGACGCTCGCTGCCAAGCCAGTCCAGCCAGGCCCGCCGGTTCTGCTGTGATGTCCTGTCTGTGGACGTTGTACCGCCGTGGCGGGGCGTTGTTGTCATCCTGTCTTCTATCGTCAGAGAATCGACTGGCCGGTGCCTTCCCAGTCACTGATGAAGGCTGCCAGACCCTTGTCGGTCAGCGGGTGCTGGTAGAGTGCTGTGAGAATTTTTGGTGGCAGCGTGACGACATCAGCGCCAAGAAGGGCAGCGTCGACAACATGCTGGGTGCTGCGTACCGATGCGACCAGCACCCCGGTCTCAAAACCATATTGATCATAGATGGTGCAGATTTCCTCGATCAGCCCCATGCCGTCCTGGCCAATATCATCCAGCCGCCCGACAAAAGGTGAAATGAAGGTGGCACCGGCCTTTGCGGCCAGCATGGCCTGCCCGGCTGTAAAGCACAGGGTGACATTGACCTGTGTGCCGGCATCGCTGAGCGCGCGGCAAGTCTGAAGGCCAGCCTCGGTCAACGGCACCTTCACCGTTACATTCGGTGCCAGCCCGGCAAGCTTGCGCCCTTCGGCAAGCATGGTCTCATGGTCGGTCGCAGCCACTTCGGCGCTGACCGGTCCGTCCACCATTTCGGAAATCTCGCTGATCGTCTCCAGAATATTGCGCCCCGATTTGGCTATCAGTGACGGGTTGGTGGTGACGCCATCAACGAAACCGCTGGCAATGTGTGCCCGAATCTCGTCGATATCGGCGCTGTCGAGGAAAATTTTCATGTCGGGAAGTCCGCTCTCCGGTGTAGGTTTTATGTCGGAACATCCGACGCGCGCAGTCTATCGCATGGCGTGCACTAAATCCAGAATGCCCGACCCGGTTGCCGTTGGACACGCCGTCTTTCAGCCGGAACGGGGATCAGCGCAGAACTGAAGGCAAGACACACGTGACGCAGAACGGGTCCCAGGACAGGAAAGACAGCGCCGAGCGCGATAAAATCCTGTCGGGCGGAGACATGTCTGAAAATGCTGAAGCTGAAAGTACGGGGCCCGAAAGTGCGGGGCCGGGTGCGCGCGACACGGTAGTGCGCGTTGCTGTTGGTGTGCCGGTTGACCGGGCCTTTGACTATGCAACTGGCGGGCTGGGTGCTTTGCCGCGGGGCACAATCGTGGTTGTCCCGTTCGGACCGCGTCAGTTGAACGGAATTGTGCTTGGTCCCGGGGATGGCAGCATTCCCCGCGAATCGCTGAAAGCAGTCATACGCGCCGCCCCGTTGCCGCCGGTCAGCGATATCTTTGTGCAGTTTGTTGAACGAGTAACCGCCTGGACAATGGCGCCGCTCGGCAGTGTGGCCAAGATGGCGCTCAGTCAACCAAAGGCGCTATTGCCACCGCCGCAGCAAAAGCTGTATCGCCGGTCTGACCCGCCGCCGGATGGAGAGAAACTGACAACGGCGCGCCGCCGGGTGGCAGATGTTCTGGCAACAGCCGGCGCCCTGACATCGCCCGAGCTGCAGCGCGAATCCGGTGTCAGCGCGGGTGTGATTTCAGGCATGGAACGCGCTGGCAGCCTCGAGGCATTGCTGGTCGACAGTGACAGGCCGCCGCCGCGTCCAGGGCGTCTGCAAGGGCCTGCCCTGTCTGCTGACCAGATGGCTGCTACTACCAGCATTGCGGCCGCACTTGGCAAGGGATTTGTGCCGTTTCTGCTGGATGGGGTGACCGGGTCGGGAAAGACCGAGGTGTACTTTGATGCGGTCCAGCGGGTGCTGGATGCTGGCAAGCAGGTGCTGATCCTGTTGCCTGAGATTGCCTTGTCGGCCGGCTGGAAGGCGCGGTTCGCCGACCGCTTTGGCGTGTTGCCGCAGGAATGGCATTCGGATGTCCGTGAAGGGGTAAAGCGCAAGGTGTGGCGGTATGCGCTGACTGGCGATGCCAGTGTCATTGTCGGTGCGCGTTCAGCCTTGTTTCTGCCCTTCGACAATCTGGGACTTATCGTCGTCGATGAAGAACATGAACATGCCTACAAGCAGGAAGACCAAGTCATCTATCAGGCGCGCGACATGGCTGTTCTGCGGGCCCGGCTTGAGGGGTGTCCGATTATTCTGGCATCGGCCACACCGTCGCTGGAAAGCTGGGTGAATGCGGGCATGGTCGGTGATCCGCCGCGCTATCAACGGATTGCGCTGCCGAATCGTATCGGCAAGGCCACGCTGCCTGAAATTAAGTCTGTCGACATGCGCCGGACACCGCCTGAACGTGGCCGGTGGCTGGCCCCGCCGCTGGTTGCCGCGATTGAACAGCGGCTGGAGGATGGCGAGCAGTCATTGCTGTTCCTGAACAGGCGCGGTTATGCGCCGCTGACATTATGCGGCAGCTGTGGTCACAAGCTGACCTGTCCGAACTGTGACAGCTGGATGGTCATGCACCGGCTTGCCGGCCGTCTGCGCTGTCATCACTGCGGTTTCGAGGCACGCCCCAGCCATGATTGCAGCCATTGCGGCGAAAAAGACAGCATGCAGGCTTGCGGGCCCGGTGTCGAACGTCTGGCTGAAGAGGTGCTGCAGCGTTTCCCGGAAGCACGTTTCGGGGTGTTTTCCAGCGACACTGTCACATCACCGGCGAGTGCCGAGGCATTTGTGTCATCGGTCACCGCGGGCGAGGTGGATATCATCATCGGCACGCAGATGGCGGCCAAGGGACATCATTTCCCCAATCTGACACTGGTCGGAATTGTCGACGCCGATCTGGGTCTTGCCGGTGGCGACCTGCGGGCGGCCGAACGCAGTTTCCAGATGCTGGCACAGGTGGCGGGCCGAGCCGGACGCGAGGACCGGCCAGGACTTGCGATGTTGCAGACCCTTGATGCAGACAATGCGGTTATGCAGGCGCTTTTGTCTGGCGACCGGGACGCCTTTTTGAAGAGCGAATCCGAAGCGCGCCGGCTGGCGGCGATGCCGCCCTATTCACGGCTTGCCGCGCTGGTGATCTCGGCCAGCGATGAGACACGGTTGCATAAGGCCGTGCGGGCGCTGGAATCGGTGCGCCCGCATTTCAACGGGGTCGGCATTTTCGGGCCGAATATGGCCCCGCTGGCATTCCTGCGCGGGCGCTATCGGGCACGTGCTTTGATCCAGAGTGAAAAAAACATTGATATACAGGCGGTTATAAATGGGTGGATTACGGCGGCCAGCATGCCGTCCGGGGTGCGTCTGCAAATCGATATCGATCCGTATAATTTCTTGTAGGTCACCACGAGAAACACCAGCCTGACGCGGCATTTTACCGGCCTTCGGCGCTTGCCTTTCATGCACGGGTATGATAGCCAGCACACCGATACAAACAGTCGGTTGCAGCCTCGTAGCCATCTCGTTTGTTCCGTCTTTAAACTCCTGCTGATGAGGGCACGTCGTTGAGTTCTAGCGCTAAGGGTCTTGCCGGCCGTTATGCGGGTGCACTGTACGCACTTGCCGATGAATCCGGCAAAATTGACGCCATCGTGAAGGATATGACCGGGATTGCCGAACTTGTTTCTGGAAACCCCGACATGCGCACGCTGGTCGAATCACCAGCCATTTCATGGGCCGATCAGACAAAGGCCGTTACGGCCGTTCTCGAAAAGGCCGGTGCCGACACGTTGACCGTCAAATTTGTCGGCACGGTTGCATCCAATGGGCGTCTTCACGCCCTCTCAAAAATCATTTCCGCATTTCTTGCTGAACATGCCCGCCGTCGCGGCGAGGTATCGGCAGAGGTGATCTCGGCTGTCGAAATGGACGCGGCCCGCAAGGCGCGCGTTGAAAAGGCAGTGGCAAAACTTGCCGGCAGTGACAAGCTCTCGCTTTCGATGCGGGTGGACCCGTCGCTGATCGGGGGCCTGGTGGTGCGCATCGGGTCGCGGATGATCGACACATCAATCAGGACAAAACTTAACCGGCTTGAAACAGCTATGAAGGGTATAGCGTGATGGATATTCGTGCGGCTGAAATCTCAGCAATCCTCAAGGAACAGATCGCAAATTTTGGCAGTGATGCCGAGGTTGCCGAGGTAGGACGGGTACTGTCAGTTGGTGACGGTATCGCACGTGTCCACGGCCTTGACGAAGTGCAGGCCGGTGAAATGGTGGAATTCGAGAGCGGCGTCAAAGGCATGGCGCTGAACCTTGAATCTGACAATGTCGGTATCGTGATCTTTGGCGATGACCGTTCCATCAAGGAAGGCGACGTTGTGCGCCGGACCGCGGCGATTGTTGATACGCCTGTCGGTATGGGTCTGCTGGGCCGCGTTGTCGACGCGCTTGGCAACCCGATTGATGGCAAGGGCCCGCTGAAAAAAGTTGAGCGCAGCCGCGTTGAGGTGAAGGCCCCCGGCATCATGCCGCGTAAATCGGTACATGAGCCGATGCAGACAGGTCTGAAGGCGATCGACAGCCTGATCCCGGTTGGTCGTGGCCAGCGTGAGCTGATCATTGGTGACCGCCAGACTGGCAAGACGGCCATCGCCGTTGATACCTTCATCAACCAGAAGCCGGTGAATGAGGCGGCTGGCAAAGATGACAAGAAAAAGCTGTTCTGCATCTATGTTGCAGTTGGCCAGAAGCGCTCGACAGTGGCGCAGATTGTCCGCTCGCTGGAAGAACAGGGCGCGCTGGAATATTCGATCATCGTTGCTGCAACAGCCTCTGACCCGGCACCGATGCAGTTCCTTGCACCTTACACAGCGTGCGCAATGGGTGAATTCTTCCGCGATAACGGCATGCACGCCCTTGTCGTTTATGATGATTTGTCAAAGCAGGCGGTTGCCTATCGCCAGATGAGCCTGCTGCTGCGTCGTCCACCAGGCCGCGAAGCCTATCCGGGTGACGTTTTCTATCTGCACTCACGCCTGCTGGAACGTGCGGCGAAAATGAACGAGGCCAACGGATCCGGTTCGCTGACCGCACTGCCGGTCATTGAAACACAGGCCGGTGACGTGTCTGCTTACATCCCGACCAACGTGATCTCGATCACTGATGGCCAGATCTTCCTCGAGACCGAACTCTTCTACAAGGGTATCCGTCCGGCGGTGAATGTTGGTCTGTCAGTCAGTCGTGTGGGATCTGCCGCGCAGATCAAGGCGATGAAGCAGGTTGCCGGTTCGGTGAAGCTGGAATTGGCACAGTATCGTGAAATGGCGGCGTTTGCGCAG
Organism: Alphaproteobacteria bacterium; assembly: GCA_016780765.1. Lineage (GTDB taxonomy): Bacteria > Pseudomonadota > Alphaproteobacteria > Puniceispirillales > Puniceispirillaceae > UBA8309. The sequence goes on along the minus strand of JADHLH010000001.1, from coordinate 14,764 downwards.
TTTGCGTCGGACATGGATGCATCGACACGCGCCCTGCTGGAGCGTGGTGCCCGCTTGACCGAACTGCTGAAGCAGCCGCAATACAGCCCGATGAAAGTCGAAGAGCAGGTTGTGGTGATCTATGCTGGCGTGAACGGCTATCTCGACGGGATCGAGATTGGTGATGTGGGCCGGTTCGAGGCGGGCCTGCTGGAGCATATGCGCAGCGCCGCATCATCGGTTCTTGACACCATTCGGGATGAAGAAAAGCTGTCCGACAAGACCGAGGCTGATCTGAAATCTGCGATTGAGGCGTTTTCGAAGAGCTTTGCCTAGGTCAGCCGGTTACTCGGTCGACCCGCAAACAGTCTCGTGCTGGTAAATGGAGTCTGATGCATGCCATCGTTGAAGGATCTGAAAACACGCATCAACAGCGTGAAGTCGACGCAGAAAATCACCTCCGCCATGAAGATGGTGGCGGCGGCAAAGCTGCGCCGGGCTCAGGAATCGGCTGAAAAGGGCCGCCCCTATGCCGACCGGATGCAACAGATCGTCAACAGCCTTGCCGTGAAGGCCGACCCGTCAGCCGCGCCGGCGTTGCTGATTGGTAACGGCAGTGACAAGACGCATCTGCTGGTCATCGTATCAGCGGATCGTGGCTTGTGCGGCGGTTTTAACGGGTCGATCACCCGCCAGACCCGTACAGAGGTGGCGCGTCTGCAGGGCGAAGGCAAAACGGTAAAGCTGCTGATGGTTGGCCGCAAATCAGCTGATGCGCTGCGCCGCGAGCTTGGCGATCTCTACATCGACAGCCTCGAGGGCATTCAGGGTACGGCCGTATCCTATGCCGATGCCGCATCAATTGGCGAGACAGTCCGTAACGGCTTTGAATCTGGCGAGTTTGACGTTGTCACAGTGATTTTCAACAAGTTCAAATCGGCAATCTCGCAGGAAGTGACGCTCAGTCGTCTGATTCCGGCCGAGGTAGACAGCACCCAGAGCGAAGATGATGCGGGAGCGGGCGTGTCGTATGAATATGAGCCAGAGGAAGACGAGCTGCTGGCCGCGGTGTTGCCGCGTAACATCTCGACACAGATGTACAGTGCGCTGCTTGAATCATCGGCGGCCGAGCTGGCAGCGCGGATGACTGCCATGGATAATGCAACCCGTAATGCGGGCGATCTGATCGACAGGCTGACACTGGTTTACAACCGGTCACGTCAGGCAACGATCACCAAGGAACTTATCGAAATCATTTCCGGCGCGGAAGCGGTGTAACCGGATAACAGGATTAATCGCGGAGTAGGACAAAATGGCGAACAATATTGGCAAAATTAGTCAGGTCATCGGCGCTGTTGTTGATGTCGAGTTCGAAGGCCATCTTCCGGCCATTCAGAACGCCCTTGAGGTTGACAATAACGGCCAGCGGCTGGTTCTAGAGGTTGCGCAGCACCTTGGGGAATCAGCGGTTCGCACGATTGCGATGGACTCGACCGAAGGTCTGGTGCGCGGCGCTGATGCTGCTGACACAGGCGATCCCATCACCGTTCCTGTCGGGCCGGAAACACTGGGCCGTATTCTGAACGTGATTGGTGAGCCTGTTGATGAAGGCAAGCCGGTCAAGGCGAAGAAGCATTACCCGATTCACCGTCCGGCACCTGAATATGTCGACCAGTCGACGGAAGCTGAAATTCTGGTAACCGGCATCAAGGTTGTCGATTTGCTGGCACCTTATGCAAAGGGCGGCAAGATTGGCCTGTTCGGCGGAGCCGGTGTTGGCAAGACAGTGTTGATCATGGAACTGATCAACAACGTCGCCAAGGCGCATGGTGGTTACTCGGTATTTGCCGGTGTGGGTGAGCGTACGCGTGAAGGAAACGATCTCTATCACGAGATGGTCGAATCAGGCGTCATCAAGACCGATGGTGAAGGTTCCAAGGCAGCGCTGGTATATGGCCAGATGAACGAGCCGCCGGGTGCACGCTCGCGCGTGGCGTTGACCGGTCTGACACTTGCTGAATATTTTCGTGATGAAGAAGGCCAGGACGTGCTGTTCTTTGTCGACAACATCTTCCGCTTTACGCAGGCAGGCTCGGAAGTGTCGGCGCTGCTCGGCCGTATCCCGTCAGCTGTGGGCTATCAGCCAACACTGGCAACCGATATGGGTGCATTGCAGGAACGTATTACAACAACCACCAAGGGTTCGATCACCTCGGTTCAGGCGATTTACGTGCCTGCCGATGACCTGACCGACCCGGCACCTGCCGCATCCTTTGCGCACCTTGATGCGACGACGGTTCTCTCGCGCCAGATTGCCGAGCTTGGCATTTATCCGGCTGTTGACCCGCTTGATTCATCATCACGGATGCTTGATCCACGGATCGTTGGTGATCGCCACTACGCGATCGCGCGTAGTGTTCAGGAGGTACTGCAGCAGTACAAGTCATTGCAGGACATCATTGCCATTCTGGGCATGGACGAATTGTCAGAGGAAGACAAGCTGACCGTTGCGCGTGCACGCAAGATCCAGCGCTTCCTGTCGCAGCCGTTCCACGTGGCCGAAGTGTTCACCGGCTCTCCTGGCAAGCTTGTTGGTCTTGATGACACGATCGACGGCTTCTCGGGCATCATCAATGGTGATTACGACCATCTGCCGGAAGCGGCTTTCTACATGGTTGGCACCATTGAAGAAGCTGTCGAGAAGGGCAAGAAGATGACACAGGAAGTCGCGTAAGCGATGTCCTGTCGCAGGGAGTAGAGTCTGATGGCTGAAACAACGCAGCTCGAACTGGTCACACCGGCCAACATCATGGTGCAAAAGGCAGCCGAAATGGTTGTTGCGCCGGGCGCAGAGGGCCTCTTTGGGGCCATGCCGCGCCATTCGCCGCTGCTGGCCGACCTTGTTCGGGGTGTGGTTGAGGTGCATGAAAACGGCAAGATCACCGACCGGTTCATGATCGATGGTGGTCTGGCTGATGTGTCGGGCGAATCTGTTACCATCCTGACCGAGCGTGCTGAAAACCTTGCCACTGCCGATCGTGATACGCTGAAGGCACGTGCCGAGGCTGCCACAGGCGGTGAGGCAGACTTCCTGAATGCGGTGATTGCGGCACTTCAATAGGCAACAGACGGCTTTGAAAACCCCGTTTCGCCGGCATAAAAGCCGGTTATGAAACAAAGATGCCCGGCTTAGTGCAGGGCGTTTTGTTTTTTGGGGAATTGATTGGCAGACAGGTCAGCTGGTGATCAGCGATTCAAAGCTTGTCATCACCTCGCGATAGACATCGCGCTTGAAGGGTACGGCCATATCGATCAGCTGTGCTGGCGCGACCCACTTCCATGCACCGAATTCTGGCTCGTCAGTATCGATATTGATCTGGCTGTCATCACCATCAAAACGCAGCGCGACCCATTTCTGGCGTTGACCGCGATATTGCCCGTGCCACAGCCGGTCGGCCAGCGGCTGCGGAATATCGTAATGCAGCCAGTCCTCATGCTCTTTCAGGACAGTGGCAGTGTTGGTGCCAATCTCTTCCAGCATTTCACGCAGGCAGGCGTCATGTACACTTTCACCATGATCGATACCGCCCTGCGGCATCTGCCACGCTTCGGCGCGATTATCCAGCCGCTGACCAGCAAATACCAGATTGTCGGCATTCAGCAGGAAAATACCAACGCATGGCCGGTATGGCCGTTCATCATAAGGAATGTTCGGTGCGGTCATGATGCAGGCTTTATGCGACCGAATATCGCCACGCCGCGAATAAGATCGAGCGCCCGGGCCAGCTGATAGTCGATTTCTGCCTGATTGAACGCGCGGTCCGCATCGGCATCGCCCGCTTCTGCATCCCCCGAAGTCTCGGCACCTCCATCGCTGTCAGCGCCATCATCATCCTTGGTGGTGTTGCCTGCGTTATCGTCTGATACAGTGCTATCATCTTCCTCGCTGCCATCAAGGGCGCCGCGCAGGTCTTCCTCACGCACGATACCGCCTTCAACAGCTTCAATTCTGGCAAGTTCCACCTCAATATCCGGCATGATGCCGCGCGCCTGAATCGAAATGCCGGACGGGGTGTAATAGCGCGCTGTGGTAAGGCGAATGGCGGAGCTGTTGGAAATCGGGATAACCGACTGTACCGACCCCTTGCCGAACGAGCGGGTTCCCAGAATGATCGCACGGCCATGATCTTTCAGTGCGCCAGCCACAATCTCGGATGCCGAGGCGGAACCCGAGTTGATCAGGACGACCATAGGCAGCCCGCGCGCGATATCACCCGGCTTGGCATAGATATGCGACCCGTCACCGGAATGGCGTCCGCGCGTCGAGACAATCTCGCCCTCTTCCAGGAACGCATCGCTGACGGATACAGCCTCGGTCAGCAAGCCGCCAGGATTGTTGCGAAGATCAAGCACGATGCCTTTCAGCGAATCGCCTTCGGTCTTGAAGAAGCCATCAACCGCTTCCATCAGGCCGGGTGTGGTCTGCTCGGAAAAGGTGGTGATACGCACATAGCCGATGCCATCGAAGATTTCCGACCGCACCGATCTGATTTTGATGAAGTCGCGCACAATGGTCACGTCGAACGGCTCGGTCTGGCCGCGCTGGACCTTGATCTTGACCTTTGATCCGACTTTTCCGCGTAGCCTGTCAACCGCCTCGGATAGCTGCATGCCGATGATCGATTCCTCATCCACGGCAATCAGAAAATCCTCTGGCTGAAGGCCGGCGCGGGCAGCGGGCGTATCGTCAATTGGCGATACCACTTTCACCATGCCCTGTTCCATGGTGATTTCAACACCAAGGCCACCAAAGCGTCCCTTTGTCTGTTCCTTCATGTCCGAGAAATTCTCGGTGTTCAGGAATGATGAATGCGGGTCCAGTGATGTCAGCATGCCGGTGATGGCCGCCTCGATCAGTTCACTGTCTTCAACCTCGTCAACGTAGCTTTCGCGGACGCGCTGGAAGATATCACCAAACAGGCCAAGCTGGCGGTAGGTGTCTTCCTTGGAAGAGCTTTGCGCGGTCGTCAGTGTCGGGATTACCAGCCCGGCGGCAAACACCACCGTGCAAAACAGTGTCACCTGCCAAAGCCGAATGCGGCCAAAACTAACCATATATCCCATGTGATATCCAATCCTGCGCGGTGTCTGGAGGTATCGATAATGTAATGCGCTAACAGCTTATTGCAATGTTTGCGAAGCTGCAGTTGCGGTGCCAATGTCTGTGACGTTAATGGATTTTGTCGTTCTTTCAGGGCCTGTTGCTGCGTTGCAGGGGTGTGCCGGTCATTGCGGTGGGTTGTTCAATGCCCAGCATGGCCAGAAGACTGGGGGCAAGATCCGCCAGCCTGCCATTGGCAATATGCATATCCTTATGCGCCCCGATATGAATGCAGGGCACCAGATTGGTTGTATGAGCGGTATGTGGCGATTTGTAGTCATCATCCCACATCACCTCGCAATTGCCGTGATCAGCCGTCAGCAACATCTGCCCGCCCGCTTCCAGCACGGCTGTGGCCAGACGCCCGACACAGTCATCAACGACAGAGACAGCCTGCATGGCCGCCTCCAGACTGCCTGTATGGCCAACCATGTCGGGATTGGCGAAATTCATGATGATCAGGTCATGCGATTCGGTGTGCAGACTGTCCAGCGCGGCATCCAGCACGCCTTCAGCGCTCATCTCGGGTTGCAGATCATAGGTTGCCACCTGCGGTGATGGCACAAGCGCGCGCGATTCGCCGCTGCGCGCATCCTCGACGCCCCCATTCAGGAAAAAGGTGACATGTGGATATTTTTCAGTCTCGGCAAGACGCAGCTGACGCCGGCCAGCGGCGGCCACAACCTCACCCAGCGTTTGATGCAAGGTGGTCGGGGTGAACAGCGTCGTCATGCGGGCGGCCAGCGAATTGGAATAGGATGTCATGCCAATCACGGCGGTCAGCTGCGGGACAGAAAGGCCTTTGTCGATACCTGAATCCTCTGTCATCAACCAGCACCCCAGCAACTGGCGCACCCGGTCAGCGCGGAAATTGATCATGACGATGGCATCACCGTCGCGCATTCCGTCATATCCGGCCAGCACATGCGGGGTGATAAATTCATCAGTGATGCCGCGGGCATGAGATTCGCGCACCACATCAAACGGACCGTCCATTACCGGTGCCTCGGCAACCGCATGCGCAATAGCGTTGAAGGCAGCGCCTGTCCGCTGCCAGCGATTGTCCCGGTCCATTGCGAAATAACGGCCCGTCAGCGTGCCAAAACGCACGCCCCGGGGCAGCGCTTCAAGAAAGGCGGGGACATGTTGCGCCGCCGCTGTCGGCAGAACATCGCGTCCGTCAGTAAAGCCGTGAATGATGACCTCGCCGCCTGCTGCGACAAGGCCCTCAACAACAGCGTGAAAGTGATCGGTATGGGCATGCACCCCGCCAGGTGACAACAGCCCCATTACATGGATGCGCGCGCCGCGCGCCGCGGTTTTTTTGGCAATCGCCTGCAAGTCGGCATGTGCGGCCAGACTGCCATCTTTGCAGGCCGCATTCAGGCGCGGCAAATCCTGCATGACGATCCGGCCAGCCCCGATATTCATATGGCCAACTTCGGAATTGCCGACCTGTCCGTCAGGCAGGCCGACATCTGCGCCGGAAGCCGCCAGCAAACTGGCTGGCCAGCGTTCTGCCAGTGCGTCGACAGCCGGTGTTGCGGCAAGCGCAACGGCATTATGGGCTGTCTCTTCACGGTGGCCCCAGCCATCCATGATGCACAGCACGACGGGTCCGTTGGCGCGGCTTGTGTGGGAAGGGCGTGATGACATACCGTTTTATACTGCTGGCCTGCGAGTGAGTACAGTGCCTTATCCGCTGCGGTGATAAGGGTGTCCGGCTAGGATTGTGGTGGCGCGGTACAGCTGTTCTGCCAGCATCGCGCGGAACAGCATATGCGGCCATGTGGCGCTGCCAAAACTGATCATCCGGTCGGCCCGGTCCGTCAGCGCGGCGGCATGACCGTCAGCACCGCCAATGGCAAAAAAGGCAGAATGATGCCCGGCGTCCCGCCAATCGACGATCAGTGCGGCCAACGCCTCGGACGATGTGTTACGTCCGCGTGGATCGCAGGCTGCAAGCGGAATCCCAGCATCGATATGGCGCAATAAACGGGCGCTTTCATCGCGTTGCCGATCCGGCCCAGTCGGCAATTTTGAGTCCACTTCGATGATCTCGCCACCCGAATGGATGCGCGACATCCAGCTGTCTGCCAGCATTGCTTCGGGCGCTGACCGGCCTTTGCCAACTGCCAGAATGACCAGCTTCATACTATGGGCTCCCCCTGAACATACGGATGAAGGTGCTGGATATCTGCTGTGTGGCAGCCGGTCCGAGGGCATGCCAGCGCAGACAGATGCCTATGAAAAGGTTAACAGGGCCATTGGTCGGCAGCAGGGATTCGGCGCCAGCAGACGGAATATGGCATCTCAATGTGATCGCCATAGTCTACAGACCGAGAGTTTGCGGGTCAGCTGCAATCAGCCGCTGACCGTTACGACCTCTTCAACGCGCTCATTGGTCCACATTCGCTCCAGACCATAGAATTCTCTTACTTCAGGGCGGAACAGGTGGATGATGACATCATTCGCGTCGATCAGCACCCAGTCTGCCTGGCGAACCCCTTCAAGCCCCAGAATCTCGGCACTGGCTGTCTTCAGCCGGAATTCCAGATTCTCGGCCATGGCAGCCACCTGGCGTGACGATGTACCACTGGCAACGACCATGTAATCAGCCATTGACGACTTGCCACGCAACGGGATGGTGGTGACGTCTTCGGCCTTGTCCATGTCCAGAGAAGAGGTGACCAATTCGAGGATCTGGTCAGGATCCAAATGCGATTGCATTTTGCTAATTGTGACTCTCCACAAATGCGCCCTGTGTTGCCGGGTCCTGTCCGGCCTGCCGCAGAGCTGTTGCCGACGCATGGTGCCGACGCCCAGCGATAAAGCACCAGACAGGAGGTTTGCTGTGTGCCCCCAGTGCCATCATTCGAAATCTGGCGGCGGGTTGTCTGCCTTTCAGCAAGCGTCGTCCTGCGTTTATCGCTTTATAAGAATACCCCGGACGGTCCAGTACCGCAATGGGTACAGTCTGCGCGATAATGTCATGGTGCTGCCAGCGCCCGAATCCCTGCAGATTATCAGCACCCATCAGCCAGCAGAACCGGTGTCTGGGGCACCGCTGGCGCAGGATACGCAATGTGGCATGCGTCAGATTCGTGCGAAATCCGGCTTCCGGGGCAAACACCCTGATCCAGGGGATGCCGGCAGTCATCTGACGTGCCTGCATCAGCCGCATATCAAGCGGCGCCATATCGCGTGATGTTTTCAGGGGGTTTTGCGGGCTGACCATCCACCAGACCTGATCCAGCCCAAGGGCGCGGCGGGCCAGATGCGTGATATGAAGATGGCCTTCATGCGCCGGATTGAACGATCCGCCCAGCAGCCCGATCCGCATGCGGCCACGGTCATGGAACAGGCGCGTATGCTGGTGACGGCGGGCAGCAGCGGTATCAGGCAGGTCTGATCTGGCCATTGCCCCGAACGATATATTTGAAACTGGTCAATTGTGCGGCGCCAACCGGTCCACGCGCATGCATGCGGCCAGTGGCGATGCCGATTTCAGCCCCCATGCCGAATTCGCCACCATCGGCAAACTGGGTTGATGCATTGACCATGACAATGGCGCTGTCAACACAAGCCAGAAAGGCCTCGGCTGTGGCCTTATCTTCAGTAATGATGCAATCGGTATGGCCAGAACTGTAATGCGCGATATGGCTGATGGCTGCCTCGGCCCCGTCAACCACCTTCATCGAGATAATGCTGTCCAGATATTCGGTTGACCAGTCTGCCTCGGTGGCGGCCGTAGCATCGTCAACAAGACCGCATACATGTTCATCGCCGCGAATCGCACATCCTGCGCGAATCAGCGCGCTGGCAATAGCTGGCACCATGTCGCCGGCCACGGCACTGTCGACCAGTATGGTTTCCGCTGCCCCGCAGATCCCGGTCCGCCGCATTTTGGCATTCACCGCGATCTCTACAGATTTTGCGCTGTCTGCGGCAGCATCGATAAACAGATGGCAGATGCCCTCCAGATGCGCGAATACAGGCACGCGCGCCTCGGTTTGCACACGCTCAACCAGCGATCTGCCACCGCGCGGGATAATCACGTCGATTTCGCCGTTTGCTGCCAGCATCGCGCCAACAGCAGCCCGGTCGGTGGTTGGCACCATCTGCACGCCGCCACCCGGCAGACCTGCTGCTTCAAGACCCTCAGCCATCAGCCTGGCAAGAAAGGCCGAACTTGCACTGCTGTCCGATCCCCCGCGCAGTATCACCGCATTGCCGGACACAAGGCACAGGCCAGCTGCATCAACGGTAACGTTCGGGCGCGATTCATAGATCACACCAATCACGCCAAGCGGCGTAGACACGCGCGTGATATCCAGCCCATTTGGCCGCTGCCAGCGCGCCAGCTCCCGGCCCAGCGGGTCATCCAGTGCAAGGATATCCTCAAGGCCGGCTGCCATTGCCTCTATCCGGCTCTCATTCAGGGTCAGCCTGTCGACAAAGGAACTTGCCATCCCGGCCTTTTCAGCCCGGTCAAGATCGGTGCAGTTGTGGGCCATGATCTCGTCAGCATGCGCGCGAATCAGCGTGGCAGCATGTTGCAGCGCAGACGCGCGTGCCTCATGCGATGACTGCGCCAGCACAGATTGCGCCGCACGCGCCGTCACCACCAGATCAGAAATCAGCTGGCTGTGGTCGGTGACAATTGTCTGTTCGTTCGGTGTCATGATCGGCTGTCTGGTCTGTTGTGGTCTGGTCTGGTTTGCGTGTGTATTAGGTCAGCGGGCGATGCAACATCTGTCAGCCATTCGCATCAAAAATCACAAGATCATCAGCATGAATCAGTTCATCTCTTCCACGATATCCCAGCAAGCTCTCAATTTCACGGCTTTTATGTCCGAGGATGATCTGCGTATCGGCAAGCGAGTAGGCAGACAGGCCATTGGCAATGACCTGTCCAGACGCATTTTCCACGGCAATCAGATCGCCCCGATCAAACTGTCCGCGCGCTGCGGTTACTCCGGCGGGCAAAAGCGAGCGGCCCTTGCGAAGGGCCGTTTCAGCACCGCTGTCAACACGCAGCACACCTTTTGGGGTCAAGGCACCGCCAATCCACCGCTTGCGCGCTGTCAGCGGGCTGTCCTCTGGCCGGAACATCGTGTGACGGCCACCTTCGGCGAGGCGTGATACGGGCTGCGGGACACGCCCGTCACAGATGATCATGCCGCACCCGGCTGCCATCGCAATGCGGGCCGCCTCAAGCTTGGTTACCATGCCGCCTGAGGCATAGTCCGCGTTTGCAGTGCCGGCCATGTTCACGATATCATCAGACAGCGCTGTCACCTCGGCAATATGCGTGGCATCGCCAGTCTTGCGCGGGTTTGCCGAATAGAGCCCGTCAACATCAGACAGCAGAATCAGCAGATCCGCGCTGATCATCGCGGCAACACGCGCGGCAAGACGGTCATTGTCACCAAAGCGAATTTCAGCAGTCGCCACCGTGTCATTCTCATTCACCACTGGCACCGCGCCAAGTGTGATCAGCGTCGACATGGTGGCGCGCGCATTCAGATGACGGCGACGTGTTTCGGTATCGTCGGGTGACAGCAGAATCTGGGCTGCCCGAATGTCATGCGCGGCAAGCGCCGCACTCCAGGCATGGGCCAGCACCACCTGTCCGGTGGCTGCGGCAGCCTGTTTTTCCTCCAGCGCCAGAACGCGCCCGTCAATGCCCAGAACGTGACGGCCAAGGGCAATCGCACCGCTGGACACCACGACCACATTCTTGCCGTCGCGTTGCAGGGCTGCGATATCCTCGGCGATGCCGGTCAGCCAGTCAGCATTGACTGCGTGATGGGTCTCATCAACCAGAATCGACGAGCCGATCTTGATGACAATTGTTCTGGCAGCCTCAATGACAGATGCGGCAGGAGTCAGGGCGACCATGGCACAGGGTCCTCGACAGGCGCATCGGCGATACGTTCTGCATCGATCACGGCCAGCAGGCGGCGCAGGACAAACTTTACATTCTCGCCGCTGACAGCCGACATCGTCATGATATCATCGGCCCCCTCCTTGATCAGTGCGTCGCGCACATCCTCGGCATAACCATCAGGGGCCGCGTCGATCTTGGTCAGGGCAATGACTTCCTTCTTGCCATCAATGCCCGACCCGTAGGCGGCCAGCTCCTCACGCAGAATCTTCCAGTCGGCAACCGGATCATCGCCGGTTACATCGACAAGATGCAGCAGCACGCGGCAGCGCTCAACATGGCCAAGAAACCGGTGGCCAAGACCGGCACCGCGATGCGCACCTTCAATCAGCCCCGGAATATCGGCCATCACGAATTCGCGCTCATCAACTCCCACCACGCCCAGATTCGGGTGCAGCGTTGTGAATGGATAATCGGCAATCTTTGGCCGGGCCGCCGACACGGCGCTGAGGAAAGTTGACTTGCCGGCATTCGGCAATCCCAGAAGACCGGCATCGGCAATCAGCTTCAGGCGCAGCCAGACCCACATTTCCTGCCCGGGCTCACCGGGCTGGGACTTGCGCGGGGCGCGGTTCGTCGATGATTTGAAAAAGGCATTGCCGCGGCCGCCAGCCCCGCCCTTGGCAAGGATGAATTTCTGGCCCTCACGCATCAGATCGGCAATCACCGTTTCCTGATCATCGGCCAGAATCTGTGTGCCGACAGGAAGTTTCAGTTCTACATCACCGCCAGACGCACCAGACCGGTCGCGCCCTGCACCCGGCCGGCCGGATTCAGCCTTGAAATGCTGTTGATAGCGATAATCGATCAGCGTGTTCAGCCCGCCAACCGCATGCGCGATCACATCGCCGCCGCGTCCGCCATCGCCGCCGTCAGGCCCGCCAAAGGGCACATGGGCTTCACGGCGAAAGCTGACCGACCCAGGACCGCCATTGCCCGAGCGGGTAAATATCTTGGCCTGATCGAGAAACTTCATCAGAGATCGCCCATGCCTGATTGCGGAGGATGCCGAAAATCAAAAAAGGGGAACAACGCCAGCGTCATCCCCCTTGCCAAAATGGCTGCCGGTTGTGTGGTGCGGATGCGACCTACTCGGCAGCCTCGGCTGCTGGCACAACATTGACGAACATGCGGCCACCCGACTTTTCCTTGAAGGCGACCCGGCCTTCAGTCAGTGCGAACAATGTGTGGTCCTTGCCCATGCCGACATTGTTGCCGGGATGTACCTTGGTACCGCGTTGGCGCATGATGATGTTGCCTGCCAGAACTGATTCGCCGCCGAACTTCTTGACGCCGAGACGACGACCTGCGGAATCGCGACCGTTACGTGAACTGCCGCCTGCCTTTTTATGTGCCATTTTCCAGCTCCCTTCAGCTGTCAGCGCGCCCGCTATACCGGGTCACTTCCTTCGCGCCGTATTATTTCCGCGCCGTATTACTTCTTTGCGGCCGTTTTCTTGGCCGGGGCCTTTTTGGCCGTTGCATTCTTTGTGGCTGATTTCTTCGCAGCTGCCTTCTTTGGCGCGGCTTTCGCCTCTGCCTTTGGCGCTGCCTTCTTTGCGGCTGCTTTCTTTGGCGCAGCCTCTGCGGCCTCTGCCTTTGGTGCGGCCTTATTCGCCGGGGCAGACTTTGGCTTCAGCGCCTTGCCATCTTCGGCAATCGCTGTGATCTGCAGAAGCGTCAGGTCCTGACGATGGCCCTGTGTTCGACGATGGTTCTTGCGACGCTTGCGCCGAAAGATGATGATCTTTGGCCCGCGGGTCTGGCGCACGACTTTTGCGCTGACGGCAGCCCCCTCAACGCGTGGTGTACCCACAGTCACCTTGTCGCCATCACCAAGCATGATGATGTCATCAAGAATGATTTCAGTACCCTCGTCGGCGGCAATGCGCTCAACAAGGATTTTGTCATCTTTTGCCACGCGGTACTGCTTACCGCCTGTCTTTACCAACGCATACATGGCTTCCATCCTTAACCTTTCTGCCGCTTGCCGCGTCATACGTGCCGTTGCGACTACAAGCCTGGCGACCACTAGTCTGCGGCCATCCGGCCATCTGTGATCCGTTGCAACTGTGATCCCCCACATCTGTGTGAGGCGTCAGCCACAAATCAACCTGCTTTTGGCAGAAAGCAAAAACATACCGCTCTGGAACCCCAAAGCGGATTGCGCTGGAATATACGCACCGCACCGTCGCTGTCAAGACCGCAATCACGCTTTCGCCTTGGGTTTTCAGCCGATTACCGCAGAGACAATCACCATGTATGGTGCTGGCTTGCGGGCAGGTCGGTGGAGGGGTGTCGGGCGATGCTTGTCACCCACCGCCAAACTTGCTGTCGCGTTGCGGGTCATGCGGGCTGGCTTGCATTTCCAGATGCAATTGGGAGCCTGTCCACGGATGTGCTGCCACCACCTCGTCATCCAGCTCCACACCAAGTCCCGGCGCATCAGACGGAATGATATGCCCGTCCTCCCACAAAAGTGGCGTTTTCAGCAAATCGGCATGAAATCCGTCCATTTTGCCGATAGATTCCAGAATCAGGAAATTCGGGATACAGGCGGCCAGCTGGATATTTGCGGCGGCCACAATGGGCCCGCAATAGAGGTGCGGCGCAATCTGCACGTAATGCGCCTCGGCCATGGCGGCAATCTTCTTGCCCTCCAGAATGCCGCCTGCGCGTCCCAGATTTGGCTGCAGAATGGCAGCGGCGCCGGTCTGCAATACACGGGCGAACTCAAACTTGCTGCACAGCCGCTCACCCGTGGCCACCGGGATACTGGTGCCAGCGGCAACTTTTGCCATTTCCTCCGGCATGTCGGGTGGGCACGGCTCTTCGAACCACAGCGGGTCGAAGGGAGCAATGCGTTCAGCAAGGCGCAGCGCACCGGCGGCGGTAAACTGGCCGTGCGTGCCGAACAGAAGATCAGCGCGGTCGCCAACAGCAGTGCGGATCTCGCGGCAAAAATCGGCACTGCGGGTCAGCGCCTCCTGATCGGGCATGCGGCCATCATATACGGTATAGGGCCCGGCAGGATCGAACTTCACCGCGGTGAACCCGTCGGCAAGACGGGTGGCTGCCACTTCGGCGCTGGCTTGCGAATCATTGTAGAAGCTTGCCGCATCAGCACCTTCTGGCGGATAGAGATATGTATAGGTGCGCAGCCGTTCATTCACCTTGCCGCCAAGCAGCGCATGCACCGGCCGGTCCAGCGCCTTGCCGACAATATCCCAGCAGGCCATTTCAAGACCGCTGACGATGCCCTGAACCGTGGCATCAGGCCGGTGGCTGAACCCTGACCCATGCGCCCGGCGCCAGAAAGCCTCGATCTGGTCAGGTGCGTTGCCTTCCAGATAGCGCTGGAACATGTCTTCGGCCATGCGGCAGATCAGGTCAGGTGCAAAGCTGGCGGCGTAAATTTCGCCCACCCCGGTAATACCGCAGGCGGTGCTCAGCCGCACAAAAATGAAATAGCGGCCACCAAAGCCAGGCGGCGGCGTGCCGACGATGAAGGTTTCGAGTGATGCTAGCCGCATGGCGGTCTCCGCGCGCGATTGTGAAGTCGGGCTGGTCTGTGATGCCTGCCCTTTTGTCAGCGAGTCGTTTAACCTGTGTCTGTTAACAGCCTGATATGAGCCCGGTAACAAGTTGATTCTGGCTGGATTCTGGCACAGGGG
>JADHLH010000041.1 GCA_016780765.1 Alphaproteobacteria bacterium | reverse complement strand
GTGCTGCCGCAGAGGAATGATTTAAGGTTGAAAATCTGGCCAAGCTGGTCATGAAGGTCGAAACCGCCAGCATGGTAATACCAGGCCATCAGCTCTTCAGTGGTGGCGCCAAATGGCACAGATGTGAAGTAGTAAAGTCCGGGATGCTGACCACCAAAGTAATACTCAGCAGAGTGATAGATGTCAGCCTGACCCGATGAAACAGCGTCAAACACTTCGAAAGCACCGACGAGTTCGCCAGCAGCTTTTTTCTCGATAGTGATCTGACCATCAGTCATTTCAGTGACAGCGTTCGCAAAATACACGGCAGCGCTGTCAAAAACAGCAAAGCCATGAGGCACGGAAGTCACCATTGTGAGTGTGCGCTTGCCCTGCGCAATTGCAGGTGCCGCAAGTGCGGTGGTGCCGGCGAGGGCAGCGCCAGCGCCTGCTTTTGAAATAAAGGATCTACGATCCATGTGGAATTCCTCCAAGTCAGTCTGTGAGAGGGCGTAATGCCCGACGCCTCACCCTAGCCAAAAATTACAGGCGAATCTGTAACAAATATGAAAAAGAGTTATGTATTTTTGTTACAAATAGAAAGAGTCGGGCATGCGCAGGCAAATATTATTACTTTTTGCAAAGCACTGAATGTGCCACTGCGACAATTATGACGCGAAAATACACCGCTCGGGACGCATGAGCATCCCGGCAATCCCGAAATAGCAATTTTCGCGATGCCGATTCGCAATCGGGCATGCGGTGTGTCTGACCCTCGCCATTTGTCGGCAATGCGCGAATTGTTATCTATCCGCCACTCAATGGATTCAAGTTTGGCCACTCAGGTTTGGCCACTCAGGGCATTCAGGATCGGACAATCGGGGCGATGGTCGCCATCGCAGGCACTGGCAAGGCCTGACAACTCGTCTTTCAGCGATTGCAGTTCGGCAAGGCGGGAATCAATCTCCGCCACTTTTTTCAATGTCAGAGCCTTTACCTCTCGGCTGGGCCGGTTGCGGTCCTCATACAGCCCCAGCAGTTCGCGGCATTCCTCAACCGAAAAGTCAAAGCGGCGGGCCTTGCCGACAAACTGCAGCTTGGCGACATCCTCTTCCGAATAGTCACGATAACTGGTTGCCGGGTCCTGATGCGGCGTCACCATCCCGATATTCGCGTAGTAGCGAAGTGTCTTGACCGTGAGGCCAGCACGCTTCGCCGCTTCCAGAATCTTCATCGTCATCGCCCCTGTGTCGCCTGTGTCGCCTGTGTCGCCTGTTTCGTCTGTGTCGCTGGTGTCGTCATCCGATTTTTTCTCTACATGCCCTTTACCTTCCCCTTAGGGGAAAGTCTATATTCAAAATCGGAGGTCAAGATGACAGCAATTGCGCAGGCATTGGGGATCAGCTGGCGGTGCCGCCATACCTGGCGGAGGGCGTCATACAACACCATGTGGTGCCTGATCGGCTGCGCCATCGGCGATATGGGGACGATCCTGTTCTTTCAGCTGACCGGCATTCCCTGGCCGGTACTGCTGATCATGTCGCTGGCTATCATCAACGGGTTGCTGACCTCGATCGCGTTGGAAACGTTCATTCTGGCGCGCCAGATGCCGCTGCGTCTGGCGTTTAAAACCGCCATCGGAATGTCGCTGATCTCAATGATCGGGATGGAAGTGGCGATGAATGTCACCGATGTGGCGTTGACCGGCGGGGCGATGCTGACATGGTGGATTGTGCCGCTGATGCTGGCTGCCGGGTTTGTGACCCCCTTGCCGTACAATTACTGGCGTCTGAAGGCGCTTGGCAAAGCCTGTCACTGAACAAGCCTTCTTGGAATGAGAGAACAGGGGACAGGCCAGCCTGCACAACTATTCAGGCCGACCTGCGCAAGCATTAATGTTAAATATGGATAGGGATTCAGTATATGAACGGGTTGACCAGCATGAACCGCCTGGCATTTGCAAGATATCTGACAATTGCGCTCCTCACAGGCGTTACGACATTGTATCTGGCGGCTGCGGCGATGGCGCATTCGCCGCTGTCCAAATCGATGCCGGCAGATGGTTAGACAGTATCGTCAGCACCGGCCGAACTGCAGCTGCAATTTCGCGGTGAGGCAAAGCTGGTAAAACTGTCTCTCTCGCAAGACGGAACGGACATCCCGCTTGGGGATTCGCATCTGATGCAGATCGCAACACAGCATGTGGTGGTGTTGCCCGCCCTGTCTTCCGGTTCGTTCGAGGTGCGCTGGCGTGCGTTGAGTGCTGACGGCCATGTGATCAAGGGTAATTTCGACTTTACGGTCGGGGAATAATCCTCATGTTGCGAAGGCGAGTGGAGTTTTAGCAGATGGAATTCTGGGGCCTGATCGTTCCGGTTATCACCCTTGGCCTTTATGCCGGCATGTTTCTGGCCAATGGCAGCATCCTGTACGGCATTATGTTTGCCCGCCATATGACAGACGGTTCGCAGACGCATCTGGCGCGGGTTCTGGCCATCGGGGCATGGATCGGGATTGCGGCCACATGCCTGCGGGTGCCAGCGGCTGGAGGTAATCTTGGCGGAGATCTGGCCAGTGCTGTTGATCCACAGTTTCTGGGGCTGATGATGGGCACTTCGCTTGGCCTGTCGACTGTGCTGGCTGCGCTGGGCTTCATTATGGCGGCAACCTTGCCACGGGTGGTTGAAGCGCGTCGGCCCATCGCTGGCGGCGTGACGGTTGCCGTAATTGCGGCCAGTTTTGCCATTCACGGGCATGCCGTTCTGGGCGGGCTGATGACCGGCCTGTTGCTGGTTGTTCATCTGTCCTGTGTAGCTGTGTGGTTGGGGGCATTTCTGCCGCTGCGCCGTCGGTGCATGCTGGCGGACAGCGATGCGCCAGCGCATGATGAGCTGGCAGACATCGCCCATCAGTTTGCCAAAGTTGCCAGCTGGGCGGTGGGGGCGCTGGTCATCAGCGGCGGTGGATTTGCAGCCTATCTGACAGGATCACTGACAGCGCTGTTCACAACCGCATATGGGCAGGTTCTGCTGGCCAAGATCGGTTTGGTGGCAGGCCTGTTGGGGCTGGCTGCACTGAACAGATTCCGGCTGGTGCCAGACTTGCGCGGTGGTGACATATCTGCAGCAGCCCGGCTGCAAACATCAATCAATCTGGAAATTGCTGTGGTTGCGGTCATCCTGACGCTGACAGCCGTTCTGACCAACGCTCTGGCATTGCCAATGCCATTACCCATGTAACTGGTTGTTGGGGCAGGCGGCTAGAACAGCGCCTCACGCGCTTCCTTCACACACACATAATGCTCCACGACCAGATTGGACATCTTGTCCCCTGACTCGCTATATCCCTCGAAAATCGCATCGCCGCTGGTGCGTGAGATGAACAATTGGCGGGTGCCCTCATCATCATCATGTTCGCAGGCAATTTTCAAATCAGACAGTTTGCACTGCCTTGGTGTGAACAGCACATCTCCCGAAGTGTGGTCCATGATGCGGGCGCGGCGGGCGCTTCTGATCTCGATCTGCAGAAGGCGTCTGGCCGGGGTGAATTCCTCAATTTCCTGCTCGCCAAGCTGAAAGGCCAGCTGACGTGTGCGCACTTCACCGTCACATTGCAGAAAGACATCATCAACAGGGGTGTTGGCGAGGGCCGACACACTAGTGACGCCGCATAACAGAAACGCTGTCAGCAATCTGAACGCGAACAAAGCATCCAGCCCGCGTCCGCGTTTCAACATGATACAAGACTGCTTCATGGTCATCCTGTTACTACCGTTAACGGGTGCCAAACCCACAAGGGAGGCGTTTCGGCAAGAAGTTTTCATATTATTTACTTTTATTAGCAATATATAAATTACAGCTGACCTGCTGCCTGAACGCCAAGTTTATGGCCATACTGCACTGCTGACTGACCGGCAGGTCAACCGACAGGGTTGGCGTTGCCCGGCGCCGGACTTGTTTTCCGGTCATCTGATGCGCTATTTTTGGGATATGTCCAGCTTTGCTGAAAGAACTGCTTTCGAGGCAGGATTCGCGTCCCATTGGGACACGCATCTGGCGTTCGAAATACAGGCGGCCCGCCACCAGTTGCGGCGGCGCGGCATATTTGCCCTGGTCATCACCGGCATCGGGGTCTGCCTGATCGGCATTGTAGCGGCCATCTGGTGGGTGGCTCCCGATTTTGGCCCGCAGCTGGCATTGCTGTCACAACCCCTGTTTCCGGCGCTTGTAGCTGGTCTTGCCGCGCTGGCCGTTATTGGCAGCTGGGTTCCCCTGATCCGCAAGGATGTCTCGCTGGAATCAGGGCTGGAGCTGCCACTGGCAGCGCATATCAGCGCCGTGATGACACCTGATGAAAATGACAAATTTGCCGAGCTGGTTGTTCAGGACCTTGCCGTAGCAGACATGCTTCCCGAATCACAGGTCACCATTTCGAACCATTATTCCGGTTGCCGTGCGCAGCATCGTCTGCGCCTGTTTCATGCAGACCTGAACCTGTCAAAACCGGCCAAAGGTTTCGGTGCCAGATCACGGCGGCAGGTGACCATCATGCGAATCAGCCTGCCAGCCATGAGCGATGGTGAGATTTGCATCGACAGTGATATCGCGCGGCTGGCCGACATCGTGCGATCATCGGATGGGCATTTTGCGCGGCGTTACATTGATCATGATGCGTTCGATATGCTGTTCGGGGTGATCACATCAGAGAAAAATCTGGTTGAGAAAATGCTGCCCCCTGATTTTGTTGGCAGGTTGCTGGCATTGCATCATGATGTGGTGAACGCGTTGGCAGCCAGCGGTATGAGGATGCGCATATGCTGGCGCTGCTGGCTGGTGCCAGTCTGACGCTGGTCATTGATACACCGCCCACGCCATCGATTGCAGTGCATGGTATAACCGAAGCTACAGTCGAGGCCGAGGCGCGCCGCCGGATCCGGCAGGTTGCAGCGCTGGTCCAGCTTGCCGATGACCTGCCCACAGGTGATGCGATATCCTTGCCAGCCGATGTCGGGCGGAGACCGCCAGTTGCCGGCATGCAGGTGACATCCTGATGACTGCAGCGTAGAACTGCAGCACTGTATAGAAGGGGGAGAGAGATTGCGCCTGACTGACTTCAGTACGTTGACATTTGATTGCTATGGTACGCTTATCGACTGGGAAAGCGGTATTATGGCTGGCTTGAAGCCGCTCATCGACCAGATGGACGGGCGGCTTGACCGTGATGCCATTCTGCAGGCGCATGCCCGTCAGGAATCAACGCAGCAGCGCACGACACCGTCGATGCTGTATAGCGACCTGCTGGCTACTGTATATCATAATCTTGCTGATGAATGGGCGCTGTCTGTCACCGCGGATGAAGCTGCGATTTATGGTGCATCGGTTGAGCATTGGCCCGCTTTTGCCGATTCTGTCGATGCGCTGGCCTATCTGAAACAGCACTTCAAGCTGGTCATCCTGTCAAATGTTGATCGGGCCAGCTTTGCGCACAGCAACGCCCGGCTCGGGGTCACGTTTGATGCCATTTACACGGCTGAGGATGTAGGCTTCTACAAACCGTCTGATCGCAATTTTGAATATATGATCGAACAGCTTGCCGCCCGGGATATTGCGAAGGGCGATATTCTGCACACGGCGGAAAGCATGTTCCATGACCATGCGCCGGCCAATCGGCACGGGCTGCATAATTGCTGGATCTATCGGCGGCATGACCAAAAGGGATTCGGCGCGACCCGCGATCCGGGCGACATGCCGCATGTCGATTTCCGATTTGACAGCATGGCCGATCTGGTGGCCGCGCATCAGGCAGAACTGGCCGGCTGATCTCCGGTTAAGCCTGATAACAGGGATCAGGCGCCGGCAATGATCCTGATATCGCGCAGTGCGGCATCTCCCAATACAGCCAGCGCCTCGCTATAGGCCTCGCTTTCATAGGCCGCTTCGGCGGCAGCAACGGATTCAAACTCGATGATGACGGTGCGCGTTGTCTTGCCAGCTTCATGTATTGCATCGGGCATGCCGCGCGCCATAAACCTGCCGCCTGCTGCGGTGATGGCGGGCAGGGCCAACCCAGCATAGCTGGCCAGCTTGTCGGCATCAAAGATTTCGATGTAGGTGGCAATCCAGTAAGCTTTGCTCATCTTGTGTTACCTTTTGTGCTTGGTTGTCTGGTATACTTGATCTGGCGTGCCATCGTGGCATCGCCCCCTGCGACAGGCAAGGCCTAAGCCGGCACCTCCGCACGGGTCAGGTCTGTCGGTTCTGCTGGTCGAAACATTGATCAGGCGTCAGGTGCGGCCACCAGTGCCATGGATCCGCTGAGCGTTGCGATCAGCTTGCGTGCGCCGCCTGTCACAGCGAAAGCAGTCCCCTCGGTAAAGCTGACGGTCCGCCCAGGTTTTATGACCTGCCCTTCGAACTCATAGTGCTCACCAACGGCAGGGGCGATGAAGCTGACCTTGTATTCAATGGTCAGCACTTCGCGGTCAACTGCAGCAAGGCTCAGCGCGGCATAACCACAAGCGCTGTCCATAGCGGCTGCGATGACACCGCCATGCACAAAACCCTGTTGTTGCAACACGCGGTCATTGGCCAGCATCTGCATGCGGGTATGTCCTGGTGTGACATCAACCATTTCGACACCGAATGTGGTCATCGCTGTCTGCGTCTTGAAATTCGCCTTGATGCGTTCGGCAAAATCCGGGTCTTTCGGGACCAGCCCTTGCGGAATGGGTGTTGGCATGCCGTCCTGTCCTCCTGCATGTGCGTCTGGCTGCATGTGCGTCTGGCAGTCGCTGCGCTGCAGGTTAACCCGACTTCAGCCAGCGGTGAAGGGTCAATCGAATTGCCAGCGTGGGCTGACATGTGCAGGATAAAGGCTGACCAATTATGGGAGATACCGATGCCCCATGTGTTTGATGTGTACGGAACACTGCTTGATGTGGATGCTGCAGCGCGCGAGGCTGCAGCCGCCCCGGAGATGGAGGCGCTGGCCGCGAGCTGGCCGCAACTCGCTGCTGCCTGGCGGCAACGTCAGCTCAGCTACAGCTGGCTGCGTACAACGATGCAGCGCTACACCGATTTCTGGACCATCACGCAGAATGCGCTCGATGTCACGATGGCTGAAATGGGCATGGATGATGCGCAGATGCGTGAAAAGCTGTTATCGCTCTACACCACGCTGACCGCGTATGACGAGGTGCCGGGCGTGTTGCAGCAGCTGGCTGCGGGTGGGCAGGGAACCGGCGTATTGTCAAACGGGTCGCCTGATATGCTGGACAGCGCGCTGGCGGCGGCTGGCATTGCAGGCAGCCTTGATCAGGTGCTGAGCGTTGATGTGCTGCGCCTTTACAAGCCTGATCCTGCAGTCTACCGGCTGGTCACCGATGCCTTTGGGTGTTCAGCCTCAGAGGTTACCTTTTATTCCTCGAACAATTGGGATGTGGCCGGGGCCGGCAGTTTCGGGTTCCGAACGGTCTGGGTCAATCGCGGCGGCAAGCCGTGGGATGATCTTCCCGAACCGCCAGCCCATCAGGTTGCGAGCCTTACCGAAGCGATGACGCTGCTGTAGGGCTTGCCGCGCACATAGCCAATCTCGGCAACTGCCTTAACAACAAAGGGACATATCATGATCCTCTATTCCAGCCCGCCTTCACCTTTCGGACGCAAGATCAAGATTGCGCTGTCTTGCCTTGGTATGCGCGACGAGGTGACAATCAAGCAGACCAACACCATGGACCCGGAAGATGATATCCGCGGCGTCAATCCGCTTGGCAAAATTCCGGCTCTGGTGGTGGATGACATGGTGCTCTTCGACAGCCGCACGATCCTCGACTATCTGGATGCCCGTGCCGGTGGCGGAAAAATTCTGCCGGCTTCCGGGCCGGATCGCTATGCCGTGATGTCGATGTCGGCATTGGCGGACGGTATTCTGGATGCCGCTGTCCTTGTGATCTATGAGGACAGATTGCGGCCGGAAGGCATGCAGGTGGAAAGCTTTGTAACGTTCCAGCGCGACAAGATTATTCGCAGTCTGCAAGGCATACCGATGGAACGCTATGAAAGCGGCGCGATGCCTGATATCGCCGAAATCGGCGTGGCCTGCGCACTGGATTATCTGGATTTCCGCAAGCAGGTGGAATGGCGCGATCATGCCCCGCATCTTGTGGAATGGAAGGACGGTTTTGCGGCGGCTGTTCCCGGTTATGCAGACACGATGCCCAGTGACTAGAAGGGCCCAGTGACTAGAGGGGCCCAGTGACTAGAGGGGCCCAGTGATTAACCGCCTTCAGCAAGGTTGAACAGGAAATACAGCACTGCTGGCACGGTGATGCTTGCAAGGATCGTGCTGGCAAGAATCGCTGATGCGGTGCGTCCGGGATAGCCGCCATAATGGCTTGCCAGAACAAAGACGTTGGCGGCAATCGGCAGGCTGGCGGCAAGGATGGCTGTCTGTACCCAGATTATATCCTGTCCCGGCAAAAGCAGGAACAGGGCGGCCACCATGGCCGGATGCAACAACAGGCGTGCCGCGCTGATGCTGGCAATCTCGGGAACGGCTTTTGCCAGTGGCTGTCCGTAAACCGTTGCACCAAGCGCAAACAGCGCCACTGGCGCGGCGGCACCTGCCAGCATGGTGATGATGGTGTCGATCGGGCCGGACAGGGTCAGCCCGGATGCGGCAAAGGCCAGCCCCGCCACGACCGAAATCAGCAACGGATTTTTTATCAGTGTCAGCACCGTGCGCCGCAGCGCTGTGACCAGCCCGCCGGCCCCGCCAACAACAAACGCCGCGGTCAGCATCAACAGAATGACCGTGTCGGCAAACAGCATCAACGCCAATGGCATCGCCGCCGCATCACCAAAGGCCATGATGGCCAGCGGCACACCCATATAACCATAATTGGGATAGGCGGCGTTCAGCCCGAAAATACCGCTTTCAAGGCGGGTGAGACGAAAGGCAGATCGTGCCAGCAACGCCGTGACAATGAACAGGGTAATGGTCGCCAGTTCATACCGCCAGAAAAAGCCCCAGTTCAGAATATCTTCAGGTGTCCCCGCGGCAACATTCATAAACATCATCGGTGGCAACGCCACGAAGAACGCGAATTTGGACAGGTTCAGCGCGCCATCCTCACGGATGAAACCGATCGCGCGGGCAAACATGCCAAGAAAGATCAGCGCGAAAAAGGGGATGGACAGGGCAAGGACATTCGACATCGGCGTTACTTTGTCAGTTTGGTGCGGTGGTCAGTGCGGCCACCGCCCGCTGACCACTGAGAAACGCGTGTTCGATGCGCGCGCCACCAAGCCAGTCACCAGCCACAGCGATTCGCCCGCAGGATGATGTCACCGCCGCATCGTCACTGGCTGGCGTTACCACCCGTGCATAGCGCCAGCGATGCGCGGCTTTCAGAACAGGTGTGCCGATTGTTTGTCCGCTGGCCTCCTGCCAGGCTGCCAGCAAGGCATCGGCAACATCGCCGGCATCATCTTTAAGATGCTGTTGGCTCCACCCGGGGGCGGCTTGCACTGTCAGGGCATGGTTGGCTGCTGGTGCGCCGGGGCGGTCTGCCTCCCACAATGCAAAGCCGACCGGGCCAGCATCATCGCCGACAGGTGCCGGATCATGTGGCGGCGGTGCGTCTGAAAACCCGTACATGCCTGTCCAGCAGGGCGCATAGCTGGCACTGCAGGCAAGGGCGGACAGGTTTGGTGCAACATTGGCAAGCAGACGCTGGCTTTGCGGTGCTGGTGCGCTGACAATCAGGTGCCGCGCCATATGCGTCTGCCCATCCTTGTCCGTCAGAATGATGTGGTCATGTTCACGGCCAATGTCGGTGATCTCGATTCCCTGCCGCACATCGAGTCCGCGCTGCATATAGACAGGAAAGTCACGCATTGTGGGGGTGCCACACAGCGCATCGCGGTTGGCAACATGCCATGCAGCCAGAGCATGATTCTGGATGGCGGCGGTGCTCAGCGACACAAATTCAGGTGACCGCGCGGTCATGAACTGGGCCCCGTGATTGAAGGTGAAACCGTGGGCCCGCCGCGTCGAGACACGCCCGCCAATCCGCCGTCCCTTGTCAATCACCATCACAGACATGCCAGCCGACATGGCCGCCTGTGCCGCGGCAAGGCCGGCAATGCCGCTGCCAATGACCATCAGATCAGGGATCACCAGATCAGCTGTGTCGGACGATGTTGTCATGTTTTGATCACCTTTTCGGTGCAGATGGCTGGCGGGAACAGACCCGGTTGCGTTAGGATATGGGCCTTCCGGCATCACTTCACCAGTGAGTTTTTTCACAAGGTGATGCTATGAGACAGCCTGACACTCTCGCTGTTATAAGGTTGTTGCCACACATGTGGCACATTTCATGTAGCACATTTCATGCAGTACATTTTCGTCAAGGAACACCTATCATGAATACCGATACCGCCATTCACAACTCCCTGCAGGACATGGCTGTTGTTATGCGGCAGCAGCAGCTTGGTGCGCTTCTGGGCGACGCAACAAGGGCACGTGGGTTTGTCTGGCAGCTTGACGATCTGCGGATTGATCTGTCGCGCCAGTTTCTGAACGACGCCGTCATGATGCAACTTCAGGCCTTTGCGATAAGCTGCGGACTGGACGACAAGATCAGCGCGCTGTTCGCGGGTGAGGCGGTGAATGTCAGTGAAGGGCGCGCAGTTGTCCATATGGCGCAGCGCAGCGCCGCACGTATCGACAGCGACGAATTTGCCGGTCTTTCTGCCTTTGCGCAGAGTGTGCGCGCTTCGCATGTTACCGATGTCATCAATATCGGTATTGGCGGGTCCGATCTGGGGCCGGCCATGGTCAGTGCCGCGCTTGCCCATCTGTCGAGCGGACCGCGCCTGCATTATGTCTCGAATGTCGATCCGGCGCATCTGCATGACGTGCTGCGCGGCTGCGATCCGGCAACAACGCTGGTGATTGTCACATCAAAAACCTTCACCACTGACGAGACGATGCGCAACGCCGCCCTGGCCGGCGACTGGCTGGCCGCTGGTGGTAATGAAGGGGCCATGGCAGCCGTCACAGCGGCCCCGGATGTGGCGGCAGAATGGGGCATCGCTGCTGACCGGATATTCGATTTTGATGAGGGTGTTGGTGGGCGTTATTCGCTGTGGTCGGCCGTTGGCCTGCCGGTGATGATTGATGTCGGGGCGGCGGCATTCACCCAGCTTCTGCAAGGTGCAGCTGCAATGGACCGGCATTTCGAAACCGCGCCGCATACTGAAAACCTTCCCGTCATTCTGGGGTTGTTGCGGGTCTGGAATCGCAATTTCATGGGCTATCCAACGCTGGGGATCATGCCTTATGACCAGCGATTGGCGCTGGTGCCGGCCTGGTTGCAGCAGCTGGAAATGGAATCCAACGGTAAATCTGTTCGTGCCGATGGCAGCGTGCTTGATTATGCCACAACACCAGTGATCTGGGGGGCGGCCGGGACCGGCTGTCAGCACAGCTTTTTTCAGGCGCTGCATCAGGGCAGCGATATTGTCCCGCTGGATATCATGGTGCCGTTGGCACCAAGTGGCATGCCGCTGGATGATGGCTGGCAGGCCAGTCACCGGGTGCTGGTTGCCAACGCCATTGCGCAGGCTGAAGCCCTTGCCAAGGGCCGCGAGAATCACGCAGAGCCGCATCGCCATTTTGCTGGTGGTCGGCCGTCAACGCTGATCAGCTGGCAGGCCAGCACGCCTTATGCGGTTGGCCGTCTGTTGGCGCTGTATGAACATGTCACTGTTGTCAGCGGGTTTCTGTGGGGGGTGAACAGTTTTGACCAGTGGGGTGTTGAGCTGGGCAAGGCCATGGCGCGCGAAGTTGCTGCGGCACTGTCGGGTGAGGCATCGGCAGACGGGTTGAGCGCCACCGCAGCTGATTTGCTGGCGCATCTGAATGAAAACGGACCCGCCCGGTAACCGGCTGATGTTTGACCGCTTTGTGGGAATTGACTGGTCGGGGGCAAAAGGGCCGCGCCAGGCCGGAATTCAACTGTCGATGGCGGTGCCGGGGCGCGGGGTGCCAACGCGCATTGATCCGCCTTCAGGCCATCTGTGGGGGCGGCAGGCCGTCTTCGAATGGTTGGTGCGCGCCGCAGATGCCGGCAATGACACGGGCGGTGATGGTAATGGTAATCGGAGCAATGACTCTGCTCGCGGTTCGATTCTGGTCGGGATCGATTTCGCCTTTGCGCATCCGTTTTGTGATGAAAATGCCTATTACCCCGGCCTGGCTGGTGCACCCGAAACGCCTGCTGCGCTGTGGCAGTGCATTGCGGATATCTGCAAAAATGACGGGCATTTCTATGGCGGGGCCATGTTCGCTGCGCCCGGATTTGGCGATTACTACCTTTCGCCGCGCAATCACGGCGCACCGCATTATCGCAGCCGCCGCCGCGTTGCAGAACTTGCGGCAAAGGCAAGTGCCCGCGCGCCGTCACCCACCTTCAAGGCCATCGGTGCTGACAATGTTGCGACCGGGTCCATGGCCGGCATGCGGATGATCCACGCCCTGAAGGCAGAACTTGGGGATGCGGTGGCTGTCTGGCCGTTGCAGCCCGTGTCGCCCGCCCGGCCCGTGTCGCCTGCCCGGCCACCAGCGATGGTGCTGGTGGAAATTTTTCCAAGCTATTATTTTCATGCAGCGGGTCTGAATCCGGCGCGTAATGCCGCTGCCGATCCCGGCTTTATGACGGCCGCACTGAATGCGTGGAGCAGTGACGGTGTGGGCGCGGATTATGCCCCGCGCGGCAGTGATGTGGATGAGGCAGATGCCATGATTTCAGCCGCGGCCCTGCGCCACATCGCGGCAACACCCGGCTGTTGGCAGGCCCCGCAAGCCGCCGCGATGGAAGGCTGGATTTTTGGTGTGCCGGTGTGAGCCAAACCATTCATTTGATCTATTTTTCGATATGCCAGTTGTCTGCATTCCTGCGATCGGTCCGCCGACAGTGCTGATTGACATGACTTGTTTCTTCTGGGGAAACTACAAATGTGGAGACCTGCAAATGCCAAAGATTGATCTGTCTGCCGTGCCGGTTTTTGACCGGCTTGTTTATCCTGCCGGGCTTCGTGCCGAGACGGCAGGCTATCAGCAACAACGCGTTGGAGATGCCGGCGGACTGGACCCGTTTGGTGTGAACAGGGTTGTTTTACCGCCTCGCTCGCGCACGGCTCTGCGTCACTGGCATGAACAGCAGGACGAATTCGTGATCGTGATCACAGGTGAAGTTGTTCTGCGCGAAGAAGAGGGAGAGACCATTCTGAGAGACGGTGACTGCGCTGGTTTCAAGTCCGGGGTCGCGAACGGGCATGCCTTTGAGAATCGCTCGGACGGGCCGGTCATTCTGTTTGAGATTGGCACCCGGACCGAAGATGAAACAGTGCATTATCCAGATGTCGATTTATGCTATGAAAAGCGCGGCACCTCACGGACGTTTTTGCACAAGGACGGCACACCCTATTCAGAATAGTTCTGGTCAGCTGCCAGCTGTGTATGCTGCCATATATACAGCGCGGTGCCAGTGGAAAATGCCGACTGTCAGAACGATCAACCCGCCCATGAGCGCATAGGTCACCAGCCGCTTGCGGCGTTCGGGCATGTCGGATTTGCCGATCCTGTCAATGCCGAGGAAAATGGCACCGGCGGCGACCAAAAACACTGTCCCGCCTACAAGTACTGTATCCATCTAACACTCCTTATTCGAGGCAGGCTCTTTTATTTGCGGGCCCAATTCACGGCACAATGCCATGAACGGCAGGATGCCATGAACGGCACGCCGTCACAACCTGCATAAGACTGGATGCAGGCCAGCAGCCCCCGGATCAATCTTCGGCAAGGACTGGCGCGAACGTCTTGCCATTGAAATAGAGCAGGGCGCCATCGCCGATATCGTTCCACAGCCCATGGATTGTCAGGTTTCCGGCCTCTGTCGCATCGCGCACAAACGGAAAGCCCATCAGGTTTTCCATCGACATGATGATCCCTTCTTTTTCCAGCGCCGCAATCTGCTCATCAGCACTGCCCTTGCCGGCAACACGCTGATAGGCCGGACGCAGAATATCGAGCCAGCGTCCGACAAAGCTTGTATCGCTGTCCAGTTCAGGTGACTTGCCGGCGCACATCTGATAGCAGCCATTCACCCCGCCGCAGCTGGAATGACCGAGGATGATGATGTGCGATACCTCCAGCACACACACCGCATATTCAACAGCCGCGGGCGTGCCGTGATGATGGCCGGCCGGATCATAGGGCGGCACCAGATTGGCAATATTGCGATGGATAAAGAATTCACCCGGATCAGTGCCAAAGAATGTTGTGGCCTGCACGCGGCTGTCACAACAGGATATGACCATGGCACGCGGGTGTTGGCCTTCATCGGCCAATTGTCTGTACATGCCGCTGGCCGCAGCGAACCTTGTTGTTAGCCAGTCTGCATAGCGCGTGGCAAGATAGGCGGGAAGCGGCAATCCGGTGGTCATTTCGTCCTCGGCATCGTTGACGCCGGACTTATAACTTGCGGCCATTGATAAATCCATAGCCACGACAGTGATTGGTGGTGGGCACGGGGTCCGCAGCGCCACGGGATCAGCCGCCACGGGATCAGCCGCCACGGGATCAGCCGCCACGGGATCAGCCGCCACGGGATCAGCCTGTGTTCACTGGTCAACTGCCTCGCCATAATTGTCACGCAGGCTGGTGATGATCTCATCAAGAAACTTGGCCGCTGCTACAGGCAGTACACGCCCTTTCAGATGGCACAGATGCAATGTGCCGGGAGCAACATCAGCGGGATCAAGCGGGATCGCCACCAGACCCATTTCCGCCAGTTCGGTCAGAGCAATCGGAATCTGGAAGCCGAGTGCGTTTTCGAATCGCAGATAGTTCTGCATGAATTCGAAGCTGTCGGATTCCAGCACCACGTCGATTTCAGTCGCCCGGCGCAGCAGCCCGGTATCCAGCAGCTGGCGAATGCCGCTCTCGCTGGTTGGCAAACATAATTTGTGGCCGGCCAGATCGCGGATCCTGATCATCTCATGCTGGCTAAGAGGGTGGTCATCGGGCATAACGCAATGCATCGTCTGCCGCACAGTGGCCGCAACATGAACATGCGCTGCCCGAATGGGTGCAAAGATAAGAGCAATGTCCGCATCTAGTGACTGCAATCTTGCCTCTGCCGATTCGCCATAACAGCGTTGCAGTGCAAATGTCACCGCCGGGTGCAGTGACCGGTATTGTGAGACAGCCTGCGGCAGGAACAGGCGCAGCGCATCAGCACCGCTGGCAATCCGCACATGACCCCGGCGGATCCCTGTCAGATCAGATATTTGCGATTGCACGCGGGCAAGTTCGGCAAACTGCGATCTGACATGCTGGATGAACAGCTCGCCTGCAGTATTCAGCCGCACTCCGCTTGGCAGCCGTTCAAACAGCGGTTGTCCCAACTCATCCTCAATAGCGAGTATGCGGCGGTTCAAAGCAGTGGATGTGATAGCCAGCTTGTCAGCTGCCTTTCGGATAGACCCTTCACGCGCAACAACATCAATGAAACGCAAGCTGGTCATATAACGCATAGTGTGCTGTCCCTTCCCGATGCAAAAAACGCATCGCGCGAATGCAAAATTAGCAGAATAAATATGCACACTCGCTTGATAAGACAAATTCACGCGGACGACAAGGGCGCGTTTATACCGCTTTTTTGTTGTCCGCGACGAAACCCCGCCACGAGAGGGCGGCACGACACAGCAAGTGTTGGATAACACGTATCGCAGGCCTGCATTTTCGGTGGACTGCGGGTACGAGGAAGGGACTAAACATGAAGTATATAGTGGCAATCATCCAGCCAGGCCGACTGTCGGCAGTGCATGACGCGCTGATGGCCATCGGTATTGAAGGGCTGACCACATCCGAAGTTCAGGGGTATGGACGTCAAAAGGGCAAGACGGAAGTCTACCGTGGCACCGAATACACTGTGAATTTTCTGCCAAAAGTGAAAGTTGAGGTTGCAGTCGACGACAAGCAGGTTGAGGGCGCATGCGATGCCATCAAGTCTGCCGCCGAGTCCGGCAAGATTGGCGACGGCAAGATTTTTGTTCTCGATATTCATTCCGCAATCCGGATTCGCACTGGCGAAACCGGTTCTAGCGCCCTCTGATCCCCCCGAAAACAGGAGACGTTTAATGTCACGATCCCTTTCACTTTTAGCAATCGCCGGCTTCGGCGCGTTGCTGTCAACACCGGCCATGGCGCAGGAAATGCCAGAGCACGGTGTCTTTATCATGAATTCATTGTTGTTCTTGTTTGGGGGCGTCCTTGTGATGTTCATGGCATGCGGTTTCTGCATGCTTGAAGTCGGGCTTGTTCGCGCCAAGAACACAACCATGCAGCTGACCAAGAATGTGGCGCTGTTCTCGATTGCCGCCATTGGCTATTACGCCATCGGCTATAACCTCATGTATCCGCTGGGCAGTTGGTCGGTCGACGGCATTCTGTCGGGCGTCATGGGCGTTGCGGCAATGGAAGCCGTTGGCGTGGCCCCTGAGGCAGCTGACGACCTTTCATATGCGTCAACAGCGTCAGATTATTTCTTCCAGCTGATGTTCTGTGCGGCAACCGCCTCGATCGTGTCGGGCACCGTGGCCGAGCGCATCAAGCTGTGGCCGTTTCTGCTGTTCACCCTCATCCTGACAGCGCTGATCTACCCGTTCCAGGCAAGCTGGAAGTGGGGCGGCGGTTTCCTTGACGAAATGGGCTTTCTTGATTTCGCGG
>JADHLH010000040.1 GCA_016780765.1 Alphaproteobacteria bacterium | reverse complement strand
TTTCCTTGTCTCGCACACAAAGATGGGCGCAATGGTGCGGGCGGGTGCGAATAATGAGGCGATGACAGCCGCGCTTGGCATCAATATCAGGATATTGCGCCGGGTGCTGTTTGCGGCAGGGGCCTGTTTTGCCGGTATTGCCGGCATGATGCTGGGGCCGCTGACAGCGGTTGAACCCGGCATGGGAGAGCCGTTGCTGATCCTGTCGCTTGTCGTGATCATCATTGGCGGTATCGGGTCGGTGCGCGGGGCGTTTGTTGCTGCGGTGCTTGTTGGCCTTGTCGATACAATGGGGCGTGTTCTTCTGCCCTTTGTGTTGCGCAGCTTTATCGGACAGGCAGCGGCAGACGGCGCTGGTCCGGCATTGGCCTCGATGATGGTCTATATCCTCATGTCCGTCATTCTCGTGATCAAGCCAACCGGCTTGTTCCCAGCAAAGTGAGCCTGATATGGACGTGTTGAGAATTTTGCTTGATGGCATAGGTCGAAACCGGATCCTGTTCGGATTGCTGGCTATTTTCGCGCTGTTCCCGATTTATACGGGCATGGCGGATCTGCCGTTCTGGAATGATCTTGCGATGCGGATCATGCTTCTGGGGATGGCCGCGATGGGGCTCAATCTGGTGCTTGGCTATGGTGGCATGGTGTCGTTTGGTCATGCGGCGTTTGTCGGCATTGGTGCCTATTGCGTCGGGATCAGCCAGTATTACGGGCTGTTCAATGGCTGGGTGCATGTGCTGATGGCGCTTGGCACCTGCGGTTTTCTGGGGCTGGTCATCGGCTTTTTGGCGCTGCGCACCAGCGGCATCTATTTCATCATGATCACGCTGGCCTTTGCTCAGATGCTGTTCTTCCTGTTTGTCAGCCTTGAACAGTTTGGCGGCGATGACGGGATGAGCATCGATCGGGCAGAATTCATGCCAATTGATCTGTGGGACCCGTTGCGACTTTATTATCTGATTTGGACGTCGCTGACGCTTGTCAGCATCTTGCTGATGTTTGTTGTTGGATCGCGTTTCGGTGTGGTGCTGCGGGCCATCAAGGACAATGAATCGCGTGTCGAGGCGATGGGGCTGGCACCGCTGCAGTTCAAGATTACCGGATATCTGATCTCGGCAATGATTTGCGGGCTGGCTGGCGCGCTGTTTGCCAGCTGGCAGGAATATGTATCGCCTGACATTATGCACTGGACGCGCTCCGGCGAACTGATGATCATCATCATTCTTGGCGGCCTCGGCACGCTGGCAGGCCCGCTGATTGGTGCGGTGGCCTTCCTGCTGCTGGAAGAAACACTGCCCGAATTGTTGCATGCGATTGCGCCCAATTACGCTGAAAACTGGATGATCATTTTCGGACCGATCCTGGTTGCGATCGTATTGTTTGCGCGGGGTGGTTTGATGGGATTGTTGCAGAGATTCAATCGGGGCAAGAGATGAGCGATACAGTCCTTCAGGTTGACACGCTTTGTAAGTCATACGGCGCGCTGCAAGCGACCAGAGATGTGTCGCTTGATGTGAAGGCTGGCGAGATACACGCCCTTATCGGACCGAACGGTGCTGGCAAGACAACGCTGATCCGTCAGATCTACGGGTCTGAAGCATCAGACAGCGGAAATATCTCGCTGTGCGGCGTCAGTATGACGGGATTGCGTGTACCGCAACGCATAAAGCTGGGGATTGGCCGTTCGTTTCAGATCAGCAACGTGCTGATGGGATTTTCAGTTCTGGAAAATGCCGTGATTGCCGAACAGGCGCGGATTGGTGAGGCGTTCCGCTTCTTCCGCCCGGCCTTTCGTGATCCAAAGCTGATCGAAGGTGGCATGAAGATGCTGTCGCGTGTTGGTATGGAACAACGTGCTGACGTTCTGGTTGCTGATCTGGCGCATGGTGAGCGGCGACTGCTTGAGCTGGCACTTGCCATGTCAAGCGCGCCGGCCTTGTTGCTGCTGGACGAGCCGATGGCCGGCGCCGGTTCGGAAGAATCGCAGCATATGATCGAGATCATTGACCGGTTGCGCGGCAGTGCAGGTATCCTGCTGATTGAACATGACATGGATGCAGTGTTCCGCCTCGCTGACCGGGTGACTGTGCTTGTCGAGGGGGCGATCATCGCCAGCGGTACACCTGCCCAAATCAGCAGTAACAAAGACGTGCGGGCCGCCTATTTGGGGAACGAAGATGCTGAAGCTTGAAGATGTAGAAGCGGGATACGGCTCTGCCCAGGTCCTGTTCGGTGTCAGCTTTTCGGTAAGCCCCGGCGCATGCGTCTCTTTGATGGGGCGCAACGGCATGGGCAAGACCACGACGGTGCGCACAATCATGGGGCAGATCAAGCCGACCGGCGGGACCATCACAAGGTTCGGACAGGCCAAAAACAATATGGAACCGTTCGAGCTGTCACGATCTGGCATTGGTCTGGTGCCAGAGGGACGGCAGATCTTCACCAATCTGAGCGTTCGCGAGAATCTGGGTACGTTTTTCCGTCCGGCACGTGATGGCGAGACCATCTGGACAATGGATACGGTCCTGGACCTGTTCCCGCGTTTGCGTGAACGCCTGTCACATGGCGGGGCCAATCTTTCGGGTGGCGAACAGCAGATGCTGGCCATCGGGCGGGCGCTGATGACCAACCCGCGCCTGTTGATCCTGGATGAGGCGACCGAGGGTCTGGCACCGATTATCCGCGAACAGATCTGGGACTGCCTTGCCATGCTGAAGAATGCCGGCCAGTCGATCCTGGTGATTGACAAGAACATCAATGCGCTGGCCAAACTGGCCAATCATCATTGTATTCTGGAAAAGGGCCGTGTCGTCTGGCAGGGAGACAGCACCGAGCTGATGGCAAATCCGGACCTGAAATCGAGATATCTTGGTGTGTGAAACGCGTCACCAAAAGTGAGCATGTCCAGACGGGGGAGAACAGATGGCTCATACAGATAATGCTGCAGCGCGGTTTGTTGATTCGCATCTTGATGCTGGCCGCGCCGACAAGCCGGCATTCCGCGAGGTTGATGGTGAGCAGCGCACGCTGACCTATGGGGCGCTGGCGCACGATTCAGGCAGGGCCGCGGCGGCAATGCAGGCGGCCGGTCTGCGCCGTGAAGAGCGCGCGGCAATGCTGCTGCTGGACACCAATGACTATCCGCAACTTTTCTGGGGTGCGCTGAAGGCCGGGGTTGTGGCGGTACCGCTCAACACGCTTTTGTCAGCGTCAATCTATGACGTTATTCTGCGTGACAGCTGGGCCAGCGCGTTATTTGTTTCGGCGGCCCTGTATGACACGGTGGCACCGGTGCTTGGTGATAATCCGTGGCTGCGCACAATTGTCGTCGTTGGCGGTGTGGCACCAGCCGGGACCATCAGCTATGATGATTTTATGGCAGGGCATGAACCTGCCGAGACCGCAGATGTCAGTCCTGATGATGTGGCTTTCTGGTTGTATTCATCCGGGTCAACAGGCCAGCCAAAGGGCGTGACGCATGTTCACCGCAGCCTGGCCGCTACTGCAGACACCTACGGCACCAACGTGTTTGGTGTGCAAGAGGATGATCTTGTCTATTCAGCGGCAAAGATTTTCTTTGCTTATGGTCTTGGTAACGCGATGACCTTTCCGATGTCGGTTGGGGCCACCACCTTGCTGTTTGCAGGCAGGCCGACGCCTGACGGGGTGATCGATATTCTGGCCAGCCAGCGCCCGACGCTGTTTTGCGGAGTGCCGACCCTGTTTTCGGCGATGCTGGCGCAGCTTGAAGGTGGTGCAAAAGCCGACTTTGCGTTGCGCTTGTGTATTTCCGCCGGTGAGGCATTGCCCGAGGCAACAGGTATCGGCTGGCATGCCAAGACAGGTGTCGACATTCTGGACGGTGTTGGCTCCACCGAGATGCTGCACATCTTCCTGTCAAACCGCGAAGGCGATGTGGTTTACGGCACCAGCGGTGTGGCCGTGCCCGGCTATGATCTGCGGCTGGTCGGCGAAGACGGCAATGAGGTAGATGTCGGCGAGATTGGCGAGCTGCTGGTGGCCGGCGAATCAGCCTCTGACGGCTACTGGAACCAGCTCGACAAGAGCCGCGCGACCTTTGAAGGTGTCTGGACGCGCACTGGTGACAAATATGAACGCCGCGCCGATGGCCGCTATATCTATTGCGGGCGTACCGACGATCTGTTCAAGGTATCGGGGATCTGGGTATCACCCTTTGAGGTGGAACAGTCGATCACTGCGCATCCATCGGTGGTCGAGGCGGCAGTGGTCGCTGCAGCCGATGACGCCGGATTGCTGAAACCAAAAGCCTTTGTCGTGCTGAAAGACGGCGCAGATTCGCAGGATATTGATTCGTCAATCAAGTCCCTGGTGCAGGATGATATCGGCAAATGGAAATACCCGCGCTGGGTCGAGGTTGTGGATGATCTGCCAAAGACGGCCACAGGCAAAATCCAGCGTTTCAAGCTGCGTGATGGTGCATGATGGCATCACTTGACTGGCGCGATGGTGCCACAGCACGGCTGACCGTCGGCGGGCTGTCGCTGGAATGCGCGATGTGGGGGCCG
This sequence comes from Alphaproteobacteria bacterium, assembly GCA_016780765.1. Taxonomy (GTDB): domain Bacteria; phylum Pseudomonadota; class Alphaproteobacteria; order Puniceispirillales; family Puniceispirillaceae; genus UBA8309. Next base: position 12,529 of record JADHLH010000040.1, on the reverse strand, counting down.
CCGCCTGCTGAAGCCCCGACCATCTTTCTGTTGCATGAAGGATTGGGCTGCGTTGCCTTGTGGCGCGATTTTCCCGAACAGCTGGCGGCCGCAACCGGATGTGGTGTGTTTGCCTGGTCACGCGCTGGCTATGGGGCCTCCGATCCAAAGCCGCTGCCATGGTCGCTGGATTATATGGAGGATGAGGCGAGGGACTGTGTGCCGCAGGTGTTGGACGCGGTTGGCCCGCAACAGGTGATCCTGCTGGGCCATAGCGACGGGGCGACGATCTCGGCGCTTTATGCTGGCGGCACCGAAGACAGGCGTCTGTGGGGTGTGATCCTGATGGCACCGCATTTCTTCACCGAACCGGGTGGCCTTGCCTCTATTGCCGACGCCCGCACTGCTTATGACACGGCTGATCTGCGTGACAGGCTCGGAAAATATCATAGCAAGGTCGATAATTGCTTCCGCGGATGGAATGACAGCTGGCTGCACCCTGATTTTCAGGAATGGAACGTATCGGACTGTCTGGATTATATCCGCGTGCCGGTGCTGGCGATCCAGGGCCATGATGACCAGTATGGCACGATGGCCCAGATCGACGAGGTGGTGGACCGGTGCTACGCGCCGGTCGATGTGCTGGCGATCGCGGATTGTCGGCATGCGCCGCATATGGATGCCCCCCGGACAGTGCTGGACGGCATTGCCGATTTCTGTCGCAGGCTCGCCGATATCAACGTCTGAAACAGCGATCTGTTTATGCAATATAATTCATTAAATGATCAAATTAGTCGCTGAACACTAATTTTTTCCCAATAAAAGGTACAATAATGCACAAATTCGTTGACGGCAGGTCAGCGTTTGGGGAAAGCTGTTTGCGTAATTACGGAGATAACGATGGGCGACATGATCAATTTTGAGACCACCCCGTCACAATACCGCCATTGGCGCGTTGAATATGATGGTGAGTTGGCGCGTCTCATCATGGATGTCGATGAGACGGGCGGCCTGTTTGAGGGGTATGAGCTGAAGCTGAACTCCTATGATCTTGGCGTTGATATCGAACTGGCCGACATCGTTCAGCGGATGCGGTTCGAACATCCTGAAGTCAAGGTTGTGGTGCTGCAGTCGGGCAAGGACAAGGTATTTTGCGCCGGCGCGAATATCCGCATGCTGGCGGGCGCGGCCCATGCCCACAAGGTAAACTTCTGCAAATTCACCAACGAGACCCGCAATGCCATGGAAATGGCCGAAACCGAATCCAGCCAGAAATATGTTGCCGCGATCAAGGGCGCGTGCGCTGGCGGCGGGTATGAACTGGCACTTGCCTGCAATCACATCATGCTGGTTGATGACGGATCATCGACGGTGGCTTTGCCCGAAGTGCCGTTGCTTGCTGTCTTGCCCGGGACGGGAGGGCTGACGCGCCTGACAGACAAACGCCAGGTACGGCGGGACCTGTGTGACGTCTTCTGCGCCATGGAAGAAGGGGTGCGCGGTGCGCGCGCACATCAATGGCGGCTTGTTGACGAGGTTGTCAGCAATTCCAAATTTGATGAGACGGTTGCCGCGCGGGCAGCAGAATTCGCAGCTGAATCCGGCAAGGCATCACATACCGGCATTGCTCTGCCAGCCTTGCAGAAAGACATCGCTGCTGACGGGTCGGTCCGCTATTCAACGCTAGAGATTGAGGTTGACCGGCCTGGTGCAACCGCAACGCTGATTATCGCTGGCCCCGAAACCACACCGCCTGCGGATATGGCAGCGTTCGTGGCCGAGGGGGCAGACGCCTACATGTTGCGGCTGGCGCGCGAACTGGATGATGCCATTCTGCATCTGCGCCTGAATGAGCGCGAGGCCGGGTTGTTGATTTTCCGCAGCGAGGGTGATCCGGCTGCAGTGCTGGCGCATGAGGCGCTGTTGCATGACAACGCCGATCATTGGCTGGCTAATGAGGTGCTGTTGTACTGGAAGCGTGTTCTGAAGCGCGTTGATGTGACCTCGCGTTCAATGACCGCCCTTGTCGAACATGGGTCCTGCTTTGCCGGGGTACTGGCCGAACTGCTGTTCGCGGTTGATCGCAGTTATATGATGGAAGACGAATTCGAGGGTGATAACCGGCCGATCGCAACCATTACGCTGTCTGGATCGAATATGGGCATGATGCCGATGGCGAACGGGTTGAGCCGTCTGGCAACGCGGTTTCTGGGTGAGCCGGAGACACTCACCGCTGTCGAGGCCGCGGTCGGCACGCCGCTGGATGCTGATGCCGCGCGTGACCACGGTCTGGTGACATTCGCCTATGATGATGTGGACTGGGAAGATGAAGTGCGGATCTTCATTGAAGAGCGTGCCAGTTTTTCACCGGACGCCATGACCGGTATGGAAGCAAATTTGCGATTCGCCGGTCCGGAAACGATGGAAACCCGCATTTTCGGGCGGTTGACCGCCTGGCAGAACTGGATTTTCCAACGGCCCAATGCGGCCGGGGAAGAGGGGGCTTTGCAGCGTTACGGCACGGGCGTGCGCGGCAAATACAACATGGAACGCGTCTAGCGGCTCACCGGCCAACGGACGCACAATAAAACAGAGTGATATCAGACAAAGGTATTTAGACATGCAGAATGTAATGAATGTCAGCTATGACACGAAAATTCCAAACAACGTGAATCTGTCGTCAGACCGGCGGGTTCTGAAAGCGCTGGAAAAGTGGCATCCCGGTTACATCGACTGGTGGACACGGCTTATCCCCAAGCAGTTTCAGGACGCCAATGTGTATCTGCGGACAGCCATCGGTGTTGAGACTGGCGGTTGGGCAAAGTTCGATTATGTGAAGATGCCAGAATATCGTTGGGGCATTCTGCTGGCACCGCAAGTTGACGAGCGGACCATTGCGTTTGGTGAGCATGCTGGCGAAAGGGCCTGGCAGGAAGTGCCGGGCGAATATCGTGCCATGCTGCGCCGCCTGATCGTCATTCAGGGTGATACCGAGCCCGGATCAGTTGAACAGCAGCGCTTTCTGGGGCTGACCGCGCCGTCACTCTATGACATGCGGAACCTGTTTCAGGTGAATGTTGAGGAAGGCCGCCATCTGTGGGCGATGGTCTATTTGCTGCAGAAATATTTTGGCGCAGATGGACGTGAGGAAGCAGACATGCTGCTGCGCCGCAGTTCGGGTTCGGACGATGCGCCGCGTATGCTGGGTGCGTTCAATGAAGAGACACCAGACTGGCTGTCATTCTTCATGTTCACCTATTTCACCGATCGTGATGGCAAGATGCAGCTGGAAAGTCTGGCGCAGTCGGGGTTCGATCCGCTGAGCCGTACTTGCCGGTTTATGCTGACCGAAGAAGCGCATCACATGTTTGTTGGTGAAACCGGCGTTGGCCGTACCATTCAGGCAACTGCCGAGGCGATGAACAAGGCCGAAATCACCGATCCGTATGACATTAACGCCATTCGCGATCTCGGGGTGATTGATCTGCCGACCATCCAGAAAAAGCTGAACCTGCATTATTCGCTGTCGCTTGATCTGTTCGGACAGGAAGTTTCGACAAATGCGGCGAACGCCTTCAATGCCGGCATCAAGGGCCGTTATATGGAGCACCGCCTGGATGATGATCACAGGCTGTCCAACGATACCTATGACGTGAAGATGGTAAAGGACAACCAGATCATCACCGAACAGATGCCTGCGCTGAACGCCATCAATATGCGCCTGCGTGACGACTATGTCAGTGATGCCTCAGGCGGGCTGAACCGGTGGAACAAGACACTGAAGCGCGCCAACATCGACTTTGCGTTCGCCTTGCCGCATGAAGGGTTCAACCGCAGCATTGGCGTGTTCTCGTCGGTCAGCATCAACCCGCAAGGCGACATCATTTCCGCCGATGAATGGGCATCGCAGGCCAACACCTGGCTGCCGAGCAAGTCTGATGGCGCGTATATCCAGTCGCTGATGAAGCCCTGCTATGAGCCGGGCCAATATGCCAGCTGGATTGCACCGCCGAAGGTGGGCATCAACAACCAGCCTGGTGATTTCGAATATGTGCAGCTGCACATGGCATAGGGACCGGACTGAGCGGCTGGCCCGGCACCTGCCGGGCTGGCACGCCGCCGGAAGACTCGCATGAAAATAAATATTGTCTACGCCACCATTCTTGGCACCTCGCAGATGGTGGCTGAAGATCTGGAAGATGCCCTGTCCGATGATCACGAGGTGGATGTGCGCGATATCCTGCATGTTGGCCCGGGCGATCTGGGTGAAGATGCGTTGTATGTGTTCATCTCGTCGACAACTGGCCATGGTGACATGCCTGATTCGACCATTGATTTCGTCAAGGATGTGACAGACACAAAGCCCGACCTGTCGTCGTTGAACTTTGCGATATTCGGGCTTGGCGATCAGGGTTATGCCGATACCTTCAATATGGGCAGCGAGAAGCTGGCCGAATTGCTGAAGGGCGCAGGCGCCACACAGATTGGTGAGCGCGGCTTGTTTGATGCCTCAACGGGCGATATGCCGGAAGACATAGCCATTCCGTGGCTTGAGGATATTCTGTCAGATATGCCGGCGCTGGCCGAAGCGGTATAGACAGGACGCGGGGGCAGATAATGACGGCGCGGCCTGATGATAGTGACCCTGCACTTGCCGAACTCACCCGGCGCATTGGTGGTCATGTAAGGGCACTGCGCCGCGCGCGCGGTCTGCCCCGCCGGGTGCTGAGTGAAATTTCGGGTGTGTCCGAACGGTATCTGGCGCAGCTGGAATCGGGTAATGGCAACGTCACTGTCGGCATTCTGCATCGTCTGTCTCTGGTCTTTGGCTGTGCTGTGGAAGATCTTGTCGCTGGCGGCGCGCGCCCGAATACGGAAAAAGGCCACCGGCTGGCGCTTCTCGGGGTGCGGGGTGGGGGTAAAACCACGCTTGGCGCGGCGATATCGGCCGCACGTGGCGTCCCCTTCATCGAAATGTCCAGCCAGATTGAAATGGTCAGCGGGATGGATGTCGGAGAGGTGATCTCCCTGTACGGTCAGGAAGGGTTTCGCCGCTATGAGGAAGAGGCCATAGCCAGCATCATCGAAGATCATGACCGTGTGGTTCTCGCGGTCGGTGGCGGCATTGTCGAGGCGGCAGCAAACTATGATCTGTTGCTGCGCCATTTTCATACCATCTGGGTCAAGGCAAGCTCGGCTGAACATATCGGGCGTGTCCGCGCGCAAGGGGATGAACGACCAATGGCCGGGTTCGCCGCCGCCGAGGAGCATCTCAGCAACATGCTCGAACAACGCGAAGCCGATTTCAGCCGTGCCGATCTTGTTATCAGTACCAGCGGGGTGTCTGCTGACAGGTCTGTTGCTGAATTACAGGAGCTGATCAGCAACCACGCTATCATGTAGGCATTGTGCTTTTCAGGGAGGTATGACGGTGAGAACATCTGCAGCGCGATGCAATTTCGATTTTTCGGGAACACATGTCGCCATTACTGGTGGCGGGCAGGGTCTCGGCCGGGCCTATGCAAAGGCGTTCGCCGCGGCCGGTGCGGCCGTCTTCATCCTTGACCGCAATTTTGAAAATGCCTGCAAGGTCACTGACGAGATCAAGGTGGCTGACGGCACGGCATTCGCCTATCAGCTGGATGTCGGGCGGCTGGATGATGTGTCAGACGTCTTCAGCACCATCATCAATGAACATGGCAGGATCGACGTTCTGGTCAATAACGCCGCGATTTTCACGACCCTTGAGATGAAGCCGTTCTACAGCATCGATCCGGCTGAATGGGGCGAGGTGATCAATGTGAACCTGAACGGCGTCTATGCCTGTTCGCGTCAGGTGGTCGACACGATGAAGGAAAACGGCTTCGGGCGGATCATCAATATCGGGTCGGCTGCCGTCACAATGGGCCGTCCGAATTACACACATTATGTGGCCTCAAAATCGGCACTGATCGGCATGTCCCGATCTATGGCGCGTGAACTGGGGTCTTTCGGGATTACTGTAAACACCATCATGCCCGGCGCGACCTTCACCGAAGTTGAGCGCAAGACGGTAACCCCGCAGCAAAAGAGAACCATTATCGCCAGCCAGTGCATTCAGCGCCCGGCCACGCCGGATGATATTCTGGGGACGGTATTGTTTCTGTGTTCCGAGGAATCAGGATTTGTGACCGGCCAGGCGATTACCATCGATGGCGGTGCCACCCATAGCTGACATGGGTCGATGATGCCGGGCCATACCCGCTACCGTGCGGCTTTTGGTCGGGACCCGACTATCTCATAGATGATAATCAGTCCGGCAACGCCGGCTGCGCACACAACGATCTGCCAGACCGGCACCAGCATCAGCAGCCCCGATCCCGCCAGAATCAGCGCCACCCATGGCTTCAGTGGGCGGATGATATAGGCTTCGACAGCAATTGCCAGACAGCCGATGCCAAAACAGGCAAACACGAATGAGAAGACAATCTCGGTCGGCGTCCCGTCCAGCAGCAGCGCGTTGTTGAACAGGAATGCAAACGGCACGACGAACGCACCAACCGAAATCTTGACGGCATTCACCGCTATTTCCAGCGGATTGGCATTGGCAATGGCACTTGCCGCATAGGCGGCCACCGCAACCGGCGGCGTCAATGCCGACATCACGGCAAAATAGAACAGAAACAGCTGCGATGGCAGTGTGGGCAGGCCCAGATCATACAGCACCGGACTGATCAGCACCGCAGCAAGGATGTACGCGCTCGGTGTTGGCATGCCAAGGCCCAGCAGCAGGGTAACCGCCGCCGCCACACAGACCGACAGATACAGATTGTCACCAGCAATCGCAAAGACCAGATAGCTGAATTTCGAGGCCAGTCCTGTCATTGTGATGCCGCCAATGACAAGGCCCGCCGCCGCACAGGCACCAACCACCGGAATCATCCGTGTCGCGGCAACGGCAAGGGTTTCGTAAATCGCTTTCGGATCCAGCCGTGTCGCTGATTTCAACATCGAGACCGCGAAGACAGCCATCAGACCGTACACTGCCGAATAGGCAGGCGTGTATCCGTCCAGCAGGCTCCATGAGATTGCGATCAGCGGCACGATGAACAGCCAGCCATTCGACAGCGTGGTGAACAGGTTCGGGATCTCGTCAGGGCGAAGTCCCTGCAGCCCGGTTTTGACAGCGCGCAGATGCACCTGAAGGTAGATTGGCAGATAGAACAGGATGGCCGGAATGATGGCGGCCAGCGCAATGTCACGGTAGGGAATGCCGGTATATTCGGCCATGATGAAGGCGGCTGCTCCCATGACGGGTGGCAACAGGCTGCCGCCGGTAGAGGCTGCCACCTCGACAGCGCCGGCAAAGCTTGGCCGATAACCGAGGCGTTTCATGATCGGAATGGTGATGGCTCCGGTGGTGACCACATCGGATGTGGGGCTGCCGGAAATGGTCCCGTACAGGCCGGACGAGATCACTGCAATTTTCGCCGGACCACCGGCCGATTTTCCGGTCAGTGCCGATGCAAGATCGAAGAAAAACTCCGATCCGCGGCAGCGTTCCAACGCCGATCCAAACAGCACGAACAGGAAGGCATAGGTGCCCGCTACACGCAGCGGCACACCGAATAGCCCGTCTGTTGTGAAAATTGATACGTCCAGAAAATGGCTTAATTCTATGTGGCCGTGGCCAAAGGCACCGGGAATGACATGGCCGAACAGGTTATAGGCGATGAAAAGGAGTACAATAACGGTCAATCCCAGGCCGACCGACCGGCGCATTGCCTCGATTGTCAGGAGGATAATGGCAATAGCCGCGCAGCTGTCATACAGCGTCAGCGGGTCAAACAGGGTAATTCGCTGGGCGATCAGATCGGCATTCCACAGAAAATAGCTGCCAACCACCAGCGAGATGATGCTAAGGCACCAGTCGAGGTGTCGTGGTGCCTCCTCGACTGTTTTGGTTGGTGCGATATACAGAAAGCTGAGTGCCAGCATGGCGCTGTAGAAGCTGATGGTGATGGACAGCACGTCCAGTCTCGACAGTGTGGCCGAATAAAGAACCCACACCGAGATGGAGGCCCCCAGAAATTGGGCAAGCCGACCGGGCAGCCCGGAAAGCTGCCGCCTGTTGCCTGTATCAAATGCAATGGAGAGAAAAGACATCAGCCGACTGCGGCTCCCGGGTGCTGACAGTATTCGTCCGGACGAGAAGGGCCCGATCCGGGTGGATCAGGCCTGTTAGATTGGGGCGGCTCTAGTTATAGGCTGCCGCAGCTTGTGGATGATAGGCAATCGCCTCAGAACCACCCATCAGGCCGACAGACAAAGGCTTCATCGCCTTGTGAACGCCGCGCACAAGTTCAATATTCTTCACCAGTGCGACGGTCACATCACTGACCATTTGTGGGTCAGCATCTGCACGCACAAACAGCTGTGCTGACAGGGTTGGCGTGACAACATCACCGCCAGACCAGTCATAGGCTGCATTCTCGATGGTGTAGGAACCGATATTCCATTCGCCGGTCACAGTGGATGTTGCATCACTGTCGATATCGACAAGAACCACATCCAGCGATTCTGCCAGCTGGCGGATGGAACGGTGATTGACGAACAGCGAATTCAGCAACACATCAGCGCGGCGGTCGCGCATCAGCTCGCCCTGTTCCTTGGAGGCCGCAAAGACAACGTCTCCGCCCCAGGATTTGATATCTGCAGCGCTTGCACCAGCGGCATCCAGCATTGACGCGCCGACCTGACTTGCGACATTGCCGCGCTTGTTCAGCAACACGCGGACAGGAACCTTGTTTGCCGCAATATCAGACAGCTTCGAGATGCCATGCTTCTTGGCAAAATCCTTGTTCATGATCATCTGCATCGGTGCCCATGTGTACATGACGGCCACCGTGCGAATGCTGTCGATTGGTGCTTTGAACGGGGCCTTGCCATCGCGCGCCAGAACCGCCTCGGCATCATGGATCAGTGCCAGATCGCACTTGCCCTGCTGCAGCAATCCGACATTCGCAAAGCCACCACCCGATGTTTGATAGGTCACGATCGAGCCGGGATGCGATTCCTTGACAGCGGCGTCAACACCCGCGCCCAGCATTGACCACAGGCCGCCCGGGCTGGCACCGCAAAGGGTCAGATTGTAAGCCGCATTGGCCGATGTTGTGAGGCTCATCAGACCCACAGCGAATAATGTCAGAATTCTTTTGGACTTCATTTCAGCACTCCTCATAGGTTCTTTCCGGAAACCAGCTTGTGTAACTATATTTTTTATGGGCAGGCCGTTCGTATCCTGAAATCAGGGTGACCCGCCTGCTGGGCGTCGGTAAAAAAGTATTGTCTTAAACTTAGCAGTCTAACTAAATGGTCGTTGGAAATGCTGGCGGCTGTCAAGGACAAAACACCGTCTGATGTGTAAGGTTGATACACGGCGATATTTTGATTTGGGTGCCAAAGGTGGAACAGGGAACATCGCGATGAGTAAATTGACAGATGACCTTTCTGACTGCGGCCCTGATGAGCTGGTGCTGGCAAACAAAATTCTGTTCAAATATGGCGTCGTGGACGGGTTCGGACATGTGTCGGTGCGGTGTCGGGACAATCCTGATCACTTCTGGCTGGCACGAAACTGTGCGCCGGCGCTTGTCGGGTCCGGTGACATCATCAGACATGACCTGAACGGAGATGCTGTTGGCGATGGCAATCATAGGCTGTATCTGGAGCGATTCATTCACGCTGCCGTTTATCAAAGGCGTCAGGATGTAATTGCAGTGGTGCATAGCCATTCGAATACCCTTGTCCCGTTCAGCGTGTCGAAAGCGCAAAAACTTGTTCCTGTTTGGCATATGGCGGGGTTTCTTGGCCAAGAAGTGTCGGTATTTGATACGGCCGAAAAGTTTGGCAAGGATACTGACCTTTTAATCACAGACATGGACATGGCCGATGCCATGGCTGATTGTCTGGTAGAGTCGGATGTTGTTTTGATGCGCGGTCATGGCGCGACACTATGTGGACGAACCTTGCCTGAAGCCGTATACCGCGCGATCTATGCCGAACTGAACGCGCAGATCTTGATACAGGCCGCATCCCTTGGCGACTTCACGGCACTGACGGCCGGCGAATGCGTGGCGACGGTGAAGCGGATCAGCCCGCAGATAGGGCGGGCCTGGAATCTGTGGGTGCGGGAAGTTGAACCCGGGTGAATATGACGTGACCCATGGGCTGCAAAAGCCCTTTGGAGAGACTATACGGAGGCAGAATTGGCAGATAACGCTTTGGCAGATAAGACATCGCCAGATGACACATCGCCGGATGACAAGCCAACAGGCGAAGCATTGGCAAGTGGTGATCAGTTTCCCCTGTCTGATGAACGTCTGGCGCATCTGGTGCGCCTTGTTGCCAAGGGCTTTTCCCGCTGCCTGCAAATTCGCCTGGCAAAACACAGCATCAGCTTTGGTCACTGGACCTATCTGCGCGTTCTGTGGGAACAGGATGGCATCACCCAGCGCGACCTGTCTGTGCGGCTCGGCCTTATGGAGCCGACTGTGCATTCGGCGTTGACCAAAATGCTGAAGACCGGCCTGATTCGCCGTGAGCACAAGGACGGCAACAGGAAGAAGAATTACATCTACCTGTCCGAAGCAGGCAGATCACTGCGGGCCGAGTTGGAGCCGCTGGCCGTCGAGGTTAATGAAGTTGCGAGCGAAGGCGTGCCGGACGATCTTATCGATCAGCTCCGCAGCGCGCTGATCCATATGTATGAGAATCTGTCTCTTGATGAAGCCAACGCCGTAAAGCAAGGCCATTCGATGCCCTCCACCCGCGAACTGGGCGATCCCAAATAGCCACCCGACAGACGCGCCCTACATATTCGCCAACACGAATTTGTTTATGAGGCCTCTGTCTTGGCGTGCCCGAGAGCTTCTGCCTCACGATCACCCACGCCAAACTGTGTCCAGTCTGCATCCTTGGTGACAATGCCCTGCCACGACCGGATGTCGCGGTGCGGGATACCCGATTGCGTTGTGCCAATTGCAGGCTGGCTTCCATCCTTGAAAGCCTTGACGGCCTCAACCATCAGCTTGCGAAATTCAACGACAGCCAGATCGCTTGCGCCAAGATGATCTTCCTGGCGTTCTGGCCACGCGCCCATAGACACCCACATCATGATGTCCTGATTCGGAATGCCCGGCACGCCGGTAAAGTTACCAGCCGCCATGGCATCTCGATCCTGCATGAAGTCATTCTCGAGGGTGCGTTTGGTTGAATAGTCAGCATTCAGGTCCTTGCCGACAACAGCATGGTTGAAGGCTCGCCACTCATCCGCATCGATGCAGTTCTCATCGCCCCATGCAACAAAATAAAACCAGGTGTTGTTGTCATCTACCGGAACATTGATCGAACACACATTGTAGCTGTCATTTGGCGGGATAAGCGAAATGAAGGGCGCCACGTAAACCGTGATGCGCAGGTAATCACTGGTGCGCGCATTCTTGATCGGCCGCCGCACAGCCACATAGCGAAAGCCGTAGGGGGTGCGCTGCGTGAAAATTCGTGGTGACTTGTCGGTTGATGGCCGCGTCCAGTGCGTGTTGCTGGCACCGGCACTTTCCACCCGCGCGGGCACCATGTCTGAGGAATGCAGCGTGGATGAATGGGCAGAGTCGATCTGGCCCTCTTGAATCTGTGACCAGTTACAGGGGATTTTTATTTTCGTTATGGAAACCTTTGTATCGGCGTCGGGTGCGAACGGGGGTGCCTGAAATGCCGGCATCTCATCCGCTGGGCCCATCCAGGCCCAGACAAAGCCGCCGGCCTCATGGGTCGAATAGGCCTTGATCTTGATACGTTCCTTCATCTGGCTTTCGGGTGGTTCCGAAGGCATTTCTGTGATGTTGCCATCCTTGTCAAACTTCCAGCCGTGATAAAGGCACCGCAGGCCGCAATTCTCGTTCCGGCCGAAATAGAGCGAGGGGCCCCGGTGCGGACAGAATTCGTCGATCAGCCCGACATCACCATTGCTGTCGCGAAACGCAACAAGGTCTTCGCCAAACAGACGCACGCGCACAGGCTTGCCGTCGGTCTCGATCTCCTCGGACATAAGCGCCGGAATCCAGTGACGGCGCATCAACTGTCCCATGGGCGCAGGACCTTCAACTTCGCAGATGAGTCGATTTTCTTCTTCGGTAATCATGAGATTCCCCACAACTTCGCTTGACTTCTCAAGTTTATTAGATATCTAAATTTTTTGTCAAACTCAATAGGGTCGATGTAAGCAATGTCGAGTGGAACCGAACATCTCGAAGCCGTCGTGGTAGAGAAATCCAAAATTTCGTCTGAATTCTGCACCTTGAAATTGCAGGTGGAAGGCGATGCTGCAGCATTTGAGCCAGGTGCACATACCAGTCTGCAGACACCATTCGGATGGCGCAACTATTCGCTGGCGAATCTGGCAGAAGGCAATATCTGGGAAGTGGGGATCAAGGCTGAACGTGATGGCCGCGGCGCGTCAAGCTGGATTGTCGACACGCTGGCCGAGGGCGAGAAAATCCAGTGTCAGATG
>JADHLH010000039.1 GCA_016780765.1 Alphaproteobacteria bacterium | reverse complement strand
AAGGCAAAACAGAGCTTTGCCCCGGCAACCGATCCGGCATTGTTTGCACTGCCTGCAGAAACGGGTCTTTATGAACATCTGGACAGCCTGTCCTTTTCAGCGAAAGTGCTGAGCCGGGACGAATTGCTGTCAGGCATGCAGGCGCTTGGCACATTGCGCGGGCCGATTGACGTGTTCTTTGACAGCGTTGTTGTCAATGATGATGATGATGCAGTGAGACTGAACAGGCTGGGGTTGCTGGCAATGGTTCGTGATGCAATGACAAGGGTTGCCGACTTCACCAAACTTGAAGGCTGAAAAAAAGGCTGAATTGGAATGAATGAAACCGCCACCCAATGGGTTTACTCTTTCGGTGCCACAGGCTCGGAAGGTGACAGTTCAATGCGCAACCTTCTTGGCGGGAAGGGGGCCAATCTTGCGGAAATGGCTGGCATCGGCCTGCCTGTGCCGCCCGGCTTTACCATCACGACCGAAGTTTGTTCCTGGTTCTACAGCAATGACAAAAGCTATCCGCAGACGCTGAAGGCAGAGGTTGAGGCCGCAGTCGCCCGTATCGAGGCAGAGACAGGTGCACGCTTTGCCGATCCGGAAAACCCGCTTCTGGTGTCGGTGCGTTCAGGGGCACGCGCGTCAATGCCCGGCATGATGGATACGGTTCTGAATCTGGGGCTGAATGATGCCACCGCCGCCGGGCTTGCCGCGCGCGCTGATGATACGCGATTTGCCTATGACAGTTATCGCCGCTTTATCCAGATGTATGCAGATGTGGTGATGGGTGTCGATCACGGCCTGTTCGAGGACGCGCTGGAAGAAATGAAGCTGCGTTTCGGCGTGTTCGATGATACTGGTCTGACGGGCGATAACCTTGTGGCGTTGGTCGATATCTACAAGGACATTGTGGCGGATGAAGCTGGCGAGGCGTTTCCGCAGGATCCGGGTGACCAGCTGTGGGGTGCGGTCGGTGCTGTTTTCACCAGCTGGATGAACGCGCGGGCAACCACATATCGGCGGCTGAACAATATACCGGCGTCATGGGGCACAGCGGTGAATGTGCAGGCGATGGTCTTTGGCAATATGGGTGATGATTGCGCAACCGGTGTGGCCTTCACGCGCGACCCGTCGACTGGCGAGAACAGTTTTTACGGTGAATATCTGATCAATGCGCAGGGTGAGGATGTGGTGGCCGGCATTCGTACACCGTTGCCGCTGACCAAGACAGCGGCCCAGGCTGCTGAAACCGGCAATGTGTCGATGGAAGAGGCCATGCCCGCCGTATTTGCCCAGCTGGATACAGTGCGCGCCCAGCTTGAGGCGCATTATGCTGACATGCAGGACCTTGAATTCACCGTCCAGCAGGGAAAGCTGTATATGCTGCAGACGCGCAGCGGAAAGCGGACAGCCGCTGCCGCCTTGCGCATGGCGGTGGAGATGGCTGAAGAAGGGCTGATCAGCCGTAATGAGGCGCTGTTGCGTCTTGATCCGGTGGCGCTGGATCAGCTGTTGCACCCGACATTGGACCCTGATGCCAGCAGAACTTTGCTGACGCAGGGTCTGCCTGCATCGCCGGGGGCGGCGTCTGGTGAAATTGTGCTGAGTGCTGATCGCGCCGAAGAGCTGGCAGCTGGTGGCAAGCAGGTGATTCTTGTGCGGCTTGAGACCAGCCCGGAAGATATCCACGGCATGCATGCGGCTGCCGGTATCCTGACGGCGCGCGGCGGTATGACGAGCCATGCGGCTGTTGTTGCGCGCGGCATGGGACGGGCCTGCGTATCGGGTGCGGGCGATCTGCGCTTTGATGAGACAAGCGGCAAGGTGTATATCCGCGACCATGAGCTGAGCGAAGGCGACATCATCACCATTGATGGTGGCACTGGCGAAGTGTTTTCCGGCAGTGTCAAAACTGTTCAGCCTGAAATGTCGGGTGCCTTTGCAACGGTGATGGCCTGGGCTGATGATACGCGGCGAATGGCGGTGCGCACCAACGCAGAGACGCCGGCAGATGCCCGTACGGCCGTTGATTTCGGTGCTGAGGGCATTGGCCTGTGCCGGACAGAGCATATGTTCTTCGATGTTGACCGTATTATCGCGATGCGCGAGATGATCATGGCAGCAGACAGTGTTGGCCGCGAATCTGCACTTGCCAAACTGCTGCCGATGCAGCGACGTGATTTCGAGGAATTGTTTACCATCATGGCTGGCCTGCCGGTGACGATCCGGTTGCTGGACCCGCCGTTGCACGAGTTTCTGCCGCATTCGGCTGATGAACTGGCCGAGGTGGCTGCTGCTGCCGGTATCACCGCTGAAACAGCCCGCCAGCGTTCACTGAAACTGTCGGAATCGAATCCCATGCTGGGCCATCGTGGCTGCCGGCTGGCGGTCACATATCCGGAAATCTGCCGCATGCAGGCGCGTGCAATCTTCGAGGCTGCAAGCAATGTGACAAAGGGCGGGGCAGAAGCGCCGGTCCCCGAAGTGATGATCCCGCTTGCCGCAACGGCAAAAGAGCTGGAAATCTGCAAGGCGGTGATTGATCAGGAGGCGGTTGCGGTTGCTGGCGAGACGGGTATCAGCATCGATTATCTTGTCGGCACTATGGTTGAATTGCCGCGTGCCGCGGTTTGCGCCGATGGTCTGGCCGAACAGGCAGAGTTTTTCTCGTTCGGTACGAATGATCTGACGCAGACAGCGCTTGGCATCAGCCGTGATGATGCTGGCGCTTTCATGCATGCCTATACCGATGCGGAGATCTATCCGGTTGATCCGTTTGTCTCGATCGATGTGGACGGGGTCGGTGCGCTGGTGAAGATGGGGGCTGAACGCGGCCGAAGTGTGCGCAGCGATATCAAGCTTGGCATCTGCGGGGAACATGGCGGTGATCCGGCATCAATCAGCTTTTTCGAGACGGTCGGGTTGGACTACGTGTCCTGTTCACCATACCGGGTGCCCGCTGCACGGCTGGCCGCAGCCCAGGCCACCATTCGCGCACAGGCTGAAACTGCGGACTGACGGGACACAGTCTGCCGGCAAATAAAAAGGCCGGGGACATGCCCGGCCTGATCGTCATTCCGTTTATATTATGCACGGTGTTTCCGCTGCATCTCCGCAGCTGTAAACACATGCTGTGGCGGGCGGTGCCCGTCTGGGGCAGTGCCCCGGCAGTTCAGGTGCTGCCAGCCTACTTGATGCCGAGGCCTGAAAAGCGCTTGTTAAAGCGGGCCACCTGGCCACCTGAATCGACGATGCGGTGCTGACCGGTCCACGCGGGATGGGTCTTCGGGTCGATATCAAGCTTCAGCACATCGCCGGGCTTGCCCCAGGTAGAACGCGTCTTGCGCTCGCTACCATCAGTCATCACAATAGTGATTTCGTGATAATCCGGGTGAATTTCCTTTTTCATAACCTGCTCCTGCTTGCAGCGTGGCGGCCGTATAATGCTGGTCTGTAATCCAGACCCTTTGCGGACCGAGGCGTGAACTGCAATGCAGCCCGATCCCGGCCGGCGGCGACGCTGGTCAATATCCAGAAGCGGTGGTATATCCTCAACCACCATGGAAGGCAAGCCCCAATCAATGACCAATAGTGCCGCGAGGAAAGGTCCAGCAACGTGAATGTCAGCCCTGAAGATGCGTCACGCAATGGCGGCTATTCACTGCGCCAGCTTGGCCGTGTCTTCTGGCCCTATTTCAAGCCGTTCAGGCGGCAGATTGCCGGTGCTGTTCTGGCACTGATGTTGGTCGCCGGGGCGTTGCTGGTGATGGGGCGCGGGCTTGCCTATCTGGTTGATGAAGGGCTGTCCAAGCAAGACCCCGAATTGCTGAACAGGGCCGTTATCGCTACCGCCCTGATCGCGCTGTGTCTTGCCATTGGCAGCTATCTGCGCACGACACTGGTCAATCAGGTGGGTGAACAGGTGTTGGCGCGGATTCGATCAGCGCTGTTCGCGCATGTGCTTGGCCTGTCACCCGGCTGGTTTGAAAGCGCGCGCACCGGCGATATTCTGGCCCGCATAACCACCGATACAGCCATTGTGCAGACGGTCATGACATCAACCATTTCGATGGCTGTGCGCAATCTGATTCTGCTTGTTGGCGGGCTGGTCATGCTGGTTTTGTCCAGTCCGAAAATGTCACTGGTGGTGCTGATTGTTGTACCGCTTGTTGTGGCCCCGATGATCGTTCTTGGCAGGCGGTTGCGGCGTGCATCGCGGCTTGCCCAGGACAGGCTTGCCGATGTGGCGGTGCAGGCGGAAGAAAGCGTGTCGGCCATGCGCACGGTGCAGGCCTTTGCGCGGCAGGGGTTTGTGCGGGCGAAGTTCGATGGATCAGTAGATAACAGCCTGCAGGCTGCGCTGTCGCGGGTGCGTCTGCGCGGTTTGATGAGCGGCATTGTGATCTTCATGGTCTTTGGCGGCATTTCAGCCATTCTGTGGGTTGGCGGACAGGATCTTCTGGCTGGAAATATCTCAGCCGGCGACTTGTCGTCTTTTGTTTTCTATGCGTTCCTTGTTGCTGCTTCGACCGGATTTCTGTCCGACCTTGCTGGCGAGTTGCAACGCGCTGCAGGCGCGGCAGACCGTATTGCGGCGATGTTGCAGGCTGATGAGACCCTGCCGCAGCCGGCCGTTCCGCGCCGTATTGATCCCGCGTGCGATATTGCCTGTGCCTTTGAAGATGTGGATTTTGCTTATCCTGCGGCCGCCAGCAGGCCAGCGGTCAGCCAGATACGCTTTACCGTGGCACGCGGCGAACGCGTGGCGCTGGTGGGGCCAAGCGGGGCGGGTAAATCGACATTGTTCCATCTGCTGCTGCGCTTTTATGATCCTGATCAGGGGCGAGTGATCGTGGGTGGTCAGGACCTGCGCGAGACAGCGCTGGATGATCTGCGCGGGCATATTGGCATCGTCTCACAAGACCCGGCGCTGTTTTCGACAACAATCCGCGAGAACATTCTGTTCGGTCGCCCTGATGCTGGCGAGACCGAGATGGTGGCTGCCGCGCAGCAGGCCGAGGCACATGGCTTTATCACGGAGCTGGAAGGCGGCTATGACACGCTGGTTGGTGAAAAGGGTGTGCGTCTGTCTGGTGGGCAGCGCCAACGGCTGGCCATCGCGCGGACCATTCTGCGTGATCCGGGTCTTTTGTTGCTTGATGAGGCGACAAGCGCGCTGGATTCACGTTCGGAAGCTGCGGTGCAGGCAGCGCTTGATAACCTTTCACGTAACCGGACCACGCTTGTCATCGCCCACAGGCTGGCCACAGTGGTGCGGGCAGATCGCATTCTGCTGATTGACAATGGTCAGATCACAGCCACTGGCACGCATGAGGAACTGATCGTCGATTCACCGCTTTACCGGCATCTGGCGGATTTGCAATTCACAACGCCGACCGGCAGCAATACCAGCATGTCTGACCGCTGATAGCGCATGGGCAGACCGGATTGAACAGGCGCGGCGAACGGCAAACGCGGACTGAAGTAAAGAACGACACTGCCAAGACCTGCGAAGTAGTCATCGGCCGAACCGATGGCAATGCCAGCAACTGCTTTGTCTGCGGGCTGCCAGAGCGCCAGTGAACCATTGAACCCCACGTCGCCATCTCCAAAATCAAGATTGAAAGTAACATCTGAGCTGAGGGCAACGGCGGTATCTATGTCAGCATCGGCAAACAAGAGACTGCCCGACACTTTGGTATCTGTGCCAGCGTCATCGGTGCCAGACAGTATCATTTGGTCGATGCCGCCCGACAGCAATCCGCCGAATGTCAGATATACCCGGCCGGTGCCGGTCAGGCGTGACAAATCTGAATTCAAGTAGGCAGCACATACCATCGTAATGCCTGATATCTGTTCCAGCGGCAGGGTGAACGCCCGGTTCAGCGGATAGCTGATCGTGGCCGTAAAAATGGCAGATTGATCAGAACCGTCATTTTCATCGACCACCATCCTGACTGGCAGGATTTCGGATGAGGTGGGCGGTGCCTCCCACGGTGTTTCCAAAGTTGTTTTGAGTGGCTGCGGACCGCCAACCCAGAGATCTGCACCGCCGCCGTCAATATCCGCACCTGGCCACAGCAACACCTCAACCTCATACTTTTCGCGCAGCTCATGAACAGGCGGCGGCATTACCCGCCGGATGACAATCGGTGTATCGGAAATCTGGTTCTTCACGCTGCTGGCCACTGTCGCAGGCGCGGGCGGGTCTGCCGGCAGCGTCGCGGCCGATACACCGTCTTGCAACAAGGGTATGAAAAACGCGTCGATAGCGGCGCCACTCAGCGCCACACTGGCTGACTGTGTTCGGGCGCAGGCAGTCTGCAAAAATATCTGTATCAGCAGGGTTGCCGCAAGAGCCAGTCGCGGCAACAGTCGCAGGGCGCGGCGTTGAACAACAGGCTTGCAACCGGCATGGAAGCCATTGCCAGCGCCATCATTGCCATTGCCATTGCCATTGCCATTGCCATTGCCATTGCCAGTGCGCCGCAGACGTGATGCTGGCTGCCAGCATGTATATTGTCCTGATGGACTATCCTTTTGGACCATAAATCAGACAAGCAGAGCGAATATTGCCAAAGTCTGAACGCAGAAACACAAAGCCGAGAGAAATGCTATTCGCTGCCAGATATGCGCTGGGTAAGCTTAATTTCGATGCGCCGATTTCGTCGTCGCGCTGTCTCATTGCCTGATGGATCAAGCGGCTGGAATTCACCATATCCGGCGGCAGCCAGACGGTTGGCATCAAGCCCCCGTTCGGCGAGGAAACGGACCACGGAAAGGGCGCGCTCGGTAGACAGGTCCCAGTTATCGGTGAAGCGGCCTGCACGGACCGGAATGTCATCTGTGTGGCCTTCGACCTGCAATACCCAGTCGATGTCGGCCGGAATATCGGCTGCAATCTGATTCAATACCACAGCCAGCTCGGCCAGTTGTGTCTGACCTTCGGGGCCGATGGCGGCCTGACCTTGGGCAAACAGCACCTCTGACTGGAAGACGAATCTGTCCCCCACAATCTGCACATCTTCGCGGCCTTCCAGCACTTCGCTCAGGCGTCCGAAGAATTCAGACCGGAACCGCTGCAGTTCCTGAACGCGGTTGGCCAGTGCATTGTTCAATGACTTGCCAAGGCTGGCGATAGCGATCTTGTCACGGGCGGCCTGCGCCTCTTTGTTGGCCAGCAGCGCCTGCAAGCTTTCAAGGCGTTGGCGCAACGCTGTCATCGCATTGGCCATCTGCACGACTTCAGCGCGAGAGGCGGCGGTCTCTGCCTCAAGGTCGGTGATGCGGCCGGCATTCTGCTGCAGTTCGGCCTGCGCGGCCAGCAGGGCAGCAAGCCGTGCTTCCAGTTCTTCGCGCGTTGCTGCCAGATCGGAAGTGGTGGCGGCCTGCTCGGCATTCAGCCGGGCGATTTCCGAATTGCGGTCCTGCAGCGCATCAGCCGCGCTGGCAAGGGCATCTTCGCGCTGTTGCAAGGTTGCCATCACCGTGACCAGCTGCGCCGACAGATCATCGCGGCTTTCTTCGGCAATCAACAGCTGGCTGGTGATCCGGTCAAGCTCGGCGGACAGATCGGCATTCTGGTTTCTCTCGACATTGAGCATCTCGCCAAGGCTGGCGATCTGTTCGCGCATGGTGTTCAGCGTCGCATCCTGCCCCGAAACACGGTAGGCGAGGTTCACCTGAATCAGCACAAAGACGAGCACAACAAAGATGATCACCATCAGCAATGTTGCGAGGGCATCAACAAATCCGGGCCAGGTATAGGAATCCGGACGGCGTGCGCCGCCAAGCCGTGCCAGCGCCATTGATCAGCTCTCCTTCGGGCGGCGCGGCGTGATGGCGGCGCGATTACCAGCGGCCATCTTGTTGATGGCTCCGGCCAATGTGCGCAGCTCGGTGGTGACGGCAAGGCTGGACTTGCTGCGGTCCTCGGCAAGATCGGCCGAAAGCTGGGCGATGCCGGCATTCAGCTGCGCCAGCTGTTCACGCAGACGGCGGTCATCTGAAAGCGCTTCGTTAAGAGCGGCAAGCGTCATGTTCACATTGGTCAGCTGGTCCAGCACCTTGGCGCGATTATCCTCGCCAGCGGCAATGGAATTGCCAAGATGGATCAGCGCCCGTGCGGCTTCCTCGCTCATGCCGGCAGCCAACGCACCGGTATTGGCGTCGGCGGCACCGGGGCGGTCATTGAAGCGGGCAAAGGCTGAAAGCCAGTCTTCCAGCTCATTGAAAAACCGTCCCATCGCCTGGCCAAGCTGCAAATCAAGAAAGCCGAGTATCAGCGATCCGGCAAGCCCGAACAGCGATGAGGAAAATGCGGTCGACATGCCGGAAAGCGGGGCGTCCAGCCCGCCTTTCAGCTGTTTCATCATCGCATCAAAATCGGTGCTGGCGGTGTCGATTGACCCGACCACAGCGCCGACAGCGCCGATGGTTTGCAACAGGCCCCAGAAGGTGCCAAGAAGGCCAAGAAACACCAACAGCCCGATCATGTAGCGGGAGATTTCGCGCCCTTCATCAAGGCGGGCAGCAACACCATCAAGCACCGAGCGAAGCGACAGGGCTGACAGCTGTGATTCCTGCCGCTGGTCAGCCAGCATCGCATAGACAGTGGCCAGCAGCACCGGTTTGACCTGACGATTGTCCAGCTTGCCCGATTTTTGCACATTCATCAGCCAGCGGCGTTCCGGGTCAAGGCGCAGGATCTGCCGGAAGCTGTAAAGAATGCCAAGGACCAATGCGCCCAGAATGACCCCGTTCAACGCCGGGTTGCCCATAAAAGCCTGCAGCAACGGCGCATAAAGAAGGCCGGCGATGGTAAAAACCACCAACAAGAAAATAAGCATCCTGATAAGATAGCGGTGCGGGTTGG
Source organism: Alphaproteobacteria bacterium (assembly GCA_016780765.1). GTDB lineage: Bacteria > Pseudomonadota > Alphaproteobacteria > Puniceispirillales > Puniceispirillaceae > UBA8309. Next base: position 8,809 of record JADHLH010000039.1, on the reverse strand, counting down.
TCATCATTGCCGGGACTCCTGGTCAATCGCACGGTCAGGCGTGTGGCGCGGCGTCGCAGCGCGCAGGACCGAGTATGTTGTAAAGAGTGGCAGGAATATGGCCGCGGCAATCAGCAGGCGGCGTGTCCGCGCGTGCAATCGCTCAGACGCGCAGCCTCTTGATCAGATCACCATGAATGGCCGGGTTGCCAGCCACCACGTCGCCGCTGTCCAGCGCCTTGTCGCGCGAGGCAAAATCAGACACAAAACCGCCAGCTTCACGGATAAGCAACACACCGGCTGCAATGTCCCAGAGGCTGAGTCCCTTTTCCCAGAAACCGTCAAGACGTCCAGCCGCAACCCACGCCAGATCAAGCGCGGCAGCACCGTTGCGGCGCACCCCTGAACTGATCGCCATGATATTGCCAAGCTGTTTCAGAAAGGCAGCATGATCATCCTCATCGCCGCGGCCCAGGAACGGGATACCGGTGCCAAACAGCGCATCAGCCATCATGCGCCGGCCAGATACCCGCAGGCGGCGCCCGTTCAGATAGGCACCTTTGCCCCTTTCAGCGAAGAAGAATTCGTTCTTCACCGGATCGAAAACCGTGCCGGCAATGATAGAGCGGCGTCCTTGCGTATCGGTTTCCATTGCCGCGATCGAGATTGCGAAATGCGGGATTCCATGCAGAAAATTGGTGGTGCCGTCCAGCGGGTCAATCACCCAGACGGGGGCATCGGCATCGGCCGCCTCGATAACGCCGCCTTCTTCCATCTGAAAGCCCCAGTCGGGACGGGCCTTTGAAAGTTCACGCCGGATCGTGCGCTCGGCATTGATGTCGGCGCGGCTGACGAAATCTGCCGGGCCCTTGCGGCTGACCTGCAGATTTTCCACCTCGCCAAAGTCACGGAGCATACCGCGGCTGGCAGCAATCGAGGCCTTTTGCATTACGTTGATCAGCGCGGACTGGCTGGCCATGGCGGTCTCTTTTCTGTTTGCAGTGCCGCGGGGAACGGAACCGGAGTTGCCGGAAACATCAGCTGTAACCGGGGCAGTGTCGTTGCGGTGTCAGGTCAGTCCTTGGCGCGCTCGACATAGGTGGCATCTTCCGGCCGGACAACGATCCGTGTGCCTGCCTCGATATGCGGCGGCACAAGAACACGCACCCCGTTTTCAAGAACCGCAGGCTTGTAGCTGGATGATGCGGTCTGGCCTTTGACAACAGCGTCAGCCTCGCTGACTTCCATCACCACGGTATCGGGCAGATCGATCGAAATCGGTTCGCCCTCATGACTGGCCACAGTCACGGCCATGCCATCCTGCAGGAATGCGGCGCGGTCGCCTACCATGTCAGTGGCCACGCTGATCTGCTCGAAGGTTTCGCCATGCATGAACACCAGATTATCGCCATCATCATAAAGAAAGGTGCATTCTGATTCTTCCAGAATGACCCGTTCAACCGTCTCGGACGAGCGGAAGCGTTCGTTCAGCTTGGTTCCGTCACGGATATCACGAAGCTCGATCTGGGCGAAGGCACCACCCTTGCCGGGTTTGACATGCGCCACTTTCACCGCCGTCCACAGGCGGCTGTTATGTTCGATCACATTGCCAGGCTTGATAGCATTGCCGTTGAGTTTCATCGCTTTACCTCATCACGAAAAACGGATGCCGACCTTAAATGGCAGGCCCCGATCGACTGCATTTACTGGCCGGCAGGCCCAGTGTCAGAGTGTTTTGCCTATTTCTGCTGCATTGTCCAGCATCCGGCACGAAAAACCCCATTCATTATCGTACCAGGCCAGCACCCGCACCAGGCGCGCATTCATTACATGCGTCTGGGTAAGATCGGCAATAGCGCTGTGCGGATCATGGTTGAAATCAACTGATACAAGCGGGCGCTCATTGATCCCCAGTACGCCTTTCATCGGGCCTTCGGCTGCACTGCGCAGCAGACTGTTCACCTCGTCGGTGCTGGTGTCGCGCTCGGCTGTGAAGCTAAAATCGATCACCGATACATTGGCGGTAGGCACACGGATGGCCGACCCGTTCATCCGCCCCGCCAGCTTTGGCAGCACCTCGCCAACCGAACGGGCAGCCCCGGTAGAGGTCGGGATCATCGACAGAGCAGCGGCACGCGCACGGCGCAGATCCTTGTGGCTGCTGTCCAATGTCGGCTGATCGCCTGTGTAGGCATGGATGGTGGTCATGTAGCCAGCTTCGATACCAACGCTTTCAGCCATGACATGGGCAACCGGTGCCAGCCCGTTGGTGGTGCAGGATGCATTCGAGATCACCAGCGTGTCAGGTGTTATTTCATGATGGTTGACGCCATAGACGATGGTGGCATCAGGGGATTTGCACGGCGCAGACACAAGCACCCGCCTGGCACCGCCATCCAGATGCGCAGCAGCCTTGTCACGCGTGTTGAAATGCCCCGAACATTCAAGGACGATATCAATGCCATGTGCCGCATGCGGGATTGCCGAGGGATCGCGTTCATGTGTCATGGCGATGCGCCCGCGCCCGACATCCATCCAGCCATCGCCATGCGTGACGTCTCCCTGCGCCCGACCATGCACCGAATCGAATTCATACAGATGGGCCGAGGCATCAACCGGGCCGGGGGTATTGATCAGCACGATTTCAACGTCGTCACGCCCGCTTTCAACGAGCGCGCGAAGAATCATTCGGCCAATACGGCCAAAGCCGCTGATTGCAAGGCGAAGTGCCAACAACTGTCTCCTTCTGCTGGTCGCAGAAATCTGTCTGGCCCAGCCGCTATCTTGTCACGGGCCTGCCGCCTGTCACGGGCCTGCCGCCTGTCACGGACCTGCCGCCTGTCACGGACCTGCCCTGTCAGGACAGACAGACGCGGGCTTTTTCCATTACAGCGTCAGCTGTGATTCCGAAATGTTCATACAATGCCGGTGCCGGTGCCGAGGCCCCGAAATCATCCATGCCTACAAATTCGTCCCCGTCACGCAGCAGGCGATCCCATGGCTGGCGCAGTGCGGCTTCGATCACGATGCGGGGTGTATCACCAATAACGCTTTCTCGCCAGCCGGCATCCTGCTGCCAGAACAATTCAAGGCAGGGCGCGGACACGACCGCTGCAGCAACTCCTTCAGCGGCAAGACCGGCCTGTGCGGCAAGCGCGATCCCGACCTCTGATCCGCTGGCAATCAGCGTGATCTGGCGGTCACCATGTGCATTGCGCGCAATATACGCACCGCGCGCTGTCTGATTTTCGGTCATGTCACCATGCCGGAACTGGTCAAGGCCCTGCCGGCTGAGCGCAAGGATCGACGGCCTTTCGCGCGAATCCAGGGCGCATTGCCACGCTTCAGCGGTTTCAACAGCATCGCCGGGCCGGAAGACCAGCAGATTGGGGATCACGCGCAGTGCGGCCAGATGTTCAACTGGCTGGTGGGTCGGGCCATCTTCGCCAAGCCCGATGGAATCATGCGTCATGACATAGATGGCACGCTGGCGCATCAGCGCTGACAGGCGGATCGACGGGCGACAATAATCGGTGAAAACCAGAAATGTGCCGCCATAAGGAATGGCCCCGCCATGCAGGGCAATGCCGTTCATCGCCGCTGCCATGCCATGTTCACGCACCCCGTAATGGATATAGCTGCCGCCCGGATTGGCATGGTCGAAAATGTCCTGCCCATCAACGCGGGTGTTGTTCGAACCGGTCAGATCAGCCGAGCCGCCAAACAGCGCCGGGCAGGCGGGCACAATGGCGGCAATCGCCTTCTGGCTGGCAACGCGGGTTGCAATCTTTTGTGGCTCGGCCGCAAGCGTACGCTTCCAGTCCAGGATCGCGTCATTGACGGCAGCGCTGTAATCACCACTGATCGCGGTATCGAAGGCAACGCTGTCAGCGGCGGCATGACGGTCTTGCCAGGCCGAGCGCATGGCAGCGCCGCGGCTGCCAACGGCACGCCACCCTGTCATGATATCATCAGGAATTTCAAACGGTGCGTGCGTCCAGCCAAGGGCGGCGCGCGCGCCCGCAATTTCCTCGCCGCCAAGTGGTGCGCCGTGCGCACCGGCAGTGCCGGCTTTTTTCGGTGCGCCAAAACCGATCACCGTGCGGCACCGGATCAGGGTTGGTTTGCCGGTTTCCTGCTTTGCGGCGGTGATGGCCTTGGAGACGGCGTCCATGTCATGTCCGTCAACCGCCAGAACCTGCCAACCATATGCTTCAAAACGGCCCGTGGTATCTTCCGAGACAGCAAGGTCGGTGCTGCCATCAATCGAAATGCCATTGTCATCGAACAGCACGATCAGGCGATCAAGCTGCATATGTCCGGCCATCGATGCAGCTTCGTGGCTGATCCCTTCCATCAGGCAGCCATCACCGGCAATCACATAGGTATAGTGATCAACAAGATCGGTGCCGAATGTGGCGGCGAGGTGGCGTTCAGCCATCGCCATGCCAACCGCATTGGCAAGCCCCTGGCCGAGCGGGCCGGTGGTCGTTTCAATGCCGCTGGCATGACCAAATTCCGGGTGACCGGCGGTGATCGAGCCAAGCTGGCGGAAATTTTCGATCTGCGCGCGCGTCATATCGGCATATCCGGTCAGATACAGCAGCGCATAGATCAGCATCGACCCATGCCCGGCGGACAGCACAAAGCGGTCACGGTCGGGCCAGTGCGGGTCAGACGCATCGAAATTCAGGTGATCGGCAAACAGAACAGTGGCTGCATCGGCCATCCCCATCGGCATGCCCGGATGGCCGGATTTTGCCGCTTCAACGGCATCCATTGCCAGCGCGCGAACAGCGTTCGCCATCGCTTGCCGTTCAGGTGAATTTGTCATGAAAGTCTCCTTGCCTGCGCGCGTGATGTAGAGAGCGGCCAGACGGCCAGATGCGGGCAGCCGCAATCTGCCCCGCGGTGACCCGTCTCGTCAATCTGCGAGTCGCCATCTGTGGCGTTTGACCCCTCTGGAAGGCTTGTTTTGCACAGGCCCGAATGGCGAAATTTCCTTGAAAGACGGGGGCATGAAAATGGGGCTTTATTTGACGTATTAGTTCGGGCAGACTTTACAGCCTTGGTGAAGGACCAGCTGTCAGTCGGCACGCCCGGTGTCGCAAGGTGTTACGCCCGGGACGATTCGCGACGTGGGAATATGCGCGGCGCACGGTCGCCAGGCACAGAGTACCATTCCTTGACTGCCGGAATGACAGTGTCCGGTCTTTCATCAGGTTCTTGAGCCAACCCTTGCAATGGAGAGACCGGATGTCGCGCCTCGATGAAGCTGAAACGAGGTTTGCCGAAGCCATGAAGGCTTTGGAGACAGCGCTTGAACGCAGATTGACTGCTGCCAGTAACAGTGAAGCAGAAGATAGTGGTGCCGGAGATAGGGGAGCCGGAGACTCTGGATCTTATGACGGGGGATCTGTTGACGGGGCCATGATGCGCGCCGAACTGGCGCGAATCGATGAGCAGGTCAGCCGGGCCATTCAGCTGATCAGTGATGCCCAGCAATCAGACCTGACCAGCGTAACCGTTGGCGAGGAAGGACGCGCATGAGCCAGTCAATCGTAACCATCCGCCTGAACGGCACACCCTATCAGATCGGCTGCGGCGCCGGTGAAGAGCCGCGAATCGAAGAACTGGCTGCGGAAATTGAAAGTGTTGTACAGCAGCTTGTCGGATCGGTCGGGCAGATTGGCGAAGCGCGCCTGCTGGCCATGACCGCATTGATCTTTGCTGACCGCGCGCAAGAGGCTGCTGGCAAAGTATCTTCATCTGCATCTTCATCTTCATCTGCATCTTCATCTGCCAGTGACGGCGGTGCTGATCCGGCCAACGGCAACGGGTCCAGCAATGATGAGGCTGCTGCCGCCGCGCTGGACCGGGCGGCCGAGCGCATTCTGGCGCTTGCATCCAACCTGTCTTCACACTAAATATCAGGCAAGCGGCAACTGGGCCTCGCGCCTGGACTTTCGATCCCTGGGGCCATAAATATTCTCTTGGGAGCTGCCTCTGCCCGGGCCGTGGTCCGGTTATTTGCGGCGCCCACCTGCAAAGCAGGTCACAGAGGATGAAGCTACCGACGGTTGACCTGGTTGCCGCCGTCTTCCCCTTCCGATGAGCGCAGAGCCATATGCCAACGCCAGATGCCCCGCGACACGCTGATCGGATAAAAGACAGAGTGACCGATATCACACTTGATGACGAAAAGGCCGCCATGCGCAGCGCCGCATCGCAGCGGCGGGCAGAACTGGCTGCTGCCATGCCGGATGCCGGTCAGGCGCTGGCCCTGCATGTCGATGCGGTTCTGAAGCTTTGTGAAGGCGGCATCATCGCGGGATATCTGCCGATCCGTTCCGAATTGTCACCATTGCCATTGATGCGCGCGCTGGTTGATGCCGGAGCCAGCACCGCCATGCCGCTGACCCCGCCGCCCGGCAACCCGCTGGTGTTTTGTCGCTGGGCACCGGGTGACCCGCTGGTGGATGGGCCCTACGGCACGCGCCAGCCGCCAGATGACAGCGATCCGGTATCGCCGCGTTTGATCCTTGCCCCGATGCTGGCCTTTGATGATGCGGCGCGGCGGCTGGGATATGGGGGCGGCTTCTATGACCGCACGCTGGCTGCAATCCGCGCAGAAGGCCGGCAGGTAACGGTGATCGGCATTGCCTATGATGAACAGCAGACAGAGCGGGTGCCGACAGGCCCCCATGACATGAAACTGGACGGGGCACTCACCCCGGCTGGACTGCGCCTTGTGGAGACCGGATGATGCGGGTTTTGTTTCTTGGTGACATTGTGGGTCGCAGCGCTCGCAATGCGGTTATCGATGCCGCGCCGGGGTTGCGCGATGAGCTGGAACTGGATTTTCTGGTGGTCAATTGCGAGAACGCAGCTGGCGGGTTCGGCGTGACGCCGCAAATTTGCGATGCGCTGTTCGCGGCTGGCATCGATGTGCTGACCACTGGCAATCATGTCTGGGACAAGCGCGAGATCGTTGATTACATCGCACAGGAACCACGCCTGTTGCGCCCGCTGAACATGGCCGAGGGCACGCCCGGCAAGGGTGTTGTGCATGTCACCAATGCCGCCGGTGCCCGCCTGACGGTGATCAACGTAATGGCCAATCTGTTCATGGCACCGAATGATCCGGTGTTTACCGCGCTGGACGGGGCGCTGGTCCGTGCAAAGCTGGGCCGCGATGCCGACTTCATTCTGGTCGATGCACATGGCGAGGCAACATCCGAGAAAATGGCACTGGGGCATTTGGCTGATGGCCGTGCCTCTATGCTGGTCGGAACGCACACGCATGTCCCCACTGCCGATCATCAGATACTGGCTGGTGGCACGGCCTATCAGTCGGACACCGGTATGTGCGGCGACTATGACAGTGTTATCGGCATGAACAAGGAAGCTGCCACCGCCCGCTTTACCAAGGCCAATGGACCGCGGCTTGCCGTGGCAATGGGTGAAGCCACATTGTGCGGGTTGCTTGTGGAAAGCGGTGATGACGGACTGGCGCGCACGGTTGCGCCGCTGCGCCGGGGCGGGCGTCTGTCCAGCACCTGAACTGCGGGTTCAGGCGATGCATGCGGTGCGATCTGTGCCGTGACTTCACACCATACCAACGCGGTACTGGCATAACTGCGCGCGAATTTGCTATAGAAAAGCATAGCCGGCGCCGCAGACCAGATGGCGTTACCCGATTGCAGACCATAGACGACAGAGACGAAGATGGCAGGCCACAGTAAATTCAAGAATATTCAGCATCGCAAAGGTGCGCAGGACAAGAAGCGTGCAAAGATCTTCGGACGGTTGATCAAGGAACTGACCGTTGCTGCACGCGGCGGCACCGATGCCGCATCAAATTCGCGCCTGCGAACTGCACTGGCCGCTGCGCGCGCTGCCAACATGCCGAAAGACAATATCGAGCGTGTGCTGAAAAAGGTCGAGGGCGGTGAGGGCGAAATCTATGACGAAATCCGCTATGAGGGTTACGGGCCGGGCGGCACCGCGCTGATCGTTGAGGCGATGACCGACAACAAGAACCGTACTGCCTCGGAAGTGCGGGCCGCGTTCAACAAGTTTGGTGGCTCACTGGGTGAAACCGGATCGGTCAGCTTTATGTTCGATCGCATTGGCCAGGTGATCTATGCGGCTGATACCGCTGATGCCGATGCCATGTTCGAAGCGGCGCTGGAAGCCGGTGCCGACAATGTGGAATCAGATGATGATGGCCACGAAATCACCTGTGCCACCGAAGATTTCAATGCTGTCAGTGAAGTGCTGGAGGCGCAGTTCGGAGCGCCGAGTGAATCCGGCCTTGTCTGGAAGCCGCAAAACACCATCGAGGTGGGCGAGACACAGGCCAGCACCCTTTTGAAGCTGCTGGACACGCTGGATGATAATGATGATGTGCAGAACATTGCATCAAATTTCGATATCTCCGAAGACGTTCTGGCGCGGCTTGCGTGACAGGACCTGACCGGATGCGTATTCTCGGCATTGATCCGGGTATTCGAAATACCGGATGGGGGCTTGTCGAGGTGGCATCCGGGCATTTGCGTCATATAGCTAATGGTGTGATTAAGCCCGATCCTGGTGCTGCTGATACGGTGCGCTTGCAGATCATCGCTGCCGGGCTGGATGAGGTGATAGCCAGCCACGCCCCTGACCGTGCCGCCATCGAGGCCATTTTTGTCAGCCGGTCCGCTGCCTCGGCGCTGAAACTTGGTATGGCGCGCGGTGTCGCGATGGAACGGTGCGGTTCAGTCGGACTGGACGTTGACGAGATTGCCGCCCGTCAGGTCAAAAAGGCGGTTGTCGGCACGGGCAC
>JADHLH010000038.1 GCA_016780765.1 Alphaproteobacteria bacterium | reverse complement strand
ATCCGACATAGTGTCTGATAATCCGTAATCCGTAATGAAGCTTGCCATCTGATCTGCACCACGTTCAAGGCTTGCTGTGTCAGGATAAATCGATATGCAAAGACAGGTCAGGTCATCAGTTCTGATGCTGTAGGCGTGTTCTAGTTCCGGCACGTAATCCTTGCCAACTTTTGCAAAATCAGCTTCAAAGGCATCGGCCATTTTACTAGTATTGAAAGTAATGGAGCGTACGCGCGCAATGCTCATGACATGCCTTTCAAATTGCTTATGACGGCGTTAAAAATAAGACCCAATCTTCAATCTAATTTAATAACATCGCTTCCGACAATTTCCTTGTTCATCATTGATCGCCAAAGTTTTCCATCCTTGAAAGTCTCATAAGTTGTTGTGCGGTATCTGACACCATCGGCATCAAATAGGTCTCGCCACACCAGACTTATTTCGTCTTCGTAAAGGCATTTTACATCTAGCACCTTCAAAATGTCTTTTTGGTTGGCCTCAATATAAACAAGAAAATCCTCCTTAGAAACCAATGCTTCTTCTCGTATAAGCATAAAGTCATCATGCAATCTGTCATTAAAGTCAATGGGTTGCCCCGCATTGAACTTCTTCATTGTATCTTCCACAAAGTTGAATTTCGACATAAAGATCTTCCTTAGTAAACCTTACTACTGCCAGCCCAAGTCGGCTGCGCGAGCAGCGTCAGGATGATGGTGGTAAGGATGAGACGCATAAGTCTGCTCCAAAAAACAGTAATTTTTTAGAACAATCTAGACCGCCTAGAGTTCGCCAAGAAGCGCAAGCAACTGTCGCTTGATCTGGGCGAGCTGTGCCTTCAGCGCATAATTCTCGGCTTGCAGCCGAGCAACTTCTCCAGACCGGTCATCCGCCTGATGGTTGGCGGTCCCGTTGGCAAGGTCTGCCTTGCAGAGGTTGTAACTTTGAATGGCTTCCGCTGTGCTGCCGTCCAGAATGCACTGATGCGCCCACACAGGCTGCGCAAGCATCGTGAGGATGATGGTGGTGAGGAGGAGGCGCATCATTTGGCCGCTTGCAATTCTATTACACGATTCTTTGCGCGCCAAAGCTGAGTGCACCGATCGCATCTTCCAGTAGCAGGACGAATAGCTCTATATGCTGGATGCCTTTTGCAACCATTAGCGAGCGTTGATAGCAAGAGAAGCAACTCGTCTTGAATGTTGCTAGACAACATTATTGAATACCCCTCAGTTTGGGCGCGCATTTTATCTGGACTGTCAGCAAGTGTAACTTTAGTAACCGCCATCGGTGTGTCTCGACGTTGAGCTGTTTGGTTTTAAGTCTAGTTGGTTGCGAGCCAAGAGGCATCACAAGGAATAACGCGAATGAAAAAGGCTATCAAATTATTGCTTATAGTAATTTCCGTTTTGTCGGGAGTTTATTGGTTTTCTTGGATGTACCGTTATGAGGTTGTTTCAGGAGATGATCCATTCATTTATGCCCTTGACCGTTGGAGTGGTGAGATAAGGCTATGCACCGTCGATCCAGATGGCTTGAGTGAGCTGGGATATAGAGGAAGAAAAGGCCGAGTTCGTATCGATACTTGCCAAACATATGGCAGGTGAGTCAGTTCCAAGCGTCAGCCACAACGCACCGGCTGCGCGAGCATCGTCAAGATGATGGTGGTGAGGATGAGGCGCATAGGGTTATTCTTTGCAGGGGAATGTACCCAAAAACCTGTGGCCGATAGACACGGCATTGTACTCCCAGAATTCTGGGTTTTTGTCAGCAAAATTCAAGAACGCTTGAGCTAACTGTTCTCGTGTAATCGAAGCACCAAGATCAGGATAACCCTTTAAACAGGCTGTAGACAAAGCGCCGTACCACGCATAGATGTGACCGACGCAAAGTGCTGCGTCGACATTTGAAATGTCCGTAGAATAATTAAGCTGCTGCCAACTTCTACAATACTTGTATAAGTCGCCTGCACTAAAAGCCCACACTGGCTGCGCGAGCAGCGTCAGGACTAAGGTAGTTAGGAGTGCTATTCCTTTAATCTTTATCAATGATTTGTCTCTCGTTAAGCCAAGCATTCCGACAATCCGCATCAACGAGCTTAACGCATTTCTTTTGACAAAAAAAACCCCCACTGGGAGGAACAATGGGGGCTTTCTGATTAGCTGTCTAAGGACAGCAGCTTTTTCCGATAACGTTGATATTCGAGCATTGATCGCTTTTTCAAAAAGCGGAGCGCTGAAGCTTTCATGCGTTTAACTTCTCTCTCGGGTAAATCTTCTCGGTTGAAATAGCGGACTGCCAACGCAGGGTCTGGAAGCAGATCAACGCTGGCAGCGGGTAAGGTATACTGACCTGTCGTGATCACATATACTGCCAAAAATGCAGATTATCGGTGCAAATTTTGCATCAAGCAGAAGGATTTGGATGTAATGGAACTGACAAAAGCGCGCTCTGCCAATGGCCAATTCCCAAAGGGCTTCTCGGGCAATCCCGGTGGTCGCCCTCGCGATGAACAAAAAGTTGCTGAATTAGCGCGCTCATACACAAAAGAAGCTATCTACACGCTTGTTGATTTAATGCGCAGTGGTAACGATGAACGAGTTAGAGGCACAGCAGCGCAAGCATTGCTTGATCGCGGTTGGGGCAAGCCGAAGGTCGAGGTAGTGGCCGATGGTGCCGGGTCCTACATCGAGGCGCTTCGTCTGATCAACGAGCAGATCGCACCGGACCAGACCGCACCCTGACCACGCTGATAGTCGCCTCAGCACAGGACTTAAACAGGCTGATCAGTGATTAGAAGTTCGTCAGCGACTTCATATCGTCGGTTCCATCAAACCACGCACGATATACGAAGGCTTCCTTGATATCGACCTTAGCCCCCGCTTGGCGAGTGGCTTCGACGAACTTACCTGCATATTCGTTCTTGGCTTTCTCGAAGGTGTCGTAGTCTGGCCAGTAATAGGTGTCCACGACAGACAGCTCATTGATCCGTGCGCAAGTCATGGCGATCAGGCCATAGGCTTCGCCTTGTTCCTTGATGACCGGCTGCAAGTAGTTTGTGATCGCTTCCTTGCTCAGTTCGTCCTTGAAGGTGAGAGTGATTACACGCTGATACACGCCGACATCTCCATCTGTGGTAGTAGCCTTTGTTGGTAATGATAGGTGTCGTGGCATTGGCTGGCAATTGTAGCCAGCCATAGCACAAGCGGCGCCGAGAGGCCCGAACCTCCCCTCAGATCACGGCCAAAACAGGCTTTGTCTGTTTTCATCTCCATGAATCTGAATATTATCTCATTGCAGACATAGTGCAGACACGGAACTAATCCAGATGTGGCGTGAGACATAAAAACGTAAGTAAAACAATTATTTATAAGGTATTAAACTTTTGATCCTCTTACGTTGACATCGTAGGGGTCACAGGTTCAATCCCTGTCACGCCCACCATTTCATTCTCAGATAAATCACAGGAAAACAGCGGGATACAGGTGTTGGCGTCTCTGCAGAAAAACGCATCTGGCGCGCCAGTCACCATCAGCCTGCTGATGCCGTCTGGCCGGGGTCGTTCCTGAGCGTGTTCTCGCCGGACATATAGACCCTGACGGAGTCAAATTTACCGTTGTTAACGGTGAAAAAATTGCAGTTCGACTTATGGACCAGACTTCCATCATGCAGCGTGTTCGTCACGTGAAAGCGGACGGCTATATCTCTGCCATTATCGGCGTCAACGAAGTGAAACCGATCGTGTAGCACAGAGATATGATCTGCCCATAACCGCTCAAACATGCCGGTTATTTCGGCATGGCCTCCGAGGCGCACCCCGTGTGTCTCGACAGCAAATACGCAATCCTCATCAAGGGTGCCAAGGATGAGGTCAATGTCCTGGTCATCAACCCCTTTGAAGTAAGCAGTAACCAGTTTCTGAAGGTTGCTCATCAGCGGCATATCCCCGTATTTGTTCGATTTCCGATCTTGTCGCCTTTCGGCATCTTTGAAAAGCCCGGGGATGCGGTTGTGCAGGCTGATCCTTTTTGCCGGTGTCACACATGCATGCTGTCAGCCAGCTTTGCAATCCACGCAGAAATCTGGCGAGATTTGCTGGATTTTCCCGCCCGTCACACGCAAAGTGTCGAGCGTCCCTTCAAGGACATGTGCTTTATGTATCGCAGTGGCATGGCGGCGTGCGGATGGCGGGTTATTTTCGTGCCGTCAGACCTGAGGATATGGCTGTTGTTTATTTCGTTTTTTGCTGCGTCCGGGTTGGACAATAGATGATCAGGGTCACGTCTTTTCTATGGGGTTTTGTTGCGGCCATCACCTTGCTTGTCTGGTCTGTAACTGCGCTCGCTCAGTCAAATGTAATGTCGGTCCAGCTTGGCTACAAAGTCAGCCTTGGCCATGTCGACGTGGCAACAACGTCGGCAGACTGGATTTTTGGCGAAGACACATTCGAACTCTCGGCCACATCCCGGACTGTCGGTTTGACCGATATGTTGCGAAAATATCGCGGTCAGATAGACCTTATCGGCAGAGTTGAAAATGGCCGATATCTGCCGCAAAGCCTGTCCATCGCAGGCGTTTCCAAGCGCCGCACCCGCCAAGCCTTAACGATGTGGGCGCCGGATACAGGCCCCGTCACTACCAAGAGAGAGCCTGACCTGGATCTGGAGAAAGTCTTTCCCCTTTCTGACAAGCATATCGATGGGGCTGTCGATCCCTTCAGTGCGATGTTGAACGCGCTTAACAGCATCGCGCAGAGCGGTTCATGCACCGGGTCAGAGCGGGTTTATGATGGCCTGAGAACGTCTGAACTTGCGCTGCATGACCTCGGCACACAGCTGTTGGAAAAAGACCGTCCCTTTGCCTTTGAAGGAAAAACGTCAGTGTGCGGGTTTGTCAGCAAGCCGACCGGCGGTCATCAGCGCAAGTCGCGTTGGCGCAAAAAGCAACCGAAGCCAGAAGATGTTCTGATTTTCGTCGCGGAAGTGCGGCCAGACCTGTTTCTTCCCGTTCGAATAGAGGCCAAATCCTTTATTGGCACTGTGACGGCAAGGCTTGTGATGCCCTCACTGGTTCTTGAGATGCGGTAAGCAGCTTCACGCCAGACAGCTTGTCTTGACAGACCAGACGTGAAGCCATCCCAATCCAGCGACAACGGGCCAACTGCAAAGGGGCTTTCAGTTACCCGAAAATTGGCGCCGTGGCATTCGAATGGCCGGCACAAAGCTTGCATGACCGAGGGATGGAAAGGCCTGAGGAGGTAAGCGATGGATGACAATCAGACATTGTACAAAAAGGACAACATCGAAGTGACACTTGATTTCGAAATGGTGCCGATGACAAATGCATTTCACGACCCATCTGCAAATGACAATGCCCCACGAAGAAAACGAAGAGGCGCTGAGCGAATCCTTCCAATAATTGGAGTGGCGACGGCACTTGTAATCGGCAGTACATTTGTGAATTAGCCGGAATGGAACATTTGTTGCGCTGATTTCATGCAACATTGACCCGCATCTGAAAGGGGCCGGTGATCACGCGCCTTGGGCTGCAGTGGCGTCTGGCTGCTGCAAGCCCCCGCAACCACCCCCTAACTACCGGTTGTCGAACAGGGCCCGGCTTGACCACAAAATGCTCACCCACATGCCTAATATTAGTTATTGTTGATGTATGAAGTTTCCGCTCAACACCATACCGTGCCATATGTGTGGCAACCCCATTTCCTTTCGTGCGAAAACCTGTCCGCATTGTGGAGAGCCAGATGCCGGTCACAGGTCAGAGCGATATCTGGAAGAGACATTCGAGAAATTGGTGGCAGGCAATAAATCGTCGAAGAATTATTTCCTGATCACTCTTCTCATCGTTTTTCTTGGGGGCGGCGCAGTGTTGGCGTCACTGTCGCTGTTGTTCAGTTTTCCGACAATCCCGGTGAACCTCATCGAATTCTTCAGAAACCTCCTTTGAAACAGTCTTGAACATCATTCCGCGATAACGTCCTTTTGAAAACAAGAGGCCAAGCTGTGGTCAGGACTTGCTCGATGAGCTGATCCCTTTTGCCATGAAATAACGTAACAGAGACAAAAGGTTTTTTGCTGGCTCCCTTGCAAGAACTGTTGGCATAGTTGGATTTGCAAATATTTAAACAAGGTACCAGGCTCCATCCCGGTTAGGAACGCGGTGAGGAAGAGGGGTATATGATGAGCAACACCAAACCGGCGCTTATAAATTATACGCTTGAGACATTTGCCAACGAACGCGACATGCATTGGCATCTAAGTCAGTGGGAAAAACGAAAGGCAGAATACTATCCAAAACTCAAAGCTGCTGGTTTGAAAAAGATGACCGGAACCAAGGTTTGGAACAATAAGGGCGAGGCCGCTTTGGGCTGGATATTTGAGTATGAGGACGCTGAGTCTTTCAAAAAATGTCAGGAAATATTTGGAGCGATCGCGCGCGAAGAGGCCGAAGAGGTTCCGGTGATCAGACAGGCCTTTAGAGGCATCGTATTTGATGAGGAGATTTTGTGACTCATTCAATGAAGCTGATCAGATCTGTGGACTGTTTTTGGAGACCAGCATCAAGCTTCGACGTAAGCTGTGCTCTCGCCTTTGAAAACGATGTATTTATGATGCTGTCTTAGTTCGTTTCTCTCTTCCTCACGCCCCACCTGAACTGATTCGCCGACCTCTTCATTTGGGAACATATTTATCATCATCGCTTTCGTTTCATCGATTGAAACATATCGGCAGGAGAGGGCGCCAAGTTTGATGACCTGAGGAAACCAGACATTCGTCAGAAACGCTTCAAGCATCTGTTTCTGCATCTTTGTGGTTGACGTGAACTGGACGACTTTGATGTACAAGATGTTCTCCTTAATGCGCTTGATGTGTTTCTTAAATCTATAGCCGATACGGTCTGCCTCGCCGAGCGCATTGCGAGCCATTCCAGATATTGAAGTTCCCCATACTAAAATTCCTGATACTAAAATTCCTTGCCGGGTCAGGCTGATTTCGCATGATCATCCCTCATGAGATTAATTTTCATCAGATCAGCCTTCATTCGATCATCAGTTAATGCCGTCGGTCATGTTTCCATAACACATCAGTGTTGTTGAATGATGCTGTTTGCATCAAGCTTAAATTATGGAAAACTGACTATACCGTTGCTTCACGTATACAGGGCGTCCGTTTGATGCCTTGGAAAGCGAAGTGCTCTGCGCAATGTTCGTGGTGATCGCAGGGCTTGCCCTTGGTTTGATCAAAGCCAATGCAAATGAATTTCTGATGAATATAGGTGATGGCTTTGCGCAACAGGGCTGGCTGTGCAGCTTGATCGGATTTATTGCCATGTTGCACGGGTCTGTCGACCTGACAGTTAAAGAATTGGGCCCCGCACCGGGGATCGCAACGCTTTCAATTCTGTTTGGTTACATCCTGATAATCGTCACGATTTACTCCATAAATGTGACACGGACCCTTAAGGGGTTAAATCGGTCTGGCGCAGCGCGGCTATTTAGGGTAGCAGACGTTTCGTCAGACAGTTTCATAAACCGGGTTCAATAATTTGGAACACGCAGGAAAACTCATCATCAGGCTTATTCTCCTCGTTGCGTCGCTGCTGACGCTTCGGGTGATTGTCTGGTTCTTTGAACAGCGCGCACATGACAAGGAATACTGGCTGATCTTCGCTCATGTCATTCCCTTTCTGCTGGCTATTATTGCCGGGGCCGGGCTGTCGATCTTTGTACTGAACTGGGTGCTGCGAAGATTGGGGAGGGATGCCTGATGATTGCCTATATCAGCGTTGGTGTTGATGACATGGCGCGCGCGAAACGCTTTTACACCGCGTTTCTGCCAGCCCTCGGCTATGAACTGGATGAGGCTGATGGGGAGCTTGGCTTCGCGCTGCCTGTACCGCCGGGCCAAGCGCCCGTTCAGCCGCCCATTCAACCAGAGTTCTATGTCAAATCGCCGTTTGACGGAAACCCGGCTTCAACGGGCAATGGCAGCATGATTGCGTTTGAGGCGCATGATCAACAGCAGGTGCGCGATCTGCATGCCGCCGGGCTGGCGGCTGGCGGCACTGACGAGGGTCAACCCGGCTTTCGTGCGGCATATGGCGCGCACTTCTACGTCGCCTATCTGCGTGACCCCCAGGGCAACAAAATCGCGCTGTTTTCCAGTAACCCGAATGAACCGGGGCGCGACGGGCCATAGGCGGTCATGCCATAGGCGATCGGGTGTAAAGGGCCGGGCAAGGTCTATCCCCGGCCGCGATAGGTGGCCACGCCCTGTTCAGGCAGCCATACATTGTCCGGCACATTGCCAGTCTGCCAGAAAATATCGATTGGCATGCCGCCCCTTGGATACCAGTACCCGCCAATACGCAACCACCGTGGTGACAGCAGCGTGATCAGATCCTTGCCAATATTGACAGTACACGCCTCGTGAAACGCCTGATGATTGCGAAAGCTGTTCAGATACAGTTTCAGCGACTTTGATTCGACCATCCACTGATCGGGAATGTAATCGATGACCAGATGTGCAAAATCCGGTTGCGCGGTCACCGGACACAGCGACGTGAATTCAGGCTGTGTAAAGCGCACCACGAAATGGTCATCGGGATGCGGGCTCGGCACCTTCTCAAGTGTGTCGATGCTTGGCTCGCTTGGAAGCGGTGTTGTTTTTCCAAGGGCGGAAAGTTCGGTCGGTTGATCTGCGCTCATATCATTGTGCCTTTGTGTTTGCAGCGCGAACCGGTCTTTGGTCCGCTGCGTGCCTGCTTTTAGCGCGACTGGTCCGCGTTTGCGAGCAGATAGGGTTTGAAAAGAGACAGGGCGATTGAGGTCATCAAGAAATAGGCTCCGATGCCCAGGGTCACCTCGTATGTTTCGGATATTTTGCTTCCATACACCAGAAAGCTGAGCAAAAAAACATCAACCATGCTGAATTTCTGAAAGAATGCACGCGCCCTTGCTGTGCGGCGGGTATGTTTTTGGCCATATTGTTGGCTGGGATGTTCTTGGGCATCAACGCGAATGCCAAGGATGATCTTGATCATCGGAAAGATAAATCCAAAGCCCAGAACCACAAAAGCCAACAGAATTTCACCTGAAGACAGCAAGGTCGTGCCGATACCAAGAATCGAAAACTGCGTTTCGAACAGCCAGAATTCGGTGATCCGGGCGATGGGCAGGGTGGCACCAAGGATCAGTAGTCCGGCCTCGGCACCGCCATATGCCATCCATATATGCCTGCTGCGGCGAAGGCTGGTCAGAAATGAGGTCGGATATGTCACTGGCTGCGCCGGGTATGTATTGCGATGATCTGAAGGGCTTGTTTGGAGCGCCTATTTGTAATGTTCACGCCGGTCGGAAAATCTGCGCACCCGCGCGCGCCACGCTTCATAGCTTTTGCGTTTCAGGTTCCGGCGCATAAGGTCCTTCACCTGCGGTTCTGTCAGACCATAAATCTCTTCAATGGCCTTGAAACTTGTATGATCGGACAGCGCCATTTCGATGATTTCGCTGGTTTGGTAATTCATCGGTTTGATGTCAGCTGGTTAAGGGTCACATCGCCGGCGATCAGCAAGTCCGAAATGCTGCCGCTCATATCTTCGGCTTTGGCGCCCATCGCCGAAATCTGCTTGCGCGCGTCTTTGACCTTTTCGGACTGTGCCTTTGCAGTTTCCTCATCGGGGAAGACGCCGATATGCAGCACCTGATTTTCGGCCAGATGGATTTTGAAGCTCATGATCATGCCGCCTTTCAGATCGAAATTCTTGATCATGTAATCGGTGATGCTCTGCTTCATAAGCTCATTGGTGAGGGTTAATTTGACGCCTCTTGCAAACATGCCTGCCTCCATCTCGTTCGTTCTCATCACCTGTGATCCGGGTCGCCAAATATGATGACCGGCTGATTGTTCATGTTGGTCCGGCGGCCCGAAAAACAATGATCTGCGACATTATTTTTGCATTTGGGGCTTCATCGGTTGCAGTAACTTGCGATAGCCTTTCAGGCATCGAACGAAAGGGACCTTCGCATGAACTGGACGACATATCTTGACGATCACCAGAGCCGTTTCATTCAGGATCTGGCTGATTTCATCGCCATCCCTTCAGTGTCAGCGCAGGATGAGCATTTTGACGATGTGGTGCGGGCAGGCGAATGGGTGGTCAGCAGGCTGGTCAAGGCTGGCATCACCAACGCCCGGATGATGCAGACTGAAACGCATCCCGTCGTCTATGGCGACTGGATGGGGGCTGGTGCTGACAAGCCGACGATTCTTATCTATGGGCATTTTGATGTGCAGCCTGCCGACCCGTTCGAACTGTGGGACGCACCGCCCTTTGAGCCATCGATCAAGGATGGGCGGATTTACGGGCGCGGCGCATCAGACGACAAGGGCAATATGCTGGCGCCGATCTGTGCGCTGGAGGCCTTGTTCAGCAACAGCGATCAGCTGCCGGTGAATGTGAAACTTTTTTATGAGGGGCAAGAGGAAATCGGCTCGCCGACCCTGCCGCCCTTCATTCGCCAGCACGCCGATATGCTGCAGGCTGACATGGTCTTTTCATCGGATGGCGGTCAATGGGGTGAGGACCAGCCGAGCCTGACGCAGGGGCTGAAAGGCCTTGTCGGGTGTGAGATCACTGTCACCGGTGCCGATGGTGACAAGCATTCAGGCATGCATGGCGGCGGCATTGCGAACCCGATCCACGCATTGTCGCATATTATCGCCTCGATGAAGGGGCTGGATGGCAAGATCACGATTGACGGTTTCTATGATGATGTCATTGACCTGACCGTCGAGGACCGTGAGGCGATTGCGCGCGTACCGTTCGATGAAGATGAATATGTCCGCAAGATGGGTGTGCCGCAAAGTTTCGGCGAGGCTGGCTACACCGTGCCAGAACGGCTGTGGGCGCGGCCAACACTGGAACTGAATGGTGTCTGGGGCGGGTATCAGGGCAAAGGTACAAAGACCGTCATTCCGTCACAGGCCCATGCAAAGATCACCTGCAGGCTGGTGGCTGACCAGACGCCAGAAAATGTGTATGAGCTGATCGAGGCGCATATCGACAACAACACGCCGCCGAGTGTGACGGTCGCGGTTGAACGGCTGCCAGCATCTGCCAAGCCGTTTCTTGTTCCGCGCGGGCACAATTCCAGCGAGATTGCCGGTAAGGTGCTGGAGGATGTTTATGGCAAGAAGCCCTATAACATTCGCGTTGGCGGTTCGATCCCGGTGATGTCGATGCTGCTTGATGAACTGGGGGTGCATGCGACCATGCTGTCATTCGGGCTTGATGACGAGCAAATTCACGCACCAAACGAGTTTTTCAGGCTTTCAAGCTTCCGGCGGAGTCAGGAAACCTATTGCCGACTGCTGGAAGAGTTTGGCAAATAGCTGCCGCGGCAAATCCGGGCCACAGACGTCATCGCTGGCGGTCGCATCTGAATACTGGACAAACTGGCCGCCTCTTTAACCATATTGCAAAATAAATAGATTATCTGGTATAATAGACGACGGTGATGGTATGCAATGTGTATGTTGGCGATCTGCGTAGCATATTGGTCTGTCGCGTGCGTTAAGTGTTGGACGGGTTCTGTTAGGCGATAGAATGAAGCGGGATTTTTTCAGAAAAGTCGGATTTGGTATTGCACCGGGTGAGTCGGTTCCCACTGACCCGCTGGCATGGGCACAGGCGCAAATGGACACTGTGCCTGACCTGTCATGGAAAGGTGATATTCCTACAGGTGAGGCGCTGATGGATCATTATGCGCACTGGGTCTATACGGACCGGAAGGTGCTGCGCAAGAAACACAAGAAAGACAGGAAGGCCTACAAAGCGGCAAAAGAACAGCTGCGCTACAAAACGGGTGAGCGTTTCTTTGAAAATCTGGAGCTGGCCATTCGCCATGATGCAGCTCTGAACAGCGGCGCGCCGGTGTTTGAACGCCTGTGGTTCTTCTGGGCGAATCATTTTGCGATCACCGACAAGGATTTCATGCCTGAATTCACAACAGGCGCGTATCACCGGGACGTGTTGCGCCAGCATATGACGGGCAGCTTTGTGGATCTGACAAAGGCCGCCACGACATCCTGGGCGATGATCCATAACCTTGATAATTCTGAATCGATCGGACCAAATTCCGAGAATGGTCGCAGGCGCCGCGAAAGAGGCAAGGTTGCAACGGTAAATGAGAACCATGCGCGTGAGCTGATGGAGCTTCACACGGTATCGCCAGCAGCCGGCTATACGCAGGATGATGTGATCGCGCTGTCCTATGTGATGGCTGGGTGGGAGCACAAACACACCAAAAAGCGCCAGGAATGCAATCCGGTGCATTTCAATCAGAGGAATCACCAGCCCGGTACGCACACTGTGTTGGGCAAACAATACAAACAGCGGGGCCTGAATTCATCGAACAAGCTGCTCGATGCGATTGAGGATTTGTGCGCGCATCCGGATTGTCGCCGCTTCATTGCCCTGAAACTGTGTCGCCACTTTATCTGTGATCAGCCCACCGATGCGATGATGCAACCGATTATCTTGGCCTGGGAAGATAGTGACGGTGACCTGCCGACGGTTCACAAGGCCTTGCTTCAGGTGGCATGGGATTACACCGGAATCGAGCAGAAATTTCAGAATCCGGAAGTCTGGTTCCTGCAGATGGTGAATATGGCCGGTATGGCGTGGCCACCATCACCTAAGACGATGACCTATACCTTCAAGAACAAACCGCGGCGCGACCAACGGAAACCGGAATCTATGCTGCGCGAGCTGGGATTGCTGCCATACCGGCCACCCCAGCCAAACGGCTTTTCCGACATGTCATCAGACTGGTTGTCGCCAGAACTGCTTATCCGCCGGCTCGCCTTTTCATCCGAGTCAGGCACCAGGATTTCTGCAAATCTGGATTTTGACGCCCTGATTGACAGCAATTTTGATAATGCGGACGAGATCAAGGCCTATCTGTCGCCCTTTACCACCCGTTTCGGGCGCGCAGAAACCTTGTTCCCCAGTTACTGGATGTTGATGGCATGACGATTACACGCAGAGAATTTATCGCTGGTGTGGGGTCAATCACCCTTCTGGCTTCACCTGTTTTTAATGTGCGGGCAGCCGGCCTGCAGAAACGGAACCTCGTCATTATCATGCTGCGCGGTGGTATGGACGGGCTGACAGCTGTGCCACCGCGCGACAAAAGGCTGAACAGTGCGCGGCCTGATATTCTGGTCAAAAAGACACAAAAGCTGACATCGGATTTTGATCTGCATCCAAGTCTCGAAACCTTTCACGAGCTTTGGAAGGCCGGGCAGGCGGGCGTTGTCCACGCAACGAACATTCCCTACACAAAGCGCTCGCATTTTGAAGGGCAAAACCTGATGGAATCAGGCGGTCATGTGCCGTATGGCGAATCAACAGGGTGGCTTGGCCGCGGGTTGGAAGCCGCCGAACTTGGTGGCCTGGCGATATCCTTGCCAATGCCGTTGTTGCTGCGGGGCAAGGTGGTGCAGGACAATTTCTACCCGACCCATATGTCGATGCCTCACAAACCGGAATTGATGACAATTGCCGGCTCTTATCCGGAAGGGTCCGCGCTCAGAAAGGCGATGGAAAAAGTCATCTCGCGTCCGAAAAGCATGATGCAGCAGTCAAACAGCAATGATGCCGCGGACCTTGCTGATACGGCGGCAACTGAATTGGCGCGGGCTGACGGTCCGCGGGTGGCCGTCTTTGATCTTGACGGTTTCGATACCCATGCCGCGCAAGGCGGTGATGACGGTGCGCATGGAGAAAAGCTGAGCGATTATGACGAGATCATCAATCGGCTCCGTGATGGTCTGGGCGACGCGTTCGATAATACGCTGATCCTGACGCTGACGGAATTTGGCAGAAAACTGGATCAGAATGGCGGTTACGGGACTGAACATGGTTACGGCACAGCCATCATGATGGCGGGCGGGCTGGTCAAGCAGGCCATTCATGCCGATTGGCCTGGGCTCAAGAGCAAGGAGTTGTTCGAGGGGCAGGACCTGAACGCCACCATTGATGCGCGCGCGGTCTATTGTTCTGCGATGGCAGCATGTTTCGATGTTGATTTCGCCTATATGCGCAAACATACCTTCTGGGATGAGCCGTTACCTGATCTGACGGACGCCTTGTTCAAGGTTTAGATGACGAAACGCGTATAGTGAGATGCTGCAGGCTGGGTGGCAGACGGCCGGCAGTGCCTGACATTTGTGATGGCGAAAGCGCCTGACCGCCCAACACCGACAGGAGTGGAATGCAAATGCTGTATGATTCATATGTGAAGGCCTTCAACGAGTCAGACATCGATCTGCTGTTGTCAATTCATCATGAAGAATTCGAAGCGACGTTTCATTCAACCGGAAAGGTGATGAAGAAGGCAGATATGCAAGCCGCGGATACCATTGCCTGGATGAAATCCATGTCGACCGACAAAAGCCGCTGCCTTTATGAGAATGACGACATTCTGGTCATACATCAGTTCGTGACCTATGGCTCAGGTGATACCGATGCCGTGATGAGTGTGTTTCCCAAGAAGGACGGGTTGATCTGGCGGGCCGAAAGCGGCGCGACGCCAATGCCGACATAAGTTCGCTACGGCCATCATTCAAACGGTAAATGGTGGGTGATCCAGCTGACAGGCGGGATCAGCCGTGCATCTTTGCACCCTTGGTGATCTTGTCGACAATCTTTTTATCAGCCCGCAGCGCCATGCCGACCGTGTTGGCCTCGTCGGCCGCATGTTCTGCAAAGACGGCCCGGTTGGCATCATCATGGCCGGTGGCAAACATCTCTTCGATATAGGCCACGGTGGGAACGCCGCGATCATGGGCCCGTTTGCGAATATTGGTCAGCACATTGGCGGCACCGGCCAGAACGATGACAGGCTGTACCGACATCGGCAAATGTGTCTTGCCGTCTTTGTCACGATAGGTTTGGCCGATGATGTCCGGATTGGCGCCGGTAATGCCGCTCATCAAAAAGGCAGTGACATTCAGTTTCTGCCAGGTGGCAAGGTCATCACGGACAATGATGGCTATCTTTGTGTCGTGCATTCCGCTTCTTCCTCACGCTGTCATTGCATCAATAGGGGCGGTAATCAGAGGTGCTGTGCGGCAAGGCAGCCGCCAGGTCCATCAAGACGGATTGTCTAGTCGTCATAGGCTTGCGTGTCGTTCCCCGCGCCAAGCCATTCAGAAATTCCCCCGCGCAGATGGCTCACATTGGTATAGCCAAGTTGTTCGATCAAGGCAGTGCCAAGACTGCTGGTCCGGCCACCGCTGGCACAATATAGCATGACGGGCGTATCGGGTGAGGGGGCAACAGCCTGAAAGCTGTCCAGAAATTCTGGATGCACCCGCCCGTTTGGCAGAAAGGCAGTGATAGCATGCGCGCCTTCAATGACGCCGGTGTCGGCCCATTCGTTGGGAAGTCTGATGTCGACCAGCACGGCACCATCACGCTGTGCCTGCTGCAGTCCTTGCGGATCAACCTCACCCAGCACAATCGGGTCGCTGACCGACAGCAATTCTATCTCGAACACCAATGTGGCATCAGGTGGGATCACATCGCCCGCACCTTCGCTGCCATAGCCAAGTTCAGGCGGAATGGTCAGGCGGCGGCTTTCACCGACCTGCATTCCGTCAACGCCTGTCTCCCAACCTCTGATGACCTGTCCGGCACCAATAGTAAAGGCGAAGGGTTGCCCCCGCGGGCGCGACGCATCAAAGACACTGCCATCGGTCAGACGGCCCTCATAATGCACGCTGACACGTTTGCCGGCCTCGGCGGTCACGCCATCTCCTGCTGTCAGGATTTCAATCTGCAATTCATCGGCCATAACAGTCTTTCCAATCATCAGCGCCGCAACCAGGGGCAGGTATAAAAGCCGGTGTTTCATCTGGTATATCACTCCGAACGAAGGCATTTCTTGCGTAACATCCTAGCGGCCGCGTGAATTCAGCCAGCCCTCGGCACCGGTTTTCACAAACTGACCGGTATTGAGCTCGCGGAACGCCTGTTGCAGTTCCTCACGGGTGTTCATCACGATCGGGCCATGCCACGCCACCGGTTCGCGCAACGGCATGCCGGATACCAGCAGAAAACGCACGCCTGTCTCGCCAGATGTCACTTCAACCTCGTCACCCGCGCCGAATACAACCAGTGTGCGATTGCCTGACTGATCGCGGATTTTCAGTTCCTCGCCGGCAAACTCCTTTTCGACATTCACGCCGAACGGACGCGATGCATTGCCAAAAGAAGCGCTGCCTTCAAAGATATAGGCAAACCCCTGACGGCGTGTATCAAAGGGAAAGCGGCGGCTGGTATTTGCTGGCAGCGCGATGTCGAGATACAGCGGGTCGGTATCGATGCCATCAACCGGACCACGATAACCACGATAGTCACCGGCAATCACCCGGATATGTGTGCCATCATCATCGGTCAGGCTGGTGATATGGTCCGATCCGACATCCTGATAGCGCGGCGTGCACATTTTCTGGTCGCGCGGCAGGTTGGCCCACAACTGAAAGCCGTGCATCTGTCCGGCGGCATTCCCCTTTGGCATCTCCTGATGAATAATGCCTGAACCGGCGGTCATCCATTGGACGTCACCATCGCGCAGGGTGCCGGTATTTCCAAGAGAATCACTATGTTCAACATTGCCCGTCAACACATAGGTGATCGTCTCTATTCCGCGATGTGGATGCCATGGAAAGCCCTGTTGGTAATCCTGCGGATTATCATTCCGGAAGTCATCCATCATCAAGAATGGATCAAACGGATCCGTATCACCAAACCCGAAGACCCGGTGCAGATGAACGCCAGCGCCCTCCATGGCTGGTTGCGCCTGACTTGTCATCTTGATCGGACGTATGGACATGGGGTACTTCTTTCCTGAAAAAACATTTACACCATCGCAGATGGGAACCTTGCTGCGTCATTCAACCGGGACCGCAGTATTGATACCCCGTCACATGCGTTTTTGATAAGCGCCATGATGCAGGCATTATGTGCTGGTTGCTGTTGCGTGCTGGCTGCCGGGACATGCTGGCTGCCGGAAAACTTGCTGGCTGGAGGGGCTTGCTGGCTGCCGGGGCTTGCTGACCGGCCTTAAGGACCGGCTGTTTGAGGATGTATCTATGAAGGTTTATGAAATTGCTGCGATCCCTGCCGACGGCATCGGGCCAGAAGTGATCAATGCCGGCATCGCTGTGCTGGATGCACTGGCAAAGCGTGATGGCAGTTTTTCGATCTCTTTCACGTCGTTCGACTGGGGATCGGATTATTACCGGCAGCATGGCCGGATGATGCCTGAAAACGGGTTGGACCAGTTGCGGGACAAGGATGCCGTCTTCTTTGGTGCCGTTGGCGCGCCAGATGTGCCGGATCACATAACGCTGTGGGGACTGCGTCTGCCGATCTGTCAGGGCTTTGACCAATACGCCAATGTGCGCCTGACGCGCATTCTGCCAGGCATTTCAGCCCCGCTGGCCGGCAAGGGGCCGGGTGATCTCGACTGGGTGATTGTCCGCGAGAATTCGGAAGGTGAATATGCTGGCCATGGCGGGCGGGCGCATCGCGGTCTGCCTGAAGAGGTGGCAACCGAAACAGCCATTTTCACGCGTGTCGGTGTGTCGCGGATCATGCGCTATGCGTTTCGTCTGGCGCAGTCCCGTCCGCGCAAATTTTTAACCGTTGTCACAAAATCAAATGCCCAGCGCCACGGCATGGTAATGTGGGACGAGATCGCCGCTGAAGTCGCT
>JADHLH010000037.1 GCA_016780765.1 Alphaproteobacteria bacterium | reverse complement strand
TCCTACCAAACTCGCAGCTGTTCGTGCGGTCGTTCCTGCAACAAAATGCTCAAGAAGACGATCTTGCTTAACCTGACTTATCCGTGACTTTCTCATGCTCTCCATGATAACCCAATTCTGAGTTATCTAGGACAGCCCCGAAAGAAGATTGACAGTTTCGGGTTCAGAATATTGATCAAAGCGCCGCGCCGCGCAATGCGGTGACCAGCCTCGTGCGACTTGCCAGCCTGCACCGCCATCGCGCCATTGGGCTTCAACGCCTGCCAGGCGAGGTAGAGCAGATAGGCCACGCCGGCAAACTTTACCACACTGAACAGAACTGCCGAGGTGTGCAGCAAGGCGGCCAGCCCCAAGGCGGCGGCCAGAAAATGTGGCACAATTTCGAATGTGCAACCCAGCGCGGCCCAGACCGCCGCCCAGCGCCCCCGACCAAGGCCGATGGCCAATGTGTAGATCACACCTGTCCCGGGTGCGATTACTACAACAAAGGCAGTCGTCAGAAATTGCCATGAAATCATCGGGAAAGCCCTTTCAGGGTCGCATTTAAATGGTCTGTGATCTGCCATACTACAGAAAGCCGGTTTGCCTGTCAGCGCTGCACCGCAAAACGTGACAAGGGCAAAACCGCCAGTCCATTGCTGGTTGCAGCAAACAGTCCCGTGCTGTGTCTGCGCTGCAGATGTTTTGCAGGTGCCGCCAGCCCCGAAAAGATCACGCGTTTTGCGCGGCATTCCGGCGCGCTGTGCAAGTGATTGCTTGATCTTTGGGTGAAACAGCGTCTCAATGGCGCATAGACTGCGCTTAGAGATTGTGCGAGACCCATCATGGCAGACCAGACGGAGTTCGATTACGTGATCATTGGCGCCGGCTCGGCGGGCTGTGTGCTGGCCAGCAAGCTGAGTGCATCGGGTGAGTTTGACGTGCTGTTGCTGGAAGCCGGCCCGCCTGACCGCAATCTGATGATCCATATTCCGGCCGGTGTTTACAGCGCCTACCGTAATCCGTCGATCAACTGGAATTATTTCAGTGCGGCCGAGCCTTCGCTGAACAAGCGCGCTGTATGGACACCGCGGGGCCGGGTGCTGGGCGGATCATCCTCGATCAACTCGATGGTGTATATGCGCGGCCACCCCGACAATTATGATGGCTGGGCCGAGGATTTTGACCTGCCAGCCTGGAGATTTGAGAATTGCCTGCCTTATTTTCGCGCTGGTGAGGCATCAGATCGCGGGGCCGATGCATGGCGCGGCGACAGTGGCCCGCTGCAGGTCACCAAAAGCCATCACCAGAGCCCGCTGATCGACGCTTTTCTCGAAGCCGGAGACGAAACCGGTCAGGGACGTTCGGATGATCTGAACGGCTATAAGCCAGAGGGGCTGAGCCGGCTTGATGCCACGATCGGCAATGGCCAGCGTTGCAGTGCGGCGGTTGCCCATTTGAAGCCAGCGCGCGGACGCCAGAATTTGACGGTGTTGACCGGTGCGGCCGTGCGCGATGTGAAAATCACCGGCAACCGTGCTGACAAGGTCAGCTATACGCATCGCGGCGGTCCTCGCACGGTTCAGGTGCGGCGTGAGATTATCCTGTCGGGCGGTGCGATCAATTCCCCGCAGATACTGCTGCGCTCGGGCATTGGCCCTGAAGATCATCTGCAGGATGCCGGCATCGAGACGCAGGTAAAGCTTGCTGGTGTCGGGCGCAATCTGCAGGACCATCCGACGATAGTACTGCAATTCAAAAGCCGTAAATCCTTTGAGATGCATCGCCTGAACAACCCGCTGAAGAAGCTTGGCGTCGGGCTGGAATGGCTGTCACGGCGCAAGGGGATTGCCACCTCGCATATCTGGGAAGCTGGCGGGCTTGTGCGCAGTCATGACAATGCCGCGCGCCCCGATCTGCAGTATCATTTTGGACCCACAGGGTTTGAAGAGGTGGGAAACAGTTTTCGGGTAACACAAGGGTTTTCATTTCATATCGATCTTCTGTACCCGGAGAGTGCCGGGCGCGTTGAGCTCGACCCCAAAAACCATTTCGGCAAGCCTATGATCCTGTTCAATTACATGGCCGCCGCCGCCGATATGACACGCATGATGAACGGGGTGAAAAAAGCCCGCGACATTACAAATTCTGCTGCCTTCAAAGATCTGAATGGTGGTGAAACAGGGCCAATGGCACAGGCCAGAACAGATGACGAAATCAAGGCTGTCATCGCTGATGAATGCGCCACCGACTATCACCCGTCCTGCACCTGCCGCATGGGATATGATGATGATGCGGTTGTTGATGAATGGGGCCGTGTCCATGGTGTCGAGGGGTTGCGGGTCGTCGATGCATCCATCATGCCGCGCGTTGTTGGCGGCAATCTGAATGCGCCCACGCAGATGATCGCATCGCGGATTGCAGATCATATCATCGGTGTGGCGCAACTGGCACCCGAACAGGCCAGCTATTCATTTCAGGAAACGGAAATCGGCAACAAGACTACCCACCGGATGACTGGCTGATAACAGACAGATAGTAAACCGGGTGAACCGCCCTGTTTGCCAGCTGTGCCCCGGTGCTTGCCTTCAAATCTTCAAAAGTCGGATTTTGCGCTTTATGTAGCGCAATGAATCTGCAAATCTCCGCGCGCGGGCAGACCCGGATCAAGGTGGCCAGCAACATGACCTTGAAGGGAATATAGTCGATGAAAAAACTTGCAATTCTGGGGGCAGGGCGAATTGGCCAGGTGCATGCCCGGGCTATTTCCAGCAGTGACAAGGCGCAACTTGCTGCCATTTTCGATCCGGTGGCGGACGCGGCGCAGGCGATTGCGACGCGCTATGGGGCGGCGGTGATGGATGTCGACTCCATCGCGGCTGATACCACAATTGACGGGGTTATCCTGTGTACGCCAACCGATCTGCATGCTGACCAGATCGAACAATTCGCGCGTGCCGGCAAAGCGGTCTTCTGTGAAAAACCGATTGATCTGGATGCGGGGCGCGTGCGGGACTGTTTGCAGGTGGTTGCAGAAACTGGTGCGCCACTGATGGTCGGGTTCAACAGGCGGTTTGATCCGCATTTCATGGCGTTAAAGGCAGCGATCGAGGATGGCCGTATCGGCACGCCCGAAATGGGTGTCATCACGTCCCGCGATCCGGGGGCGCCGCCTGCCGACTATATCCGCCGGTCTGGTGGCATCTTCCGTGACATGATGATCCATGATTTCGATATGGCTGTGTTTCTGATGGGCGGCATGCCGGCCAGTGTGATGGCCACCGGTGCAGTGCTGACCGACCCGCAGATCGAAACGCTTGGCGATTTTGACAGCGCGACAGTGGTGCTGCGCTGGGCCGACGGGCGGCAGGTGGCGATCTCGAACTCACGCCGGGCGGTCTATGGTTATGACCAGCGGATCGAAATTCACGGGTCCGCCGGCATGGTGGCTGCACAGAACGAACATCCGGTGAATATTGAGGTGGCAGATGCCAGCGGCTATGCACGGCCCCCGTTGCATGATTTTTTCATGACACGCTACGTGGATGCCTATGCCAATGAAATCAATGCCTTTATTGACTCGCTGGCCGATGGTGCAGCCTCAGTGCCGGTGGGTCAGGATGGCCTCAACGCGCTGCTGATTGCTGATGCCGCACTGGCATCGGCAAAAAGCGGGCGCAGCGTCGACATCGGCGACTGATCGCGCGTGTTGGACACAATATGGAATCTGCCTCAAGACAGGATCACAAATCGTGCGGTCCCGAGTTTTTAACGTCGTCAGACGTCGACCCATTGGCCACTCAGTGATGAGCGGTCAACAGCATCCATGACCTTTTCGATGATCAACCCGTCCGAGAAGGATGGCCAGACGGGTTCGCCGCTTTCGATAGAGGTCAGCAGTTCATGCAGCTCGCAGATTTTCACATCCATATAGCCAAGGCTGTGTCCACCATTTGGCAGAAAGGCGGAATAGGGCGGGTGCTGCGGGCCTGTCAGAATGGTGCGAAAGCCATCGGTGGCCGGATCATCCTGCCGCGTGAACAGTTTCAGCTCGTTCAGCCGTTCCTGTTCAAAGATAATTGTGCCGTTGGTGCCATGCACCTCCCAGCGCAACCCGCATTTATAGCCCCAGGTGACGCGACTGGCCCCGATATGCCCATGCACCCCATTTTCAAATTGAACGAGGGCGGCAACCATATCGTCATTGTCCACGGTCTTTTGCTGGCCCGGATTGTCCGGATCATCCCGTTCGGGGTGAACGATGGCGATATCGCCAACAACGCGTTTGATGGTCGAACCGGTCAGGTAGTGCCCCACACTGATCACATGGCTCAGTACATCGCCATTGGCACCGGTGCCTGACCGGTCGCGCGACATGCGCCATGACCAGGGACGCTGGCCATCTGCCTCATTATCAACATCATAACGGCAGAAAAAAGCGGCGACCCGGCCGATGGCGCCGGACTCGATCAACTTGCGCGCATGGGTGACGGCGGGATTCTTGGTATAATTATAGCCGATGATTGTCTGGCCGCTGCTGGCGGTGGCGGCGTCTGTCATCGATTGCGAATCGGCCAGCGTGGTCGACATCGGTTTCTCGCACCACACATGTTTGCCCGCGGCGAGTGCCGCAATTGAAATTTCGGCATGTGTGTCATTCGGTGTGCAGACAGAGATCAATTCAACCGCCGGGTCGTTCACCACCTCGCGCCAGTCAGACGAATATCGGCTGAAACCAAGATCGGTTGCACGTTGCGATGCGCGCTCCGGACTGAGATCACAGACAATTTCGAGGCGCGGTCTGAGACCGGTTCCAAAGACCGAAGCCGAAGCGCTGTAGGCGATGGAGTGTGCTTTGCCCATGAAGCCTGTGCCGATGACACCGATACCGATTTCTTTCATCCCTATGTTCCTTTTGGGTGGTGTTGATTGCGCCGTCCCGACCGAAATCCAACATGTTGTTTGTCCATTCTGTGCCGCCGTATGGGTGCCACTCCAAACTCGAATAGAACAAAATTTCTAATTTTGGAAATCGATTATTGATTTTCTGAGTGTCTTTACCTTTACTCCTAGCGACCTGCGGACCACGAATTGAACTTACGGTTTGTTTGGCAACCAATTGAGGAGGAAAACACTATGAAAAAACTGCTTTTGGCAATGGCAGCGGTCGCAATGAGCATGGGTAGCGCAATTGCAGCTGACCATAAAGCTAACATCGTCGTTGTTACACATGGATCCGACACTGACGCATTTTGGGGTGTTGTTCGCAACGCTGTGAATGCGGCGGCCGAGGATACCGGTGCTGACGTTCAGTACCGTAACCCGTCAACTGGCGATCTGAATGAAATGGCTGCACTGATTGAAGCTGCGACCGCCCAGAACCCGGATGGTCTTGTTGTTTCGATCCCTGATGCCAACATCCTTGCCGGCCCGATCAAGGCAGCTATTGATGCTGGCATCCCCGTTATTTCGATGAATTCGGGTGCGGATGTGTCCAAGGAACTTGGTGCCGTCATGCATGTTGGTCAGCCAGAGTATGATGCTGGCAAAGGCGGTGGAGAGAAGTCGAAGGGCCTTGGCGGTTCAAACGGCGTCTGCTTCAACCACGAACCATTCAACTCGGCGCTTCTTGATCGCTGTCAGGGTTTTGCCGATGGTATGGGCGAATCATTGAACATGGTTGAGGTTTCACAGGACTTTGATGACATCAAAAACACTGTCATCGCCTACATGACTTCAAACCCGAACACAGGTGCTGTCATGGCTGTTGGCCCGACAGGTTGCGATCCTACAATTGCTGCCCTGGAAGAGCTTGGCAAAGCTGGCGACGTGATCCTTGGTTGTTTTGACCTTGGTCCGCAGATTGTTGACGGCATCGTAAATGGCACCGTGCATTACGCGATCGATCAGCAGCAGTTCCTGCAGGGTTATCTGCCGGTTGTGGTTCTGCATCTGAACCATCGCAATGGCACACTGCCAGGCAATTCGATCAACTCTGGCCCAGGCTTCGTTACCACCGCCAATGTTGAGCAGGTGAAGAAGCTGGCTGGCGTCGAGCGCTAAGCCGGTTTGATTACACATTCGGGCGGGCAGATCATTTCTGCCCGCCTTTGGATTACCGGGCTTTGGCCGATACGATCGCGCCGGGTCCAGGAACACTGACCAAAAGATACAGGCTCACAAGACTTAGGCCCAAAAGACTTAGGCAGCCGTCGCATACAGCCTGAAAGAATAACGCCACAAAGATGGCGATGGTCAGACACAGGGAGGAAGGTGCCATGTCCGGAACAGATGAACGAATAAGGCAAGTTGGCCTTGTTCAGAGCTTTGTAGCTCGTCCCGAGCTCGGATCCGTTTTCGGTCTCGCGATTATTGTTATTACCTTTATGATCATGACAAGCATCAGCGGAACCTTTTCCGCTATGTGGACAAATCCGATCGGTATTCAGGCCTGGGTGGAACTCGCTGCATTTGTGGGCATTCTGGCTATCGGGGCATCGTTATTGATGATTGCCGGTGAATTCGATCTCAGCATCGGTGCGAATATCGCGCTGGCCGGCCATTCATTTGCATTACTGCTAATATTTGGTGTGCCTGTGGCGCCCGCCATTCTTCTTACCTTTGTCGAGCTGGCATTTCTCGGCTTTATCATTGGCGTCATTGTTGTTCGAACCGGGTTGCCCAGCTTCATCGTGACGCTGGGGTTCTGGTTTGCCAGTCGCGGCTTTGCGGTGTTTCTCAGCCAGACCTTGCTGAACCAGTCGCGTCTTTCCGTAAAACCGCAATTGAAAGCGCCGGCTGGCGGCGGTGAAGACCCGACGATCATCGATAATCTGTTTGCTTTTGATAAGGGCTTTGGCCTGCCATTCGATGCTGAGGTGTATTACTTTGCCATCCTTGTGATCATGGTTGCGCTGATGTTGCAGAAGTCGCGGTTTGGCAACTGGATTTATGCGGCAGGCGGTGATCCGACAGCAGCCCGTGCGGTGGGTGTGCCAGTCAATCGGGTGAAGATCAGCCTGTTCATGCTGTCTGCATGTCTTGCCTGTCTGCTGGGCGTTCTGACAGTGATGACATCCGGCGCATCAGACCCCAAGGCTGGTGACTTCCGTGAACTTCACGCTATTGCCGCCGCGGTGATTGGTGGTTGCGCGCTGACCGGCGGATATGGCTCGGTCATCGGTGCCGTATTGGGGGCGTTCATTTTCGCCATTGCCAGTCGCGGGATCAATTTCGTGCCCTTTATCGACAACAATATGTTCCGGGTGATGCTGGGGCTGCTTATTCTTGGCGCCGCCTTCCTGAACCAGTTCCTGCGCAATCGGGTCTTGAAGGGATAGCCATGGCACAGCAGACAACTACGCCGACCATCCAGCTCAAGGGTGTTTCCAAGTTCTTTGGTAACATCATCGCCCTGAAGGATGTGTCGTTCAAGGCCCACAAGGGTCAGGTCACGGCCCTTCTCGGCGATAACGGTGCTGGCAAGTCCACGCTGATCAAGGTCTTGTCGGGGGTTCATATACCTGATGAAGGGGACATTCTGATCGACGGAATACCAACCACCTTCAAGACACCGCGTGATGCTGCTGTTTTGGGTATCGGCACGGTCTATCAGGACCTGGCATTGCAGCCGCTGATGAGTGTGACCCGCAATTTCTTTCTGGGGCGCGAGATTAGCAAGGGTGTGTTTCTTGACATGAACCGCATGAACGAGATCACGCGCACCGAAATGGCCAAGCTTGGCATCGATGTGGCTGATCCGACCCAGCCCATCGGCACCATGTCTGGAGGCCAGCGGCAAACACTTGCGATTGCGCGCGCCATTTATTTCGGCGCCAAAGTCCTGATCCTTGATGAGCCGACATCGGCCCTTGGTCAGAAGCAACAGCTTGAAGTGCTGCGTACTGTCAATCAGGTGCGCGAGATGAACGAGATCGCAATCATCTTCATCACCCATAATGATATGCATGCGCGGTTGATCGGGGACCGCTATACCTTCCTCAATCGGGGACGGGTGCTGGCTGACGGTGATAGGGACGAGATTGATATGGACAATTTGCGCGCGTTGATGGCGGGAGGAGCCGAGCTTGCCGAGCTGGAGTCCGAATTCCAGAATACGTCCACGTGATTTCAGAGTGCAGGGGTTGTGAGCTCAAAGATAGCAAGACTTGTGGCATTGACTGATATCTCGGCTTTTGTTGCCGAGGTGCGTGCATCACACGCCACTCTGCCGCGCAAGCTTCAGCAGATTGCCGACTATACCCAGCAGTTTCCTGATCGTGTGGCGCTGGATTCAATCACCGAACTGGCGCACCAGATTGGTACCCACCCATCGACACTTGTGCGTTTTTCACAGCATTTCGGGTTTAGCGGTTTCAGTGAATTGCAGCGGCTGTACCGCGATCACTTGCGCAGCAATTCGGTTGGTTACAGCTCGCGCCTGGAAGGCATTGATGATGTTGGCCCGGCCGATGTGTTGCGCGCCATCACCCAATCTGCGGTGCAATCAGCCACCGATCTTGAAGCGAGCGTCGATGCTGAATTGATGGATGAGGCGGTGCGGATGCTGGCTTCAGCCAACACGATCTGGCTTGCCGGTTCGGGGCGGACAGTGGCTGTGCAATCTTATTTCCAGTATCTGTTTACCGGTTTGGGAATGGTCAGCCATGCGCTGGGGTCAAATCTTGATCAGGTTGGCAAATATGTGGATCTGATGCGTCCTGACGATGTCCTGATTGCCACCAGTTTCCGGCCCTATTCTCAAGCCACGTCGGCGACGGTAATTCAGGCGCGGGCCGCTGGCATACCGTGTGTCTGTCTGACCGATACCGAAGTCAGTCCGATCTATGGGCCGGTCAGCCTTCTCTATTCCGAAGATCAGTTTGCCGGCTTCCGGTCCTTGTCGGCGACAATGAGCCTTGCATTGTATCTTGCCATCGAGGCCGGACGACATCGCAAGGAAGCGCGCAAAAGCGACCTCGCATTCAGGAATCGTGGTTATGACAGTAGGTGATCCGGTGCTGGATGTGATTTGTATCGGTCGTTCGTCGGTCGATCTCTATGGTGGCCAGGTTGGCGGCCGGCTTGAAGACATGTCCAGCTTTTCAAAATATATCGGTGGCAGCCCCACCAATATCAGCATTGGTTGTGCCAGGCTTGGGCTGAAATCAGCGCTCATCACGCGCGTTGGTGATGAGCATATGGGCAGGTTCATTCGCGAAACACTGGCGGATGAGAGCGTTGATACCAGCCATGTCATCACCGATGATGAACGGCTGACGGCGCTGGTATTGCTTGGCATCCGCGATGCCGAACAATTTCCGCTGATATTCTATCGTGAAAACTGTGCCGATATGGCGATCTGCGAGTCAGATATCAGTGCCGACTTCATCGCTTCTGCGCGCGCTGTTCTGGTCACGGGAACGCATTTCAGCACTGACCGGGTGGCGGCAGCCAGCTTTGCCGCGATGAAACTGGCCCGTGCGCATGGCCGCAAGGTGGCGTTCGATATTGATTACCGGCCGAACCTGTGGGCGCTTGGCGGTCATGCCGATGGTGAAAGCCGCTTTGCCGAAAGCCAGCGCGTAACAGCACATATCCAGACGGTGCTTCCCCATTGTGATCTGATCGTTGGCACCGAAGAGGAATGGCATATTGCCGGGGGTACCACTGATACCCTTGCTGCCTTACGGGCGGCGCGTTCGATCACCGATGCCACTCTTGTCTGTAAACGCGGGCCACTTGGCTGTGTTGTGTTTGAAGATGCAATCGACGGCTGGGACAGCGGTGTCGCTTCGCCAGTGCGCGAGATCGAGGTGTTCAATGTGCTGGGGGCGGGCGACGGGTTTATGGCCGGCTTCCTGTCGGGATGGCTGCGTGATGAACCGGCTGCCGACTGCGCATTATATGCCAATATCTGCGGTGCGCTGGCGGTATCGCGGCATGGCTGCGCACCGTCTTACCCATCACAGGTTGAACTGCGCCACATGATCGAGACGGGAAGCGAACATTTCGCACTTCGCAAAGACAGCGCGCTGGAACAGATTCACTGGGCCACAACGCGCCGACGCAAGCATGACCGGCTGTTGGCCTTTGCTTTTGACCATCGCAGCCAGTTTGTCGACATGGCACAGGCCAATGGCAAGTCCGAAGCGGATATCGATCACTTCAAGATGATCGCACTTGGCGCGGCGACACGCAGCAGCGACAGGCATCAGGGTGTAGGGTTGCTTGTTGATGACAGGCTTGGTCGCACGGCGCTTCATGCGGCATCGGATCATGACCTCTGGATCGGCCGTCCGATTGAGCAGTCAGGGGTCTTTCCGCTGGCATTTGAAGACGGGCCTGATCTTGGCAGCCGGCTTGCCGAATGGCCGGCCAATCACTGCGTCAAGGTGCTGGCACCTGTGAGAACAGATGATCAGCCGGATGTGATCGCCTATCATGAGGCCGAGATTGTCAGACTGGCAGATGCTTGCCGTCAGACCGGTCATGAATTGCTGTTCGAGATTATCACCGGCAATCGTGACAAGTCGGCCGCGCCGTCACAGGTTCTGGCGCTGATGCAGCGTTTTTATGACTTGGGCGTTGCGCCGGACTGGTGGAAGCTGGAGCCGGTTGATGATGGCGGATTCTGGACCGGTGCTGGTGACATTGTCCGGGCCAATGATCCGCATGTACAGGGCATTATCGTTCTGGGCAAGGAAATGCCCGATGAACAGCTGGGCCGTGTGCTGGGCGTTGCGCGGGCTGAACCGCTGGTGCGCGGCTTTGCAATAGGGCGGACGATTTTCAGTGAAGCGGCGCAGCAATGGTTTGCCGACAAGATTGATGATCAGACGGCGCAGGATATGATGTGGGCCGTCTTTGAACGGCTGATAGCGGCATGGGACAACGCCGCGTCTGACCGGTAACAAGCAAGGCAGGAGACACATATGGCTACCGTTCGCCTCACCATGGCCCAGGCGCTGACCCGCTGGATGGCCGCGCAAAGCATCGAACAGCTGGATGGCAGCATTGAGCCCGCCTTTGCAGGGGTCTGGGCGATCTTTGGACACGGCAATGTGGCTGGTCTTGGCGAGGCCCTTTACGGTGTTCGCGATGAGTTGCCAACCTTCCGCGGCCATAATGAACAGGGCATGGCACATATCGCCATCGCCTATGCCAAGCAGAAACAGCGCCGGCAGATGATGGCTGTTACCACCTCAATCGGGCCCGGGGCGACCAATCTGGTAACGGCAGCAGCGCTCGCGCATGTGAACCGCCTGCCAGTTCTGCTGTTGCCTGGTGATGTTTTCGCCACCCGTGCGCCTGATCCTGTTCTGCAACAGGTCGAAAGCTTTGCCGATGGCACCGTGTCGGCGAATGACACGCTGCGCCCGGTTTCGCGCTACTTTGACCGGATCACCCGGCCAGAACAGCTTTTGCAGGCGTTGCCAAAGGCCATGTCGGTGCTGACCGATCCGGCAGATTGCGGGCCGGTTACGCTGGGGCTGTGTCAGGATGTACAGGCCGAGGCGTGGAACTATCCCGAGCATTTCTTTGTGCCGCGTGTCTGGCGCATGCGCCGGATCGCCCCTGATGATGCCGAACTGGCGCGTGCGATTGCGTGCCTGAAAGATGCCAGGCGCCCGCTGATCATCGCCGGTGGTGGTGTGCGCTATTCCGGTGCGGCAGCAGCGCTGGCAGATTTTGCGGCTGGCGCAGGCATTCCGGTGGCAGCAACGCAGGCGGGCAAGTCTGCGCTTGTCGAAGCGGATGAGATGTATGTTGGCTCGTTGGGCGTGACTGGCGCATCGGCCGCCAATAATCTGGCCGCCAGTGCCGATGTTGTGCTGGCCGTTGGCAGCAGATTGCAGGACTTCACCACCGCATCGAACAGCCTGATCGGTGGTCGGGTGATTGCGCTGAATGTCCAGCCGCATGATCTGGTGAAGCATCGTGCAATGCCCTTGATGGCGGATGCCTTGCGCGGGATTGAGGCGCTTGCCGCGGGCCTGCAGAATTATACCACGGCCAACGCCTATCGCAGCGAGATCAGCACCGAATGGAATGGCTGGATGAAAGATGTGGATGCCGTGTGCAGCGCGCCTGCTGACAGCAATGCATTGCCGTCTGATTCGCAGGTGATCGGTGCGGTCAACCGGGCCTGTCCGGCCGAGACGATTGTCGTCGGTGCAGCCGGGTCAATGCCGGGTGAACTTCACAAGCTGTGGCAAGTCGGTGCCGTTCACGGTTACCATATGGAATACGGCTTTTCCTGCATGGGATATGAGGTGGCGGCCGGGATCGGTGTCGATATGGCGGCGCCGGATCGCCCGAATGTGATCTTTGCCGGAGACGGATCCTATCTGATGCTGAATGCCGAGCTGGCCACTGCTGTGATGATGGGCAGCAATATGACGCTGATTATCACGGATAATCGCGGTTTCGGCTGTATCAACAGGCTGCAGGCCGGCACTGGTGGGGCGGCGTTCAACAATATGTTCGTTGATTCGCATCATCAGATGTTGCCAGACATTGATTTTGTCGGGCATGCCGCCGCGATGGGGGCGCGGGCACAAAAGGCCGGTTCCGTCACCGAGCTGGAGGAGATGACGCGCCATGCCATCACCCGAAAGGGCGTTGATGTGATTGTCATTGATACTGACCCCGCCATATCGACGGCGGCGGGTGGCGCCTGGTGGGAAGTTGGTGTTCCCGCCGTGTCTGAACGTGCCGAGGTGGCCGCCGCCTATGAAGGGTGGCGGGATGGCAAGGAACGCCAGTTGGGAGAGTGATCATGTCGAAACTGCTTGTTCAGCCAAACCTTGACAGCACGGGCGTGGTGCATAACGTGACACCGGCCTCGGCTGGATGGTCTTATGTCGGCTTTGGTCTGCATGACATTTCCGCCGGAACCAGCATTGCGGTTGACGGCACTGGTGATGAGGTCTGTCTGGTGTTGCTGTCAGGCAGTGCCCGTATCATCGCTGGTGATCTGGATACCGGTATGCTGCAGGGGCGTGCCTCGGTGTTCGACCGGGTGCCGCCGCAGGCTGTTTATGTGCCGATGAATACCGGCTGGCGCGTTGAAGCGGGGAGCGATGCCGAGATTGCAGTGTGCCGTGCACCTGGAACCGGTGGAACGTTGCCGCCGCGCCTGATTGGCGATCAAAACATGCCGATGG
This sequence comes from Alphaproteobacteria bacterium, assembly GCA_016780765.1. Taxonomy (GTDB): domain Bacteria; phylum Pseudomonadota; class Alphaproteobacteria; order Puniceispirillales; family Puniceispirillaceae; genus UBA8309. The sequence goes on along the minus strand of JADHLH010000037.1, from coordinate 5,113 downwards.
AGACCCGTGGCACGGGCACCAATGTGCGCCAAGTGTGCAACATCCTGCCCGAGACCGAGCCCGCCGACAGCCTGCTGGTGGTGGAGGTGATCACACCTGCAGGCAACTGGTCATCCTATCCGCCACACAAGCATGACACTGACAATCTTCCCGAAGAATCCTATCTTGAGGAAACTTATTACCACCGCATAAATCCGTCGCAGGGATATGTTCTGCACCGGGTTTATGACGACAGCCGCGATTTGGACGAAACCATGGCCGCCGAAGACCGGACGGTGGTACTGGTGCCGCGCGGCTACCACCCGGTTGGCGCACCGCATGGCTATGAGAGCTATTATCTCAACGTCATGGCAGGGCCAAAGCGCATCTGGAAATTCAAAAACGATCCGGCACATGAATGGATGCTGTCATGAACGATATGTCGAATAACTGGGACAATCTTGCCGAAGAGGCTGTCGAAGCGCTGTTGAACGGGCCGGGCTATTATCTTGCCGAAAGCGTGTTCACGGCTGATGAGGTGGCTGCGGCAAACCGCATCATCAACGCGCATTCGGACGTGGCGCAGGCGGCAACACATTTCCACGGCGAACATGCTGACAAGATCCATCTGCAACGCCGCGTCTGGAACCTGCTGAACAAAGGCAAGGTCTTTGTCGATATGGTACAGCACCCGCTGGTGATGAAGGTGTTTGGCAAAATCCTTGGACGCCAGTTCATTCTGGGCTCATTTGCTGCCAACCGTCTGTTGCCGGGTGCGCCTGGGCAGGAACCGCATATTGATTATCCGTATTGGGACCTTCATGACCCTGATGAATTTCCGGCAGGCATCAATGCCGGTTTCCATATGAATTGCCAGTCATTGATCAGCCTTCATGAATTCACTGCCGAAAATGGTGCAACCGCGGTTGTGCCGGGATCACAGACGCGCGGTCTCTATCCGTCAAAAGAGACGTTCGATGATGAACATATCCAACTGACCTGTCCGCCAGGCAGTCTGCTGCTGTTTGTCGGGATGATCTGGCACTGTTCAATGCCGAACAACAGCAGCGGTGAGCGCACATCAGTGCTTGGCCAGTATCTGCCGAAATTCGTCAAGCCGATGGAAGCGCTGGACCGGTCTGTAGACGCAGCGGTGCGTGATGCGGCAACGCCAGAACTTCACCAGCTTCTGGGCCTTGATCTTCGCTATCCGGAATTGCTTGAGGACAGTGAGGCCGGCAATGCCGAAGGCCGGAAGGCCTGATGACCCGTTGGCCTGGAACAGCTGTATTTTGAAAGGTTTGTCTTTATGAAACTTCGCCTTGGGATGTCTCCCATTTCCTGGTCGAATGACGATCTGCCCCAGCTTGGCGGTGACACATCGCTGGAAACCTGCCTGTCTGAAACCCGTGAAGCCGGCTTTGTCGGCACCGAGACCGGTGGCAAATTTCCAAAGGATCCGGACGCGCTGGCCACTGTTTTGGCCACGCACGATCTGGCGCTTGTCTCGGGATGGTACAGCGGCACGCTGATCAACAATGATCTGGACTCCGAGCTGGCGCAGATTGCTGACCAGTTGGCACTGTTCAAACAGGTCGGTGCCTCGGTGATTGTCTATGGCGAGACCTTTAACACCGTGCAGAATCGTCAGGAAAGACCGCTGTCGAGCCGTCCGAAGTTGGCGGATTTTGATGTCGCCGCCTATGGCAGACGTCTGACAGCACTGGCAGAACATTGTGCTGATGAAGGTGTACCGCTAACGTTCCATCATCATATGGGCACAGCGGTCGAGACCGAGGCCGAGCTTGATGCGGTGATGAAGGCCACTGGCGAGGCGGTCGGACTGCTTTTGGATACAGGCCATCTTGTTTTTGCCGGTGGAGACAATGCGGCGGTGATTGCCAAACATGGCAGCCGGATCAACCATTTTCACACCAAGGATATCCGTGCCGATGTGCTGGCCGGCATCGACCGTGATGCCGAGAGCTTTCTTGATTGTGTGCTGAAAGGTGTGTTTACCGTGCCGGGCGATGGCATGATCGACTATGACGATATCATGAAGCGTCTTTTTGATACCGGCTATGAAGGCTGGGTGATTATCGAGGCGGAACAGGACCCGGCAAAGGCCAACCCACTGCAATATGCCAAGATGGGCTATGGCAAGCTGCATCAGGCATTGCATGACGCTGGCTATAGTCTTGCCTGATGTCAGATACAGGCTCCATCTCCGGACGCGTTTCAGGCAGCATCTCAGGCCGCATCTCAAGCCGTATGGCCGGACGCGCTGTGCTGGTTGTCGGACGGGCGGGGATGGATCTGTATCCGGTGCCAGATGGCATCCGCATTGAGGATGCTGACGAGCTGGTGACAGATGTTGGCGGGTCGGCTGGCAATATTGCAGTGGCCCTGGCAAAACAACAGAGCCAAGTCATGCTGCTGGCGGCGCTATCGGATGACGGGATTGGACGCTTTGTTGCCCGCAAACTCGCTGGGTACGGGGTCGACACTGAATTGTGCCTGTGCACCAGCGGGCTGGAACGTACATCCCTTGCCGTTGCCGAAAGCACGACAGATCACCCGAATGTGGTGATCTATCGCAATGATGCTGCCGATCTGGCGATAACAGCCGATCAGGTGGATGTGATCGATCTTCACGCCATAGGCGTCATCATCATCACCGGAACCGCGCTGTCGCGTGAACCGTCGCGCACTGCCTGCCAGCGGCTGCTGGAACGGGCCAGGCAGGCGGATTGTCCGGTGATCCTTGATCTGGATTATCGGCCGCAGGCCTGGCAGTCCGTGGATGAGGCGCGCAGAATTCTGCTGGCAGCGGCGCGGCAGGTTGATATGCCGGTTGGCAATGATGAAGAATTCGATCTGATTGCAGGCGGTGCTGGTGGTCATGATCTGGCTGTTCAGCTGGCACGTGAAGGCGGTCTCACTCTCTACAAGATGGGCGAGGGTGGATGTGATATTCTGGATGCCTCGTCGTCAACACATGTCGGCATCTTTCGCGTGACGCCGCTGAAACCTTTTGGATCGGGCGATGCCTTTCTTGGCACGCTGGTCGCTGCCCTTGCTGGTGGCGACGAAATTGCGGCAGCGGTCACCCGCGGCGCGGCGGCAGCGGCCATTACCGTGTCGCGGCGGGGATGTGCCAGTGCCTTGCCGGACAATGCCGAGATCGACGCGTTTATGAAGACAAGGCCAATGGCATCGCGCTGAACGGAGACAGACCCATGCATATCGCCCCTTATGACAACCAGAACAAAGCCATTGTTGATGCTGACAATGCAACGGTTCCGCTGAATTACTTCAATATCATCAAGCTGAAGCAGGGGCAGGCGTTTGAATATCAGGTGCCGGGATATGAGACATGTATCGTGCCGGCCACCGGCAGTGTCGATGTCGAGGTTGAAGGGATGACTTTCGCCAAACTTGGCAATCGCGGCGTGGATGTCTGGGACGGTGAGCCGGAGGGTGTTTATGTGCCGGTTGGCGCAAAAGTCACAATCATCTGTGTGTCGGATGAAACCGAAACATTCATCGCCGGGGCAAAATACGACAAGGTTCTGGAGCCGTTCGATGTGCGGGAACATGATCTTGTTCAATACGGGTCCGATGACACCAAGACGCATCGCAAGATCAAGCATATCCTTGGACAGAAACAGCATGACAAGGTGGGACGACTGCTGGTCAGCGAGCTGTTCACCGTCGGGGCTGGCGGCTGGTCCGGGTTTCCCAGCCACAAGCATGATACAGACCGGTTGCCCGACGAAAGCCGGCATGACGAGACCTATAATTTCCGTTTCAAGCCGAACTGGGGGTCCGGATTGCAGATGCTGCAGCGCGAGGATGGCGCGCCGGGGGATGCCTATCACATCGTCGACGGGTCAACGATCTGTATTGATAATGGATATCACCCATGCTGTGTGATGCCGGGCTATGAGATGTATTACTTCACCATACTTGGCGGGCTGACGCAGCGTTCGCTCGTGCAGTTTTTCCAACCCACGCATGCCTATCAGATTGAAACCATCCCCGGCATCAAGGACATGATTGCGAAATTCAAATGAGCCTTGTGACCCTGTCCGATGTTCTGCAACCGGCGCTGTCCGGTGGCTATGCGGTGGCCGGGCTTGTCGCCCTTGGCTGGGAGGATATGAGGGCCTATGTCGCGGCTGCCGAGGCCGAGAATGTCCCGGTGATCCTGCAAGCAGGACCGGCCTGCCGGGCGCATACCCCGCTGCCTGTCCTTGGCAAGATGTTCCAGCATTTGGCAGAGGCCGCACCGGTACCGGTCGTGGCGCATCTTGATCACGGTTATACGCTTGATGAATGCCGGATGGCGCTGGATTGCGGTTTCACCTCGCTGATGTATGACGGATCGCGCAAGCCGCTGAACCAGAATATCGACGAAACTGCGCAGATTGCCGAATTGGCGCATGCATATGGCATTTCCTGCGAAGGCGAGATCGGCTTTGTCGGCTATTCCGGTGGTGAAAGTTCGGCTGGAACCGACCCGCAGGATGCGGCCCGCTTTGCACAGGAAACAGGTGTTGATGCGGTGGCGGTATCGGTTGGCAATGTGCATCTGCAGCAAAACCGCGAAGGTGGTCTGGATGAAGCCCGTATTCGCGCGATCGAAGCGCTGAGCGACATACCGCTGGTTATCCACGGGGGGTCAGGGGTGCCAGATGCGCAACGCACAGCGCTGGCCCGCGAATCCGCCATCTGCAAGTTCAATATCGGCACCGAGCTGCGGATGGTTTTTGGCACCGCGCTGCGTGAGGCTGTGAACAGCGACCCTGACCGGTTTGATCGTGTGCAGATTCTAAAGGATACGCATGACCCGCTGGTGCATGCGGCGCGGCGTGTTCTGCGTGGACTAAAGCCGGCATAGCGGGTGACGCGCCTGCGTTCTGCCATGCCGGCCACGGGAAAGCCTTGATTGCTGGCCAGCTTGTCGCCAATCTTGTTGCTCCAATGCGTTTTGAGCCTGTAGGTCGTTATTTTGTGCAGAGTGCCAATCATCCAGCTGTTGAGAGTGAGCCTTAATTTTGGCTGACGAAAATGCGCCATTGCAGAGCAACAGCAATTCAAGCTGGATGATGCGCGTTAGCGGACATTCTGC
>JADHLH010000036.1 GCA_016780765.1 Alphaproteobacteria bacterium | reverse complement strand
GGACACAACGGGCTGGGTGACGCCCCCCGGTTTTTTCACCGCTATGCCCTCGGCCAGTGTTTCGCCGCCGCATGCAATGTCCTGACCGGCGATGGCTTGCTTCATCGTCGGATAAAATTCGGTCTGTACGCCAATGATTTTAATATCAGGGCGCATGTCGCGGGCGATTGTGGCAATACCGCCGATCAGCCCGCCACCGCCAATCGGTACCAGCAGAATATCCAGATCATCCTGATCGCTCAGCATTTCCAAACCGGCAGTGCCCTGACCGGTCATCACCAGCTCATCGTCATAAGGATGGATCAGCGTCAATCGATGTTCGGAAATCAGACGATTGACTGTGCCTTCGCATTCATTGAGGTTGCGGCCTTCCAGCACGACATTTGCGCCGAATGCGCGGGTGCGTGATACTTTTGCGAATGGCGTCTGGGCTGGCATCACAATGGTGGCCGGTATGCCCATCATGCTGGCGTGATAGGCAACAGCTTGGGCATGGTTGCCGGCTGACATGGTGATCACACCGCGCTGGCGTGCGGCGTCATCCAGCGCCTGCATCGCCATATAGGCACCGCGCGCCTTGAAGGATGATGTGTGCTGCAGATTTTCCAGCTTCAGCGTCAGGTCGCAGCCCAGAATGCGCGACAGCATCGGCGACTTGATAAACGGCGTGCGGATGATGCGGCCGTCAAGTGTGGCTGCGGCGGCGCGGATATCGGTTGCGGTGACTGTCATGTTCGGCTCTGTTGTGGTTTTGGTCAGGCTTTTGCCTGGCGGTCATTCAGCAGCCGGGCAGCGGCGGGTGCGAAATATGTCAGAATACCATCGGCCCCGGCCCGTTTGAAGGCCAGCAGGCTTTCCATCATCACCCGGTCATGGTCCAGCCACCCCTTGTCACTGGCGGCGGTGATCATCGTGTATTCGCCCGACACTTGATAGGCAACGCAGGGCACACCGAATTCAGCCTTTGCGCGCGCCAGTATATCAAGATAGGGCATGCCCGGCTTCACAATCACGATGTCCGCACCTTCCGCCAGATCAAGCGCAATTTCGTGCATGGCCTCATCGCTGTTTGCCGGATCCATCTGATATGTGGATTTGCCCTCTGAGCCCAGCGTTGCCCCGGCGCGCACGGCTGTGCGGAACGGGCCGTAGAAACCTGACGCGTACTTGGCTGCATAGGACATGATCTGCACATTCTGGTGGCCGGCATCATCAAGCGCAGCCCTGATCGCCCCGACGCGTCCATCCATCATGTCTGAGGGAGCAATAATATCGCAACCGGCATTCGCCTGACGCACGGCCTGTTCGCAGAGGATTTCCACTGTGTCATCATTGGCAATTTCTCCATTACGCAAAACGCCGTCATGGCCATGGCTGGTGAACGGGTCGAGGGCCACATCACAGACAATGCCCAGATCGGGATGCGCCGCCTTGACCGCGCGTACCGCCCGGCAGACCAGATTGTCCCCATCACGGGCGAGTGACCCGTCCTCGTCCTTCAGCGCGGCGTCAATTGCAGGAAAGATGGCAATGACCGGAATGCGCAATTCAACGGCAATGCCAGCCTGTGCCACCAGCCTGTCAATCGTATGACGTTCCACACCGGGCATAGAGTCGACAGATTCTGCTGAATCGCTGCCTTCAATCACGAACATTGGCCAGATCAGGTCATCAACCGAAAGGGTTGTTTCTGCCACAAGGCGGCGTGAAAAGGATGTCATCCTGTTGCGGCGCATTCGCGTTGCCGGATATTGACCTCTACTCATCTCGCTCTCTATCCCGTAAAGTTGCAGATACGATGGTTGCCCGTATCATCTGGCGTGATCATTGGCGTGTGTGGCAGATATAGACAGCAAAAGGTTTTGACGCAATGCAGCAGCCGGACATCCATTTCTCGGTTCATGGTACTGTTGGCCTCGTTGAGCTTGACCGACCGAAGGCGCTGAACGCAATCAGCTATGACATGGCGGTTGCCATCAGCACGCAGATGCAGGCCTGGTCGCATGATGACAGAATCACCCATGTGGTAATTGCCGGGTCAACACCGCGAGCCTTTTGCGCTGGCGGTGATGTGCGCGATCTCTATCAATATATCCAGCGCGGCGATTATGACCGTACCCGCGTTTACTTCCGTGCAGAATATAATGCTGATGTCGACGTCTATTCCAGTTCAAAGCCGGTGATCTCACTGGCAGACGGCATTGTCATGGGCGGCGGGGCGGGACTGATGCAGTGCAGCCGCCACCGTGTCGCCAGCGAGACAACGCGTTTTGCCATGCCGGAAAGTGCGATCGGGTTGTTTCCCGATGCCGGCGCAAGCATATTTCTGGGGCGTATCCCGCGCCCTTTTGCCATGTTTATCGGGTTGACCGGCCAGATCATCGGGGCCAGCGATCTGATGCTTCTGGGGCTGGCAGATGCTGTGGTGCCAAGCGCGCATATGGCCGCGCTGCGCAGGGATTTGCTGGACTGCACACCAGATGACATCGAAAGCGTGATCGAGGCACATCAGATAGACCCGGGGCAGGCCCCGATGCAGGCCAACCGTACAGTGATCGATCATATCTTCAGCGGTGATGATCTGCCTGCGATGCGCGATCGGGCAGGTGATCTTGCGCGTCTGAAAGGGGACAGCTTTGCCGCAAAGATACATGATGCGCTGGCGACACGGTGCCCTATGACCATGCATGTTTTTGTGCGGCTGATGGAAATGGATACTCAGATACCCGATATGAAAACGGCATTGGCGCTGGATTACAGGCTTGCCATCCGGATGTCTGAACGCCCTGACTTTTCTGATGGTGTACGCGCTGTTCTGGTCGACAAGTCGAATGACGCCAGCTGGTCACCCGCACGCCTTGAGGATGTGACACCGGCGATGGTCGATGCGGTTTTTGATCACGCCGGTTTGCCAGCCTTGCGTTAGGTTCTGCATCACCTTAGATTGGCGCTCGTCCGTCACCTGACCAGCTGCAGGGTCGCTACCCCGGAAAGTTGTTCCATGCGTCTAAGCCAGTATTTCCTGCCCTTATTGAAAGAAACGCCCAAGGAAGCCCAGATCGCCTCGCACCGGCTGATGCTGCGTGCCGGTATGATCCAGCAATCCAGCGCCGGCATTTATTCCTGGTTGCCGCTTGGCAAGAAGGTTCTCGACAAGATTGCCGACATCGTGCGCGAAGAACAAAACCGCGCGGGCGCGCTGGAAATCATGATGCCAACCATCCAGCCTGCCGAGCTGTGGCAGGAATCAGGCCGCTATGATGATTACGGTGCTGAAATGCTGCGGATCCGTGATCGCCATGAGCGCGACATGCTGTACGGGCCGACCAATGAGGAACAGGTCACTGATATTTTCCGCGCCCATGTGCGCAGTTACAAGGCGTTGCCGCTGAATCTCTATCATATTCAGTGGAAGTTCCGGGATGAGGTGCGTCCGCGTTTCGGCATCATGCGGGGGCGGGAATTCCTGATGAAGGATGCCTATTCATTCGATACCGATGCGCAGGGTGCGCGCGCGGCCTATAACCGGATGTTCGTATCCTATCTGAAAACCTTTGCCAGAATGGGCCTGACAGCCATTCCGATGGAGGCTGATACCGGTCCTATCGGCGGTGATATGAGCCATGAATTCATCATTCTGGCTGAGACCGGTGAAAGCGGGGTCTATTTTCATAAGGACTGGCTGAATGCTGATCTGGTCACGCAGGTCAATTATGATGAGGATTTGCAGCCCGTTATTGACCGATTCACATCGCTTTATGCACGCGCTGATGAAATGCATGATCCGGATCAGTGTCCGGTGCCGGCTGATGAACTGATGAGCCTGCGCGGCATCGAAGTTGGTCATATCTTCTATTTCGGCGAGAAATATTCGGCTGCCATGGGGGCAAGCGTGGCCGGGCCGGATGGCAGCAACAAACCCGTTCATATGGGATCATATGGAATCGGTGTATCGCGCCTTGTCGGCGGTATTATCGAGGCAAGTCATGATGAAAAGGGGATCATCTGGCCGCGTGCTGTGGCACCGTTTGATGTGGCAGTGGTCAATCTGAAAGTGGGTGATGATACCTGTATGACCTGCGCGGACGATCTTTACGCCAGGCTGCAGGCGGCTGGTGCTGATCCGATCTATGATGACCGTGATGACCGGCCCGGGGCCAAACTAGCGGCGATGGACCTGATCGGAATCCCCTGGCAGATCATCATCGGACCGCGCGGGATGGATAATGGTGTTGTTGAGGTGAAGAATCGCCGCACGGGTGAGGCTGTCGAAGTTTCACCCGATTCAGCGCTCACCATGGTCATGCAGGACGCCGAATAGATATTGGTCGAAGCGATTGCGGCTGAATCAATTCCAGCCGAATGGATAATGATCGTATAATGACTGGCCTCGTACAGCTGTTTCATTTAACAGCTCTGGCTATTTGTATCATGGCAATTCTGATTGCCGGGACGCACACTAGAAGGGACCCTGATGCGGTTTTTCTCTCCCGTTGAACGGCTGTTGGCCATGCGTTACATGCGCTCGCGCCGTTCCGAGGGTTTTATCTCGGTCATCGCCTGGTTCTCGCTTGCCGGTATCACGCTTGGCGTTGCCACGCTGATTATCGTCATGTCTGTGATGAACGGCTTTCGGGCGGAATTGATTGGCCGCATTCTGGGCCTGAACGGGCATATCGGTGTCTATTCGACCGATACCCGGGGAATCGCGAATTTTGACCAGATGTCGGTCGATATTGTTGAACTGCCCGGCGTGATTGCCGTCACGCCGCAAATCGAAGGGCAGGCGATGGTCAGCGCGTCGAATGTGAATATTGGCGCGGTCATTCGCGGGGTGCGCTGGTCCGATCTGGCGGCCCGCCGTCCCTTATGGAATGCGCTGGATGAAGAGACAATCGCCCGGTTTCGCGATGAGGGCGGGGTTCTGATTGGCAAGACGTTGGCCTTGAAGCTGGGCGTGCGCCCGGGGGATACGCTGGCGCTGACGGGCACCAAGGGCGAGGCAACGGCTTTTGGTACGCTGCCGACCCGCCGAAAATACCGTGTTGCTGGCACCTATGATGTGGGCATGCATGAATATGACAGCGCTTTTGTCTTCATGCCCTTCAGTGCCGCTGCCAAACAGTTCGGTATGAAAGACCGGGCGTCAGCACTGGAGATTTATACCGCCGACCCACAAACCATCAGCGCCACCCGCGAACTGGTGGCGGGTGTCGTCAGCGACCAGTACCGTGTTTTTGACTGGCTGCAGCGTAATCGGACATTCATCAATGCACTGCGCGTGGAACGCAATGTGATGTTTCTGATCCTGACCCTGATCATTCTGGTTGCGGCGTTCAATATCATCTCGTCAATGATCATGCTGGTGCGGTCAAAAAATGCCGATATCGCAGTGCTGCGCACCATGGGGGCGAGCGGCGCCACCGTTATGCGTATTTTTCTGATGACCGGAGCCAGCATCGGGCTGGTCGGGACGCTGACCGGTACTGTTATCGGGCTGTTGTTCTGTTGGAAGATCGGATCAATTCAGGGGTTCGTTGAATCTGTCTCCGGTGCCGAGCTGTTTGCTGCCGAGATTTATTTCCTGTCCACATTGCCGGCAAAAGTCGATGCGGCAGAGGTGGGGCTTGTCATAGGCATGGCCCTGTTCCTGTCTTTTCTTGCCAGTCTCTATCCGGCCTGGCGCGCCAGCCGCATAGAGCCTGCCGAGGTGTTGCGCAATGAATGAAACCGCGAACCAGACCGCCAATGGTACCTCAATGCTGGAGCTGCAGACCGTGCGCCGCGACTATCATCAGGGTGACACGAATATTTCTGTCTTGCGTGATGCCAGCCTTTCCATTCATGGGGGGCAGCTGACAGCACTTGTCGGGCCGTCCGGTTCAGGCAAATCGACATTGCTGAACATCGCCGGCCTGCTGGAACGTCCCACATCGGGCGAAGTGCTGATTGACGGCATGCCGACCAGTTCGCTTGGAAGCCGCAGGCGGGGGATCTTGCGGGGCAGCCATATCGGGTTCGTCTTCCAGTTTCATCGCTTGTTGCCGGAATTCTCGGCAATGGAAAATGTGATGATCCCGCAGATGCTGAACGGTCTTGCGCGGCATGAGGCTGAAGACCGGGCCGAGGCCTTGCTGACCATGGTTGGTCTGCAGGACCGCCAATCCCACCGCCCGGGCAGATTGTCGGGTGGTGAACAGCAACGCGTTGCCATTGCACGCGCTGTTGCGAATGCCCCGCGGGTGCTGCTGGCGGATGAACCTACCGGAAATCTTGATCCGGATACGGCGGATGAAGTGTTTTCACATCTGCGCAGCATCGTGCATGGCACCGGTGCTGCAGCGCTGATCGTCACCCACAATGAACGGCTGGCCAGCACGATGGACCGCCGGTTGACGATCGAGGACGGGGTGATCGTCGAACGCTGATCGCCAAATGATTAGTGATGCCCGCATCAGATTGCCAGTTCCGGATTATTCTTGTCTGGTGCCCGGATTCATGTTGTCGGTGACAGGTCACATGGATATTCTCCAACGATCATTCCTGTCCCTCTCAACACCTTGCAGAGCCGATGCCAGCGTCCTTTGTTCATCTTCGCGTCCACTCGGCCTATTCGCTGGCTGAATCCACCTTGCGGATCAAGAAAATTGCAGCTCTTGCCGTCGGTGATGCACAGCCAGCTGTCGCTGTCACCGATACGAACAACATGTTTGGTGCGCTGGAATTTTGCAAAACAATGATCGGTGAGGGTGTCCAGCCGATTGTTGGCGTTCAGGCGTTGTTGTCTGATGCGCGCGGTACTGGCGAAGTGGCTTTGCTGGCGCAGGATGGCGCCGGTTATGCCAATCTCTGCAAGCTCAATTCAAAGGCGCTGCTTGATGTTGAGGGCGGTGACGATCCGGTCATCAGTATGGATGATCTGGCGGCTCATGCGGATGGGGTGCTGTTGCTTGGCGGCGGCGCCATGGCGGGGTTTATCGGTGCGGCTGCGGCTGATGGTCAGGATACGCTTATCGCCGACCGGCTGAAGGCGCTGGAGATGATACTGCCGGGCCGTGTCTATATCGAATTGCAAAGGCATGGCTTGCCGGCTGAACAGCGGGCCGAACCTCTGTTGCTGGAGATTGCGCTGAAGACCGGATTGCCGCTGGTCGCAACAAATGATTGCCGGTTCGAGACGCGCGACATGGAAATGCCGCATGATGTACTGGTCTGCATCGGGGCTGGCCGGCGCATCGCCGAAGAGGACCGCACGCGCTATTCCCCGGAACATTACTTCAAATCTGCCGCGGAGATGACGGCGCTGTTTGCCGATGTTCCCGAAGCAGTGCGGAACACTGTTGTCATTGCGCAGCGCTGCAGTGTTGTTGCCGAGATGCGGGCACCGATCCTGCCGACATTCACCAGCGAGGCTGGGCGTAGTGAGCCTGAAGAACTGAAGAGTCAGGCCGAGACAGGGTTGGCCAGCCGGCTGGAGCGTCACGTATTCACAGCGGACATGAATGAGGATGCATGCGCCAAGGCTGCCGCGCCCTATCTGGAACGTCTGGCGTTCGAGCTTGACGTGATCAACCAGATGGGCTTTCCCGGCTATTTCCTGATTGTTGCGGATTTTATCCAGTGGGCAAAGCGGCGGTCTATTCCGGTGGGGCCGGGACGCGGGTCCGGTGCCGGGTCGGTTGTGGCATGGGCATTGTCGGTGACTGATCTTGATCCGCTGAGGTGGGGGTTGCTGTTCGAACGGTTTTTGAATCCGGAACGCGTGTCCATGCCGGATTTCGATATCGATTTCTGTCAGGAACGCCGTGACGAGGTGATCACCTATGTGCAGGAAAAATACGGCTTTGACAGGGTGGCGCAGATTATCACCTTCGGGTCGTTGCAGGCGCGGGCGGCCATTCGCGATGTCGGTCGGGTCATGGAACTTCCCTATCCGCTGGTCGACCGGATCGCCAAGCTGATACCGGCTAATCCGGCTAATCCGGTAACCATTGCCAAGGCTCTGGAAAGCGAAGAGGACCTGCGTGCGCAGCGCCGTGATGATGAGCAGGTGGCCGAACTAATCGATACGTCGATGAAGATTGAGGGCCTGTACCGGCATGCCTCGACCCATGCCGCCGGTCTGGTGATCGGTGACAGGCCGCTGGATGAACTTGTGCCGCTGTATCGTGATCCGCGATCACCGATGCCAGTGACGCAATTCAACATGAAATGGGTTGAAAATGCCGGTCTGGTGAAATTTGACTTTCTGGGACTGAAAACCCTGACGGTGCTGGAACGGACTGTCCAGTTCCTGGCTGCAAGAGGAATCGAGATCGATCTTTCGGCCATTCCGCTTGATGATGAAAAAACCTTCACCATGCTGTCTGCCGGCGACACGGTTGGCGTGTTCCAGCTTGAATCGGCTGGTATGCGGGATGTGCTCAAGGGGCTGAGGCCCGACAGGTTCGAAGATATTATCGCTGTGGTGGCACTCTACCGTCCGGGGCCGATGGAAAACATCAAGGATTACGTGGCCCGCAAGCACGATCCCTCAAAGGTTACCTTCATGCACCCCAAGCTGGAACCGGTGCTGGCTGAAACCTACGGGATTATGATCTATCAGGAACAGGTGCAGCAGGCGGCGCGAATTCTTGCCGGTTATACGCTCGGCGGGGCGGATGTGCTGCGTCGCGCGATGGGCAAGAAGATCAAGGAAGAAATGGACAAGCAGCGCCAGACCTTCATTCAGGGCGCGATGGAAAACCAGCTTTCCGAACAACTGGCATCAGATGTGTTTGACCAGATTGCCGCCTTTGCCGGCTATGGCTTCAACAAGTCACATGCGGCTGCCTATGCGCTGGTGTCGTATCAGACAGCCTATCTGAAGGCCAATTACCCGGCTGAATTCATGGCAGCATCAATGGCGCTTGATTCGGGCAGCACTGACAAGCTTGCTGTTTTTCGCCAGCAGTGCCAGCGCGACGGCATTGAAATATTGCCGCCCGACATCAATCATTCGGAGGCGAATTTCTTTGTCGAACCGGCAAAAAATGGCGGTTACGGCCATATCCGCTATGCGCTGGGGGCCATCAAGAATGTTGGCGGTGAGGCGATGTCTGCGCTGGCCCGCGAGCGACGACAGAATGGTGCCTACACCGATCTGCCGGACCTGATGCGCCGCATCCCGCGTGAAGCGTGCAACCGCCGCCAGTTTGAACATCTGGTACGCGCTGGTGCGCTGGATTCCCTGCACGAAAACAGGCGCGAATTGTTTGAGAATATCGACAGGCTGCTGGGCTATGCCGACACGATGTGGCGAGATTTGCAATCCAGTCAGGACAGCCTGTTTGGTGGTAGCGACGCGCTGGATACCGAAATCCGTTTCATTCCGGTTGATGACTGGAGCGGTATGGACAGGCTGCGCGAGGAATTCGAAGCGCTGGGACTGTATCTGTCGGCGCACCCGCTGGATGATTACGTCGATCGGCTGGACCGGCTGAAAGTGATCACAGCGACTGAACTGGCGGCAATGATCGATAGCCGCAATATTCGCCCGCGCGTCAATCTTGCCGGATCGGTAACCGCCAAGCAGGTGCGCATATCGCAGCGTGGTAACAAGTTCGCCTTTGTCCAGTTTACTGACCAAACGGGCGTGTTCGAGATTACCTTCTTTTCAGACATTCTTGCCGAAACGCAGGAATTGCTGGATAGCGACATGCCGGTTCTGGTGGCAGCCAATTTGCGCATGGAAGAAAACGGGCCGCGGCTGACAGCTGCCAAGGTTGAAGCGCTGGACAGCGCCATCGCAGCCTGGAATGGCGGGGTTGGCCTATGGATTGAGGATGACCGGCCTCTTAACCCGCTGAAAAAACTGCTGGTCGAGGATGGCCCCGGCAAAGCCGAAGTGAAGCTGCGGTTGGTGGTTGATAATCACGAGGTCAGCGTGTCTGTGCCGGGGACATTCAGGCTCAGCGGTGATACGCGGCAGGCGTTGCGCAAATTGCCCGGTGTATTGTCTGTTCAGGATATATGAGCCGCGCCGCATGGGCGGCTTTTCGGCTTGCATTTGTGGCGGGGAATGGGTACACCTCGCGGCAATTCACACATGTGGGTTGGAGTCGTCCGGCAGCCGCTGGTGTTCGGGTCCGTCCGGTGAAGGTCGCTGACCTTTCATTTCCCGCATGGAGGCACAACCGGAGAACAGGAGTTATTTATGTCTCTGCCTAGTTTTACCATGCGTCAGATGCTTGAGGCTGGCGTTCATTTTGGTCACAGCACACGTCGCTGGAACCCGCGTATGAAGCCGTTCATTTTTGGTGAGCGCAACAAAATCCACATTCTCGACCTGCAACAGACCGTACCGATGCTGTACGCTGCGCTAAAAGCGATGAGCGAAGTGACATCACGTGGTGGCCGCGTTCTGTTCGTTGGTACAAAGCGGGCTGCGGCTGACAAGATTGCTGAAACCGCGCGCAATTGTGGCCAGTATTATGTCAATCACCGCTGGCTTGGCGGCATGATGACCAACTGGGCAACCGTATCTCAGTCAATCCGCCGTCTGCGTGAACTTGAAGCGCGCATGGAAGGCGAAGAGGTCGGCCAGCTGACCAAGAAGGAAGCGCTGCAGCTGACGCGTGAGCGTGACAAGCTTGAGATGACCCTTGGCGGGATCAAGGAAATGGGCGGTCTTCCGGACATGCTGTTTGTGATCGACACGAACAAGGAAGCCATTGCCGTTGAAGAGGCCAACCGTCTCAACATCCCAGTCATCGCCATTGTTGATTCGAATGCCACTCCGGACGGCGTTGATTACGTTATCCCCGGTAATGACGATGCGATGCGCGCGATCTCTTTCTATTGCGAACTTGCACAATCCGCCGTTCTGGATGGCCTGCAAACCGAAATGATGGCAACAGGCGTTGATGCCGGCGGGGCTGCGGAAGCACCTGTCGAAACAGCTGTTGCTGCTGATGCGCCAGCTGAAGAGGTGGCTGCCGAAGCTGCAGCCGCCGAAGCGGCACCGGCAGAAGAGGCACCAGCTGAAACACCAGCTAGTGAAGCACCGGCTGCTGAGGCACCTGCGGAAGACGCTGTCAAAGTTGAGGGCGCAACGGATGAAGGCGCGGCTGCCAGCTAGTATTGGCATGCGGAACACGCAGCGCCTTGAAGGTGCTGTGATCCAAATAATGCCGTCCCGGAAACGGGGCGGTTTGACGTATCAAAGCTTAGTAAAACCTCGATAATCTGAAACGGGAACAAGACGATGAGCGTGACTGCTGCACTGGTGAAGGAACTGCGTGAAAAGTCTGGCGCTGGCATGATGGACTGCAAAAAGGCGCTGTCAGAGACGGACGGCGATATGGAAGCAGCCATTGACTGGCTGCGGACCAAGGGTCTGGCGACGGCTGCAAAGAAATCTGGCCGTGTGGCATCTGAGGGGCTTGTCGCCTTTGCTGTCGACGGGACGCGCGGCGCATTGATTGAACTGAATGCCGAAACGGATTTTGTGGCGCGTAACACCGAGTTTCAGGAATTTGCCTCGACATTGGCAACACTGGCACTCGCGGCTGATGATATCGAAGCGCTTGGCGGGGTCGATTATCCTGACACCGGCCGGAATGTATCCGAAGAGCTGACACACAAAATTGCCACCATTGGCGAAAACATGTCTTTGCGCCGGATGGAATCTGTCAGCGTCGGGTCTGGTTCAGTTGTGTCTTACATGCACAATTCGACCGCGCCCGGACTTGGCCGGATCGGTGTGCTTGTTGCGCTTGAATCCTCTGCTGATAAAGCTGTGCTTGAAGAGCTTGGCAAGCAGATTGCCATGCATATCGCGGCAACATCGCCCGCCAGCCTGTCAGTTGATGATCTTGATCCTGAGTCAGTGCAGCGTGAACGCGATGTGCTGATTGAGCAGGCAAAAGCATCTGGCAAGCCGCAGGAAATTGCAGAAAAGATGGTTGAAGGCCGCATGAAGAAATATTATCAGGAAGTTGTGCTTCTTGAGCAGACGTCTGTTATTGACGGTGAAACACAGATTGCCGGTGTTGTGGCCAACGCGGCCAAGCGTGCCGGAACCGACATCGAACTGACGTCGTTTGCGCGCTTCAATCTTGGTGAAGGGATCGAGAAGGAAGAAACCGACTTTGCTGCCGAAGTGGCGGCGCAGCTGTCCTGACAGCTGTTCGGAGCAGAACAATGGATGATGACGACACGCATGGCGCCAGTCACAGATACCCACGGGTATTGCTAAAAATTTCTGGCGAATCGCTGATGGGCAAACAGGCCTATGGCATCGATCCGGAGATGGTCGCAACTGTGGCTTGTGAAGTGCGTGACGTCGTTGCCTCTGGTGTTGAAACCTGTCTGGTCATTGGTGGCGGCAACATCTTCCGCGGTGTCTCTGGGGCTGCGGCCGGCATGGAGCGCGCTACGGGCGATTACATGGGTATGCTGGCAACAGTGATGAATGCCCTTGCCATGCAGAATGCACTGGAAACCCTTGATGTGCCGACACGTGTGTTGTCAGCGCTGCCGATCAGTGCCTTATGCGAGCCGTATATTCGCCGGCGGGCCATGCGTCATCTTGAAAAGGGGCGGGTGGTCATCTTTGCTGCCGGTACCGGAAACCCGTTCTTTACAACAGACACAGCGGCTGCGCTGCGTGCCTCGGAAATGTCGTGTAACGCGCTGTTGAAGGGAACCCGCGTTGACGGGGTCTATTCTGCGGATCCCGAAAGCGATCCGGATGCAAAACGCTATGACCAGCTCAGCTATCTGGATGTGCTGTCGCAAGATCTGAAAGTTATGGATGCGTCAGCGATATCGCTGTCGCGCGAAAACAATATTCCCATTCTTGTATTTTCAATTGAGGAGGCCGGCGCGTTTGAACGCGTGCTGCGCCATGAAGGAAAATTTACGGTTGTCAGCTGATGCAATCCTGTTTTGCAGGACGACGTGGGCCCAGATGTTTAAACTTGTTTATCGACGCATCTTCACATTCTTTGCAAAACCGCACATGATGATGCCCGCCCGGATGAAGGAGACATAAACATGTCTGCAATAGACCTCGACGATATCAAGCGGCGGATGGAAGGCAGCATCAGCAGCCTGAAGACCGAGTTTATGGGACTGCGCGCCGGTCGCGCGTCTACAGCGATGCTCGAGCCGATCATGGTTGAGGCTTATGGCTCAAAAATGCCGATAAGCCAGGTTGGCAACATTTCGGTGCCAGAGCCCCGCATGCTGACCGTGACCGTCTGGGATGCGTCAGTCACGGCATCCGTTGAAAAGGCAATCCGTGAATCAGACCTTGGCCTCAACCCGATGGCAGAAGGTACCCTGATCCGCGTGCCAATCCCCGATCTTTCCGAAGAGCGGCGCAAGGACATGGTAAAGGTCGCCGGTCGATACGCCGAGGCTGCGCGTGTCGCTGTTCGCAATGTGCGGCGGGATGGAATCGAAGCTGCACGAAAGCTTGAAAAAGACAGTGAGATTTCTGAGGATGAGCGCCACGATTTTGAAACCGAAATCCAGAAGCTGACTGATGATCATGTCAAGCAGGTCGATGATGCGCTGACAAACAAGGAAAAAGAAATCACTCAGGTTTGATCAAATCTGTGTGAATGATTAGCAATCTTTCAGAACAGCTGCAAATTGGGTTTTCCCATGAATAACACTCCGTATCATATCGCCATCATCATGGATGGAAACCGGCGCTGGGCGAAACGTAACGGGCGCGAGGCTCTATTTGGTCATGAGCAGGGCGCCAAAACACTGAAGTCTGTTGCACGCGCTGTCCATGAAAAGGGGTGTCGCTGGCTGACAGTCTTTGCGTTTTCATTTGAAAACTGGACCCGCCCAAAGGCAGAAGTCGACGGGTTGATGCTGCTTTTGCGACGTTTTCTGGAAAATGACATCAACGAGCTGAATGGAGAGAACGTCAAGCTGCGGGTGATTGGAAGTCGTGATCGGTTATCGTCGCGGCTGGGCAGCCTGATAGAGTGGGCTGAGGATGAAACATCGGGCAACACAGGCCTTAACCTCAGCATAGCGCTCGATTATGGCGGGCGTCAGGAACTGACGAATGCCGCGCGCATTCTGGCAACAGAGGTTGATCGCGGTATTATAAAAGCCTCTGATATCAATGAAGATATTCTGAAGTCACGTATGGCTTCCTCGGCCTTGCCGGACATTGATCTCTTGATCCGGACGGGCGGCGAACAGCGCCTTTCCAATTTCATGCTGTGGGACATGTCCTATGCCGAACTGTTTTTCAGCCCGGAATTATGGCCTGATTTTTCTGGAGAGAGCCTTGATCGTGCGCTAAGCAGTTTTGCTGCGCGGGATCGCAGGTTTGGCGGAAACTCAAAAACAGATACGGGACATCCTGAAGAGGTCGCGACAAACGTTACACGGATCAATGCCGGGCCACGCCAGGCCTGATCGATGTCAAGCGCACTACAATCTGGAACGGTGCAGCGGGTATTTGGCGCTATCCTTTTTATCCCTGTTGTTGCCGCGTTTTTTATATCCCAATCTACAGCGCAATGGATTTTTCTGGCCTTAGCGCTGATCATGGTCTGGGAATTCTGTGTCATGCATCAGATGACACGTGCTGTGCGGATCGTGCTTGTTGCAGATGTTGTCCTGTTCGCGCTGCCGGCCCCGTTCCTCTATCACCTTGAAGCACTGGCAGGCGGGCCATTATTTCCAGCAATGATGGCGCTGGGCGGTCTTGTTGTTCTGTTCGTATGGCTTGTTTCGCGCGACGGGATGGCTGTCTTTTTTGTGGCGCTGCTGATCCTGTGCATTCTTTCAGGGCGTGCGCTGCTTGGCCTTTATGGTGGACATCATTTTGTGCTGGGTCTTGGATTGATCGTCGCGGCGTGCGATATCGCGGCCTATTTTGTTGGTCGGCGCGTGGGGGGCAGACGGCTGGCACCGGTCATCAGCCCTAACAAAACGCTGTCCGGCGCAGCAGGCGGAATGATTGGTGCCGCGATTGCCAGCATATTTCTGCTTGGAATGATTGAGGTCAGCGCGGGCATTGCCATTATCGTTGGCGTTGTGATCGCCGTGCTTGCACAGATGGGTGACCTGCTTGAATCGGCATTGAAACGGCATGTCGGGGTCAAGGATAGTGGCCGGTTGATCCCCGGTCACGGCGGTATTCTTGATCGCTTTGATGGTTATCTTCTTACATTACCGACGATGTATATCTATAGTCTTGTTGCTTGATGAACGCGCGGCAGTCGCCCGCGATTATGTGTTTGGGAATGTGCGGTCTGGTGTGGCAAAACGACTGACAATTCTGGGGTCTACCGGGTCAATCGGCAAGAGCACACTTGCGATTGTGAAGGCATGTCCCGACGCGTTCTCAATCACCGCACTTGTTGCCGGTCAAGACTGGAAAACCTTGTCTGAACAGGCGCTTGTATTCCAACCTTCAATGATTGGTATTGCTGATGAGGCCGCGCTTGGTCCGCTGCGTGATGCGGTAGCAGGCCACGGTATCGAGGTCGTGGCCGGTGCTGCAAATTGCGCTGAACTGGCGGCGGTGCCGGTTGATGTGGTTGTGGCGGGTATTGTTGGACTGGCAGGGCTGCCTTCGGTGCTATCAGCGCTTGACGCGGGGCAGACCGTTGCCCTTGCAAACAAGGAATCCCTCGTATCTGCCGGTGCCTTGGTGACTGGCCTTGCACAGGCCAATGGCGGGCGGCTGATCCCGGTTGACAGTGAACACAGCGCAATTTTCCAATGCTGGATGGGCTGGGCACATAATGGCTTCGAAGGCGCCCGGACGGCTGGCCCCGATGGCAATGTCAGTGACACTGAAAATAACAGTCATAGTGCAATTACTGCTGAACATGATCCGGCAGGCATTCGCCAGATTTGTCTGACAGCTTCTGGTGGTCCGTTCAGGGATATGCCGCTTGGTGATTTCGGTGAAATCACACCGGCGCAAGCTACCGCCCATCCAATCTGGTCAATGGGCCGAAAGATTTCGGTGGACAGCGCGACGATGATGAACAAGGGGCTGGAGTTGATTGAGGCGGCGTGGCTATTTGATCTGCCGTCTGCGTCAATCGAGGTTCTGGTCCATCCTGAAGTCGCCATCCATGGCATGGTGTATTTCAATGACGGCTCGGTTATCGCCCAACTGGGCACGGCAGATATGAAAACGCCGATATCATATGCACTGGCCTGGCCTGGCCGGCTGAACTGGAATCCGCAGCCTCTGGACCTTGCGGCACTTGGAACGCTGAACTTTAAACAGGTTGATGATGCGCGCTATCCCTGCTTTGGCCTGGCGCGGCAGGCGCTGGAGGCAGGCGGCGGAATGCCGACAATCCTGAATGCAGCGAATGAAGTTGCAGTGGCGGCATTTCTTGACCAGAAAATTGGTTTCTCCGATATATCATCAATTGTCGCGACAAGCCTTGAAAAGACAGATGATGCATCCATAACTACACTTGACGACGTTATGGCTCTGGATGGCGCAGCGCGGCGCATGGCCGGGGCATTGTGTCGGTCGGTCACGTAACTTTCAGGGCTGCGCCTTATCATCTTTGTATCGGGCCAATCCGTCGCTAAAAGACCTGTGTGAATACAAATAGCAGCTTAAAAAACCATATTATCTTGAAAACCAAGACCCTTGGGAGTGCCACACCTGATGCCTGAACTCAGCGCCTTGCAGATGACCATCGGCTTTTTGCTGCTGCTGACACCTGTCGTCTTTTTCCATGAACTTGGCCATTACTGG
Organism: Alphaproteobacteria bacterium; assembly: GCA_016780765.1. Taxonomy (GTDB): domain Bacteria; phylum Pseudomonadota; class Alphaproteobacteria; order Puniceispirillales; family Puniceispirillaceae; genus UBA8309. The sequence goes on along the minus strand of JADHLH010000036.1, from coordinate 2,393 downwards.
GCCGCGCGACGTGCCGGGGTCGTTGTCGAAGTGTTTTCAATCGGCTTTGGTCCCGAAATATTCGGCTGGACGGCCAAGTCAACCGACACCAGATGGCGATTTGCAGCTATTCCGCTTGGTGGCTATGTGCGGATGCGCGGTGATGATAATGCCGCCAGCGCACCACGTGCCGGTGCTGATGCCATAAAGGGCAGCTTTGCCGCTGCATCGTTGGGCTGGCGGATCCTGATTGTTGCGGCTGGCCCTATTGCCAACTTCATTCTGGGTATTTTGCTGTTTGCCCTGGTCTATATGACCTTTGGAAAGATTGAGATACCAGCCGAAATTGGCGAGGTCATGCCCGATACGCCTGCTGCCATTGCCGGTTTGCAGGAAGGCGACATCGTCACCGAAATTGAAGGCGTCAGCATCCGCAACTTCGCTGATATGCGTGGTCTTGTCGCTGAAAGTCCCGGGCGTGCCTTGGCGTTTGTTGTGTCGCGTGACGACATGCTGATTGATCTGACAGTGACGCCGGAGCCACGGTATTTTGAAGAACTGGACCTGAATATCGGGTTTCTGGGGGTGCGGTCGACCACCAACATTACACATCAGCGTCTGTTGCCTGGCAGCGCCGTTGTGGCGGGCACATCGGATGCTTTTTACAATGGTGTCATGATTCTTCGCGGACTTGCCCGACTTGGCAAGGGCCAGATGCAGGCTGCCGAGGTGCAGGGACCGATTGGAATTGCCAAGATTTCAGGGTCAGCCCTGCAACAGGGGATTGTGCCCTTCATCCTGCTGACGGCCCTGATTTCAATCAATCTGGGTTTGATCAATCTGTTGCCGGTTCCGGCGCTGGACGGGGGTCATCTGGCCTTTTTCTTCTATGAGGCTGTGGCTGGCAAACCACTTCCACTGGCGGCACAGGCAGTGCTTATGCGGTTCGGGATGAGTCTGCTGCTGACATTGATGGTTGTGGTCATGTTCTTTGATCTGAGCCGATTGATCGGTTGATGGTGCCACTGACTGGCACCACCGAAATGTCTGCTTTTATAAACGCGGCCCAGTGGGTATAGTTTCCGCAGAATTCAAAGAGGGGCTGCCATATGCACAAGCTGGCACTGATTTTCGCGGTACTCATTTTTTCTATTGCCGGGTCTGTGTTGCCGGCAACGGCACAATCAAGTGACCAACTTGTTGAGGTCGAGGAAATTGTCATTGATGGCAATCGCCGGGTGGCGGCGTCAACCATCTTGTCCTATCTGCCCGTTCGGGTTGGTGACCGGGTAACGCAAAGCGCGTTGAGCATCGCCTTGCAGCGGCTCTTTGAAACCCAGCTTTTCAAAGACATAGATGTGTTTCTTGATGGCGGAATTCTCAATGTCACAGTTCTTGAAAACCCCATCATCAACCGGGTCAATATTGAAGGTAACGATGTTTTGAAGGATGAGCGCCTTCTTGAGGTGCTGGATATCCAGCCACGGCGCGTATACACGCGTGAGCTTGCCCTTGAAGGCAGTCAGCGCTTGCTGGAGGTCTATCAGGCAAGCGGGCGTTACGCAGCAGTGGTGGAGCCGCAAATTATTGAACTCAGCGATAACCGTGTTGATCTGGCTTTTGTGGTTAGCGAAGGGCCTCTGATCAAGATCAATTCGATTTCTTTTTCTGGCAACAGGCGGTTTTCCGATCGTGTGCTGACACGCAGTATTTCAAGCAGCGAAAGCAAGTGGTGGGCTATTTTCGCATCGAGCGACAAGTATGACGAGAGCCGCCTTGACTATGATGTGAGGCTGCTTCGCCAGTTTTACCTGTCACGCGGTTATGCCGATATCGAGGTCAGCCGCGTCAAGGGTGGCTTGTTGCCTGATCGTACCGGATTTGCGGTTACGTTCCTGCTGAATGAAGGTGTTCGCTACCGCGTTGACGAGATCGAGATCACCAGTGAAATTGAAAATGTCGATCTGGAAGCGATGCAATCTGTTTTCGATTTCGGGGGTGACCAGTGGTATGACGTACGGGCGCTGGAACAGGGATTGCTGGATATAACCAATCAGCTTGGCGCTCTTGGCTATGCCTTTGTCAACATTGATACCGAAATACAGACCGATCCGGAAAGTGAAACTCTGGATGTGGCCTTGCGCATCGGCAAAGCCCAAAAGAACTTTATTGAGCGTGTCGAGATCGTCAACAATGCCCGCACGCTGGACACGGTTGTTCGCCGCGAGATGGAGCTGGTGGAAGGGGATCCATTCAACCAGTTAAAGCTGGACCGGTCGATCCGCAACATCCGCAACCTCGGATTTTTCTCTGATGTATCGGTGCGCAACTATGTTGGCAGCAGTGATGATCAGACAATCACTGAAATCGCGGTTGAGGAACAATCAACAGGTGAGTTGTCAATTGGTCTCGGT
>JADHLH010000035.1 GCA_016780765.1 Alphaproteobacteria bacterium | reverse complement strand
GGGTCCCAAGGGCACATTTTGGGTTATATTTGAAGGAGTGTGAATGGCGTTTTAATACACCTAACCCAAAACAGCAATTATCACAGATGAAACAATGGGTTAAAAAACATATGGGCTAGTTATCTAGGACAGCCCCTATCTTATAATGCTTTCCGTTGCGTGCGCCTTTTGTTTGTGGGGGGCCGTCGGCGTTCTTACGGGCGCATTGTTGCCTGACATCAGGAATACATTTTCACTCTCGGCGACACAGGCCGGGCTCCTGATTGGGGTCTAATCCGGAAGCTTCGTTGTGGGATCATGGTTGTCGGCAAGATGTGCCCAGATCTTTCGCCTGAATACCATTTTTGTGGTCGCCAGCAGCGTGACCTTTGTGGCCTTCGCCGCATTGTTTGTCATGCCGTCGATCCTGCTGTTTTCACCCGCCTTTGTCTTGATCGGCATCATGATGGGTGTGTCCGTCACGATTGGTCACAGTCTGATCGGCGAGAGCTTTCCCGAGCGCCGAACAGCCATGTTGAGTGCACTTGATGTTCTGTTTACGCTTGGCAGCATTTGCGCGCCGCTTGGCGTGCTTGCTCTGTCGCTCGGCGGATTTGAGTGGCGTACCTATTATCTGGTGCTGAGCGGGGTGTTTGCGTTGCTGGCGGTGGGTCTCACCATTTTCCTGCCGCGAATGCCATTGGCCAAGAAGTCACAGGAAGAGGCCAAAGCCGAAACATCCGGGTTTCTGAAAGATCCCTATCTGGTTCTTCTCGGGATGACCGGCTTGTTTCTTGGCACGGTAGAGTGGGCACAGAATTCCTGGATTGTCAGCTTTGCGCTGGCCGAAAACGAGACCTACGTCACGGCCCAGCTTGCTTTCGCGATTTACCTTTCAGGTATGCTTGTTGCGCGCATTCTGACCGTGTTCATCGCCGAACGACTGCAGATTGGCCGCGCGTCGCTCCACCTCCTGTCGCTGGCGTTGCTTGGCAATGTGATACTGATTTACCTACCTGGTATCTGGAGCATGATTGCAGGCAATTTCCTGATTGGATTCGGGATAGGCGCCATTTTCCCGATCGCCCTTGGACGCGCCATGGATTTTGCCCCCGGAAAAGCCGCGGTGGCTTCAGCAACCTTGCTTATGGGTGTGATTGCGGGCTCACAGATTGCGGCTGTTTTTCTTGGCTGGCTTGCGGATCAGCTAGGCGGTGTTGGTATGGCCTTCAAGATGACGACACCCTTTTTCATCCTGCTTCTCATCAGCTTTGCCTTGTTCACACGAAAGACTGCACGATGACGAACGCCGTCTGGCGTAGATGATGGCGCGGGTTGGCACTCGCGATCATCTGTGGCCGTTACAAGACGCCGCGGTTCAGCCGCGCCTATGCACGGACGTTCCGGCAACCCATGTTTGCAGAATGTGATCGGGCGTTGCCAGCATGATGATCTTTTGCAGCAAATCATCTCCGGGCCCCATATCGGCATCACGCGCCATACTGTCGCTCGTGCCGTCCCTCTTGCCGTCTCCGCTGTCATTGTCCCCGTTGGCGATATCCAGCAGATGATCTGCGGGCAGGCGCACGAGCATGGCATCAAACTGGCGGCCTGGAGCAAAACATCCAACCGGAAGGTCGAGCGCTTGCGCACCGCCCATGGTGGCAAGCCAGAACGCCGTGCGGAAATCAACGCGGCTTGACGGGACACCGCGCGCGCCAGCCCGAAGCGATGCATCGACGCCTTCTTCCAGCATGCGCGATGCAATGACCGTCATCCGTGCTGTATCCATCAATGAGGCAGCCGGCCCGCCCGAAATATCAGTACCAAGGCCGACATGCAGTCCCTTTTCGAGTGCGCGGCGAAGAGGGAATACGGCGTTCGAGAAAAACACATTCGACAGGGGGCAATGCGCTACACCGCTGCCCGCCGCCGCAATCATCGCCATGTCGTCATCATCAATAAAGGTGCTGTGGGCCAGGATCGTCTTGTCCGTCAGCAGGCCGAAATCCTGCAGGGCAGCGGTATCACTCATCCCGCAGCGACGCTGCACATGCGCGTGTTCCCAGTCGTCTTCCGAACAATGGGTCTGCACATGGGCACCGGTTGCCGCCGCCAGATCACCAAGTCCGCGCAAGGCCGCATCGGAACAGGTGGGGATAAAGCGCGGTGTGATCACTGGCATAACCTGACCGTTGTTTCCCGGCATGGCTGACACCGCGTGCAGAAAGTCTGCCGTATCGTCAATCGAGGCTTCTGCCGAGGCATCGCGGTAATAGGACGGGCAGGTTTCGGCAAGGTCCATCGCCACCCGCCCGACCAGCGCACGCTGACCCGCCCCAAGACAGATTTCGGCAAGGCGCAGGCTTGCGGGCTGATGAATGGTGGCAAAATAGACGGCTGTCGTCGTGCCATTGGCCAGCAGGCGGTGAACCAGTGCCCGGTAGACACGATCTGCAAACTCCAGATCGCTGTACCGCGATTCCAGCGGAAATGTGTGGGTGCGCAGCCAGACATCCAGCGGCACATCAAGCGCATTGCCAAGCTGCGGAAATTGCGGCGCGTGGATATGCAGATCCACAAAGCCCGGCAGCAACGCGCCCTTGCCCCGAAGATCGGTAACGGCAGCCTTGTCGATATCGCGGCGCGCCGGATCATCGGGCGGCATCACGGCGGTGATCATGCCATCTTCAACGGCGATCATCGCATCATCTATGCGTTCAATGTCTGTTGTCTGACCGGCGCTGTGACCGGGCGCGTGGAATAGGTTTGCTCTGAAAAAGATCGCTGTCATGGCTGCTCGCCTGTTGTCACCTGAAACGGGAGCGGTTGTCCCTGCCACCAAACCGCATGTTCACCTATCACATTGTCATCATTCGTACAATTGCCATTTCGGCTAGCAGAAATGGTGAATAGACGATACCTCAACGGCGTGATGTGATGAAGGCTTCCTGATCTGCGGTTTCAATGGCCCCGGGGCGGCAGTTGCGGACTGTCTGAATGGCGTTGGCAGGCATAACGCCGCGTCTTACAAGAAGAGATGCAGCCACCAGCCCGCTGCGGCCAAGACCGGCGCGGCAATGAATGGCGATTCCCTGTCCGTCATCCAGCATCCGCGACAGATCATCCAGCAGTGCCTCAAACGCTCCGCTGCGGCCGGAATCAGGCACGCTTAAATCGACAATCGGCCATTCGTGCCAGGCAAGGCCGGCATCACGCGCGCGCTGCGGCAAATCAGGGACGCCGACCCTGGCGCGTTCCTGTGCATCGATCAGGCTGACAAGGCTGGACATCCCGTGCGCTGCCACCTTGTCAAGATCGCTGGCCAGCCTTTCGGCAGTTGCGGTGGCGTCGGCATCACCCGTATCGCCATGCCGTGTGCCGGGGCATCGGCACAGCCCCAACCTGCCATCCTGCAATGCCGGATGCGCAATCAGCGACAGGGTGAAGGGGTGTGTCCGGTCATCCGGCATAGGCTGGTTCCTAAAACCCGTAAGTCAGTGACAGGATTACTGCCGCATCCCTGGCAAATGATCCGCTGACAGGGTCGTCCTCGAAATCCATTGGCCATCTTGCGCTGGCATCAGCTGTCAGACTGTCGGACAGACGGCGACTGCCGGCAAGGCTGATCATCTGCGCGCCATTATCAAGATCGCGTGAGAACAACAGCACTGCTTCACTGTCCTCGACATCGTTGAACAACATGCGCGCGCCCACGGCCAGATCATTCTGGAAGCCGCTATGCGCGGCAGCCTTGCGGCTGTCCCGCGCCAGCTCGGCAATCAGCACAAGATCGCGCTCGGACCCGCCAACGCCGTAAAGATTATGTTCGATGCCGACAACTGCCGCCTGATATGTTTTTGCCACGCCGCTCAAATTATACTGACCGGACCGGTGGACGACCTCTCCTTTAAACGCGCTGTCACCACGCAAATACTGGATATCGAGGCCGGCCTGGGTAATCCGGCTGTAATCGGGCATCAGGCTTCCATCCGGCTGCACGCGCATGCGCGGGTTGGCACCGGTACCGCGAAACCAGCTTATACCAAGATCAATGTCACCAAAATAGCCCGACCAGCGCAGTGCACTGGCCAGATCATCACGCTTTGCGCCGTTGCTGAAACTCTCCTGCCGCTTGACAGGCAGGCCTGCCCGTTCCCGCAGCTTTGCCCCCGGATAGATGTTCGGCACAAAGCCGATGGCATAGAGATCAAGCTGGCCCGGGCCGACCGGCCAGGACACGCGAAGCATCGGCGCGCCGCGTTTTTCGTTGCGCAGAAATCCCCGACTGAAGTCCTGGCTGTTGATGATATCGACCGGGTTATAGCTTTCGGTCTTGCCCCAGAAAATGATCGTGGTGCCAAGCAGGATGTCGAGATCACCAACGCGCGTCGTGACATGCGCTTCACGCAAATCGGCAAGGCCGTGTCCGGCAGACCCGCCGGTCAGGCGTGGCTGCAGCAAAAGGGCGGCGTTGTCGGTTTCGACATACAGTTCGGGCCGGGCCTCGATATGGGTGAAGCCTTCATCCTGTCCGGCAACGTCCGCATCACGCGGGTACCAGCTGGTTTCAAACGTGATCTCGCCCTGCTGTTCGGTATAGATCTCGGCAACTGACAGCATAGGCAGACCGGCAACCAAAAGCGTTGCCAGCGCCGCAGGGAAGCAGGACAACAACAGCCTTCGCGCGGTCATCGACTGGCCTTGGCCAGTCCCTGCGGGGTGAAGTCACGCTCGCCAAGCCCGTTGGCAAAGCTGTATACCCCCCATGACAGGGTGGTTGATTTTCCGGTCTGGCTGTTGATCATCGTCATTTTGTGCGCACGCCAATAGGCGTCCAGATAGTGCTGGTAATCGGCAAATTTCAGCGTCTTTTCCATATCACCACGGCGGTTGTAGAAATCGATCTGGTGCACACGATATTCTTCAAGATCAATGAAGGATATGCGCCGTGAATAGCCCGACTTTTTATTCTTCGGGCGACTTTCCACGGCGGCGCAGGTCAGGCTTGTATCATGGGCGCAGGGCGCATCCTCAAGCCAGATATGATGATTGTCGGCGACCTCCTCGGAACCCAGATCCTCATACGAGAATTCGGAGGACACGAACTTGCCGGTCCGGTTCGAGGATGAAATACGCTTTACCCGCTTTACGGCCGGCAGGAATATCCACTGCGAGTCATCATCTGGTTCAATCTTGGAATGCGTCAGCAGCGAGGTGCCCCGTACATCGCGCGGCTGCGAGAAGGTGATGATCGACATATCGCCAACCGCGGCGTCGCCGGCTTCAAGGATGGTTGAACGGAACTTGCGAACAGATTCATTGCCCGCCTTGTTCTTCAGCACCATCTCGCCTTCAACTGACACATCTCCCCAGCCCTTGTCACGATTGTCGACCTCGGTGGCAATTTCAATGCCGCGCGGGTTTGACTGGTCCTCGTCAGCACGCGCACTGACAGCTGGTAAAAGCGTTGCAGCAACAAGGCCGAGGGAAAGAAGGACGGCAAGCGATGCCGTGTGTGCAGGAGTTTTCATTTGTTTAATCCTGTCGAGAAAGATCAGAAGAGGGGGGAGGAACAGGAAGTCGACGAACAGCGCAAAGGCCAGCGTGACTGCTGTCAGGCGGGCCATGTCGCGGTTCACGGCAAATCCGGATTGCCCAAGAATGGCAAACCCGATCACCAGACCAAGCGAGGTGACTGTCAGCGCCATGCCAACCGACTTGAAGGCGTAGCGAACACTGTCCTCGGCGCTTTTGCCGCGTTTGCGCGCATTCGCATATTTCAGGATGAAATGCACGGTGTCATCCACCACAATGCCAAGGGTCATCGCAACAACGATGGATACCGCCAGCGACACATTGCCGACCATATAGCCCCACAGGCCAAAGCCCATAATCGCCGGCACCAGGTTCGGCACCAGCGAGACAAGTCCCAGTTTCAGATTGCGCAGCACAAGAAAGATCACGAACGAAATGAACACCAGTGCCAGCGAGGTACCTTGCAGCATGGACGGCACATCACGCGCCGATATCATGGTGTAGACATGTGTCTGGCCGGTCACCGGGCTTTTCAGTTCTGGCGCAGTCTCGGCAAACCAGGTCTGGATGCGATCATCAAGGTCCAGCAACATGGTGGTGGTGGCAAAAGGCACAAACGCCGAAACGCGTGTCGATGACCGGTCAACATTGATCTGGTCGGTCAAATCCATGCCATAGCCAAGTGACAGCTCATACAGGAACAGGAACTGTGATGCCTCTTCATCACTGTCGGGGATCCGGTAATGCGCCGGATCATCCCCATTCATGTTCATGTTCAGCCGCTTTATCGTGTCGCTGAGGCTGCGGATATGGCTGACCTCGGGCTGGGCGCGCAGGAAGGCGGCAAAGTCGTCAAGCCGGGACAGATAGGCCACCGAGTTGATGCCACTTTCCTCGCCGGTATCGACCGAATATTCCAGAACATTCAGGCCGCCAAGCTGGCTTTCATACCGGTCGGTTGCCACCCGTGTTTCAAACCGCTCATCAAAATAGCGCAGAAAGTCATCTTCCAGCCTGATCTGCGAGATGCCGATGCCAATACCGACAATGATCACCGGAATGCCGAACAGCAACGGGCGCTGGTTGCGGATGACGAAATCGCTCAGCCAGTTCATCAGCCTGTCAACAGATGCGGCTTTCTGGTTGCGCCGCAGTGGCAGCCAGCAGATCAAGCCCGGCAGCAGGAATATCGTAAAGGCCCAGACACCAATCATGCCTGCTGCCACCATGTTGCCAAGCTGGCGAAATGGCGGCGAGATGGAAAAGTTGAGTGACAAAAAGCCAATGGCCGTAGTGAAGACAGCAACGGTAATGCCAAGGCCGTGATCGGCGATGGCGCGGCGGGCCCACATCGTGCGATCCGCGGTTTCCAGCATCGTCTGACGCACCGAGGACAGCACATGCACACTGCTGGCAACGGCAAGAGTGACCACCATCAACGGTGCCACAGCGGTGGCTGAATTGATCGGGATGCGGGTCCATCCCAGCGCGCCAAGGGATACAAACGCCGATAGCGCAGCCAGCACAAGGATCAGCAGCGCGCCGGTGACCGATCGCAGCAGAATGCCAACGATCAGCAACATCGCCACCAGCATGGCCGGGGTCAGCGTCTCCCCGTCCTTCTGGCTGGCTGTCGCGAAGGCCTGACTGACAGCAACTGAACCGCTGGCAAGGAAATCGATCTGTGGATAATCGGCACGGTAGCTGGCCAATAGCGGGTCCGCTTCGGCAAGGATGCTTGGTATCTCGGTGACGAGATCTTCGCCGGGCAGGCGGAAAATCACCGAGATGGCAGTTGCGCTGGCATCTTCATTGATCAGGCTGCCGATGATTTCGGTACGGTCCAGTGCCGTATCTTTGGCGGCCGCTGCCTGTTCTTGTGTGACTGAAAACGGGTCGGCAACCAGATCTTCGACAACCATCATGTCGCCGTCAGCATAAGTGTTCTGAAAGCGCGTGATCGAATTGACCAGCCGCACATAGGGCAGGTTCCATAAATCCTCGGTCAGCGCGCCGATGGCCTGCAATGTGGCCGGCGTGAAGACCTCGCCATCCTTCGGCATTACCAGAATGGCCAGATTGTCATCCTTGGCGAATTCCTGCTCAAAAGCGTCGAGGACCATCTTGTCCGGGTTGTCATCTGCCATGAACACACGGCCATCCGTATCCAGTCGCAGATTGGGAATGCCGGCATAGACGACAAATGCCAGTGCCAGGGTGGTAATTGCGGTCAGGATGCGATGATCGACAATCCAGTCAGCGGTTTTGTCGAGCCAGTCGACGGTTTTGCTGGAAGTTGTGTGCGTGGATGACATGCTGGGCACCTTTGCCAATAAATGCGTTAATGATGCGGTCCGTTCGCAATAGCTGGTCGGCAGGGAAGTAAACCCTGCGCGGCTGATATCGTAACAAGAATCGTTGCAGTATTGTGATGATGCGACACGCACGGAGTGCCCGGTCACGCTAAACCTTCAGTGATAAACCTGCCTGGCGATTCTGTCGATGACGAAAGGCTGAAAAACAGAAAAATTCTGGGTGTTTTTGACCGATTTTTGATGTTTTCTCGCTGGGCGACCAGATGATGCCGGTGATCGGTTGCCATTCGCCGCCATGGCGATAAAGTAGAGTACGATGAGTACCGGTTGGGCGTCCGTCAAGTGGGGCGGCAGTGTCAGGGTTTTTGACAGACCAGATGGCAAAGCTGCCAGCGCGCAATGATGGCCGGTCAAGCAGACATGTTGCTCCGGAGCGACCTCCGGACGGATTACAGGAGTTTGACAATGCGTGATGCCGTTATCGTTTCTACCGCCCGTACCCCCATTGGCAAGGCCTATCGCGGTGCCTTCAATGACACGCAGGCCCAGACACTTGGCGGGCATGCCATTGCCCATGCGGTGGATCGCGCCGGTATAGATCCGGCTGAGGTTGAGGATGTGGTGATGGGCGCGGCCCTGCAACAGGGATCAACGCATATGAATGTGGCCAGGCAGGCGCTGATCAGGGCCGGGCTGCCAACATCGGTGCCAGGCATGAGTCTTGATCGCCAATGTTCTTCCGGCCTGATGTCCATCGGGGTGATTGCCAACCGCGTGCGGCTTGGCGAGATCGATATCGGTGTTGGCGGTGGTCTGGAATCCGTTTCACTTGTGCAGACCCCGGCCATGAATGTTGACCGGTTGGTGGACCCCTGGATTGAGGCGCACCGCCCCGATGTCTATATGACGATGCTGGAAACAGCCGAGATCGTTGCCGACCGTTACGGTGTCAGCCGTGAAGCGCAGGATGAATATGCGGTGGAATCGCATCGTCGCACCGCTGCCGCACAGGCCGCCGGGCACTTTGATGCAGAGATCGTCCCGCTGCCAAGTGTAATGAAGGTCAAGGACAAGGAAACCGGCGAGATCAGTGAGCGTTCTGTTACTCTGGACGCGGATGAGGGCGTGCGGCCGGGAACCAGCTTTGAAGGGTTGCAGGGGCTGCAACCGGTGTTCAAAGACGGGCAGAAGGTGGCCGAGGGCGGCTATATCACGGCAGGCAACGCATCACAGTTGTCTGACGGTGCATCCGCCCATGTTGTGATGGCAGCTGACGAGGCTGAACGGCGCGGCCTGTCACCCCTTGGCATGCTGCGCGGCACGGCGGTTGCCGGCTGTGACCCTGAAGAAATGGGCATCGGTCCGGTCTTTGCGATACCAAGGCTTCTTGCGGCGCATGGGCTGAAAATCGATGACATCGATATCTGGGAACTGAACGAAGCTTTTGCCTCGCAGGTATTGTATTGTCGCGACAGGCTGGGGATTGATCCTGAAAAGTACAATGTGTCTGGCGGGTCAATCGCTGTTGGTCATCCCTATGGCATGACGGGCGCACGCTTGTCAGGTCATTTGCTGATTGAGGGTAAGCGGCGCGGGGCCAAGCTGGGTGTGGTGTCGATGTGCATTGGTGGTGGCATGGGTGCTGCCGGCCTTTTTGAAATATTCTGATCCAGACTGTCTTTCTTCAAATGTCAGGCAATTTTGTGAGCTTTCATCGCCCGCATATCTGCGGGAGACATGCTAATGGTCAAGGCATCAAGTTTGTCTTCTGGTTCCGTTTATTTAAGTCGCACCAGTTTCAGAAAAAATGCAGCGGATAGATTAAAACCGTTCCAATTTGCGTAATTTTAATTTAAACTTAAAACGTTACGCTAACGATCGGTTGCAGGCTTTGCGCTAACAACGCATTGCGGCAAAAAACCTGAGGGAATTGTCATGATTGACCAAAAAGACTATCAATTGCTGAAGACGATTGGTGAACAGGGTTCTGTACAGCGCGCTGCCAGCGCCATTGGCGTGTCATGGCCGTCCGTGTCGAAGCGGCTTGCCAAGATTGAGGAAAAACTTCAGGTCACCCTGTTTGAACGTCGGCGCGGCAGAAATGGGGTGGTCCCGCTTCCTGTTCTGAAGAGCATCCTCGATGAATACGAGAATTTTTCGAAAACGTTGACCGCGACCATTCAAGAACAAACTGCTGCGAATGATGATCGGGATCTTGATATCCTGCGCATTGGCATTGCGACAACAATCGGCAAAGCTGATGTCGAACGTGCGCTGGCAATGCTTGGCACTGTGGGCAGCCTTGCCGTCAAGGACATGTCGGCAGACGAAGCGCTGCATGCGCTTGAAGCGGGCGAAACTGACATGGCGCTGCTTGCCGAGCCATCTTATGCGCCAATGTTCAAAAGCTATCTGGTGTCTGTTGATCCGTTTCAGGTTGCCTTCCCGACGGGCCACCGGTTCGAAAACCAGAATAGTGTGCAATTGTCCGAGCTTGATGACGAGAATTATATCAACCGCAGCCTGTGCGAGTTTCCGCGCTATTTTGCCGAGCAGACAAACGCTGAAGCGGACGCGGATGAAGATGATGGTCCGCATGACATAACCAACGAGGTTGTGGCGCAGATCATGATACAGCAGGGCTATGGTGTTGCGGTGATACCTGAATCACTTGTTGTTGTTCAGGGTCTGAGAACACGTGCCTTGGTGAGGCCGTCTGTCGTTCGCAAAATCATGCTGGTAACAAGGGCGGATTCACCTGTGAACGGCATATTCCAGAAAAGCAGTCTTCCTGCCACGCTTCGTGCCAGCGGTTGATCCGGTGACAACAGGCCGTCCGGGCCGCCAACCGATTATCCGTCAGGGTGGCTGGTAGCTGATGCTGCCTCCGGTCCTGATTGCCGCTGGCGTTATGCTGTTTGGTGTTCTGGCCTTTGATATGATGGGCGTGTTGGTGCGCATGCTGGGCGGCACCTATCCGATTCTGCAGATAGCTGTTTTGCGCAATTTGTTTGGCGTCTTGCCTGCTGTATTTCTGTTGTGGCGGGCCGGCGCGTTCGCCAGCTTGCCAGCCATGATGAACCGGCGATTGCTGCTGCTGACGCTGATCAGGTCAATGGCCGTGGTGTTGGCGCAATTCAGCTTTTATACAGCGCTGACCCGCATCGAATTTGCCACCGCAACGGCGCTGGCGTTCTGCGGCCCGATGTTCATTACCGCCTTGTCGATACCTGTATTGGGCCATCATGTCGGGGTGTGGCGCTGGTCTGCCATAATCATCGGGTTTGTTGGTGTGATTACCATCATGCAGCCCTTTGAGGACGGGTTCGTCTGGTTCATGGTGCTGCCTGTCATGGCAGCCTTTTTCTATGCGGTGTCCAGTATCCTTGTCAGATTGTTCCCGTCTGAAATGCCGTCGGCAGCTATCCAGCTTAATCAGCAGGTGCTGACATGTGTGATCGCGCTTGCAGCCCTGCTGATCTTCCAGCAGCCAGTGCCTGTCGCCTCGGTTAATGACGGGTTGCTGTTTGTTCTGGTCGGGATTTTTGGAGGCACCGGCGTGATGTGTATTGTAATCGCTTACCGACTTGCCGATCCCAGCAGTGTTTCGCCATTCGAATATTTCGGCATTCCGATTTCGTTCTGTCTCGGCTGGGTGTTCTTTGCCGAAGCGCCATTTGGTGACCTGTTCCCGGGCATCATCTTCATTGTGTCTGCCGGTATTCTGATCATGGTGCGCGAACGAATTACGGCTCGGCGTGCGGCCGGCGGCGCGTGACAATCAGTCTGAAAGAACGCACAATCGTCAACGCTTTTCATCTAGGGAGGTGTGGATGAGCGAGACCCGTTATCAGGTAATATGTGAGGGTGGTCAGGTTGTGGCCGTCACCGATCATGAGCAGGCGCAAACGGCACGGTTTCATGCGATCTGGCTGCGCGATAATGCACCTGATGCCGACACGCGGTCACCATCGAATGGCCAGCGCCTGATCGCCATCGCCGACATTCCGCAGGATATCGCGGTCGGGTCTGCGCGGGTGGATGATAGTAACCTGATTGTTGATTTCATGCCCGAAGCGCGGTCTGTCGCCTTTGATCTGGCGTGGCTGTTTGCCAACCGCTATGACACTGCGCCGCCAACATGCCAGCGTGGCGATGTTGATGACCAGACATTGCTGTGGGACAGCGGTCTTGGTGATGATCTGCCTCAAGCAGATTTCTCAGCCGTGATGTCAGATGATGCGGCGCTGTATAGATGGCTTGGTGATGTCGTTCGTTTCGGTTTTGCCTTTCTGTCAGATGGTCCGGTGGAAGACGGTGCCCTGTTCCGCATAATCGACAGGTTCGGCTATGTGCGCGAGACGAATTACGGCCGCCACTTCGAGGTGCGCTCGCAAGTCAACCCGACCAACCTTGCCTATACCGGCCTTGGCCTGCAGGCGCATACGGATAACCCGTATCGTGACCCGTTGCCGACATTGCAGATCCTGTATTGTCTGGAAAGCTCGGCGTCAGGCGGTGACAACATGGTGGTGGACGGGTTTGCTGCGGCGCAGCGTCTGCGTGATGAAAACACCGACATGTTCGACGTGCTGGCCGATCATTGCGCGCGTTTCACCTATGAAGGCAGCGCCGATGTCAGCCTGACGGCTCGTCGGCCGCTGATCCAGCTTGCCCCGGATGGGCAGCTGGTGGGGGTCAGTTTCAACAACCGGTCGGCAGCGGCAACGACGGATGTTCCGTTTGACAAGATGCCATTGTTCTATCAGGCGATCCGGCGTTTCGCCGGGATCATTGATGATCCGTCAATGGAGGTGGCCTTCAGGCTGAACCCGGGTGACAGTTTCATCGTCGACAACACACGCGTGCTGCATGCCCGCAAGGCGTTCTCCGGGTCGGGCAGCCGCTGGTTGCAGGGGGCCTATGCTGATCGCGACTCCCTGCAGTCGCGGCACCGTGTGCTGGCCAAACAATTTGCGTGAGTGCCGCAACGCCACAAGATGATCACCAGATCTGTATGTGCCCAGATCTGCATGTGCCATTGTGGATGATTGATCACACGCCTGCACACCGCTAGCATGTTGGCAGTTTTGTTTTTTGGTCCGCTATGGGGAGCGCTCCATGCCCGAGTCACAACATCTGCCAACAATTTCGGCGTTACGCAGTCTTTTGGGAGACCGCTTGTCAACCGGCCAGTCTGTCCTTGCCCTGCATGCGCGCGACGAGGCCCATACAGCGCCGGCCATGCCTGATGCCGTGGTGTTTCCGCAAACCACCGAGGAAGTGGCTGAGATTGTAAGGATTTGTGCTGCGCATGGGTGCCCGGTTGTGCCGTTTGGTATCGGCACGTCGCTTGAAGGGCATGTTGTTCCGGTCTATGGCGGCGTCAGTGTCGATCTCAGCCGGATGAATGCTGTTCTTGATATCAATGAGCGCGACATGACGGCAACGGTTGAACCGGGGGTGACGCGCACCCAGCTGAACGAAGCGCTGCGCGCGACAGGACTGATGTTCACGGTTGATCCCGGAGCAGATGCCACGATCGGCGGTATGACGTCAACGCGTGCATCAGGCACCAATGCTGTGCGCTATGGCACGATGCGTGAAAATGTGATGGCGCTAGAGGTGGTGCTTGCCGACGGGCGGATCATCCGGACCGGCAGCAAAGCGCGCAAATCTTCAGCCGGTTATGACCTGACGCATCTGTTTGTCGGATCGGAAGGCACGCTTGGCATTATTACAAAGGTGACGGTCAGACTGTTTGGCCAGCCCGAACAGGTGATGGCCGCAACCTGCGCCTTTGAAGATGTTGAAGGTGCCATTGAAGCGGTGATGCTGGCCATTCAGTCGGGATTGCCGATGGCGCGTATCGAACTGCTGGATGACGTTCAGATGCGCGGTCTGAACATCAAGAACCCGGATATGCAATTGCCTGAAAAGCCGCATCTGTTCCTGGAATTTCACGGCAGCAGTGCCAGCGTTGAGGACCAGGTCGCCACCTTTGTCGAGATTGCCGGTGAATTCGGTGGGTCCGATCTTGCCTGGGCGCGCAAGCTTGAGGATCGCAACCGGCTGTGGAAAGCACGTCATGATGCTTTTTATGCCGCCAAGGCGTTGCGCCCGGGGGCCGAAGGCTTCGTTACCGATTGCTGTGTGCCGATTTCGCAGCTGGCAACCGCGATTGCACAGGCGAAGACGGAGATCGAAAAATCCGGGCTGATCGCCCCCATTCTGGGCCATGTCGGTGATGGCAACTTCCACCTTGTCGTGCTGATCGACCCTGACAATGCTGATGAGCTGGACGCGGCCAACAAGCTGGCTGGCGCGCTGAACATGCTGTCGATCGAACTGGGTGGCACCATGACAGGCGAACATGGGGTCGGGCTTGGCAAGAAGAAATATATGCAGGCTGAACACGGTGATGCCTATGCGGTGATGGCGACCATCAAGCAGGCAATGGACCCGCAGAACATCATGAACCCCGGAAAGATCGTGTCTATCAACTAGCCCTTGGCGGGGGCGGTGAGCGAGACCATAATCACCGTGTGGAACGTCACGGGGCAGGACCTGATCGGCCATCTGGCATAGACGGGGATGCCCCCGCCCACCAGTGACCAATTATCAGTGCCCGTTGCGCACGGAGACCAGACATGATGCGCCTGATCATCCTTGCCGTTATTGCCGTGATCCTGGTGATGCTGCTGGCGCGGCTTTTTCCGCAGCTGCGTGCGCGTCTTCGCGGCGTGCTGGGATCACCCTTTGTGCGCCAGATCCTGTTTGGCGTGGTGCTGCGGATCATCAGGCTGCTGTTGTTCCGGCGCTGACGCCCCGTTTCAATCAGACGCATTGTTTCAATCAATTGTCGCCCCCGGGCCAATTCACGCCGCGTAACCGTTTCACTCTCTGCCTGTAGCAAGGAGAATTGTTAGTGCAGGGGCGGTATCGGGCGCAGCCGGACTGCCAGCGGGGAGCGGGTATGAAGACGCATGCGCAGGCGGTAATCATCGGCGGCGGGCTGGCCGGCTGTTCTATTCTCTATCATCTTGCCAAGCTTGGCTGGACGGACATCGTCCTTCTGGAACGTGATGAGCTGACCAGCGGGTCCACCTGGCATGCGGCAGCCAATATCCACGGCTTGCATGACCACAACAACACAACCCGCATACAGCATTATACGATGACTCTTTACAAGCAGCTGGAACAAGAAACCGGACAGGGCTGCGGTGTTTTCCAGCCGGGATCCCTCTATCTGGCGCAGAGCGAAGAGCGCGAGCATCAGCTGCGCCTGCAGGAGGCAAAGGCCCGGCTTTACGGGCTTGGCTTTCACGAGATCAGCCACGAACGCGCGCTGGAACTTCATCCGCTGGCCCAGTTTGATGATGTGCGCTGCATCATGTTTGAACCTGACGGAGGCAATGTCGACCCGTCCGGTGTGACCATGGCCTATGCCGCAGGTGCGCGCCAGCGCGGTGCGCAGATCGAACGCTTCTGCCCGGTGACCGGTACCGAACAGCAGCCCGACGGCAGCTGGATCGTGCGCACTGAAAAGGGTGACATTCATACAGACTGGGTGGTGAATGCAGCCGGGCTATGGGGGCGCGAGGTTGCCGCGATGGCCGGCATCGAATTGCCGTTGCAGCCTACCGAACATCAGTATTTCGTGACCGAGGCCATGCCCGAGATTGAGGCCATTGGCCGCCGCCTGCCTTCGATCGCCGACCGTGATGGCGAGTATTATTTCCGTCAGGAAGGCAACGGATTGCTGATCGGTGCCTATGAAGAGGATATGCGCTTCTGGGCCGAAGACGGCACGCCGGCAGATTTCGGCCATGAATTGTTCGAGGATGATCTGGACCGGATCATGGAAAATGTCATGCGGGCCATTGACCGGGTGCCGCTGGCTGCCAATGCCGGGGTCAAGCGGGTGATCAACGGACCCATGATCTGGAGCCCGGATTCCTCGGTTTTGTTTGGGCCGGTTCCAGAACTGAAGAACTATTTCTGTTGCACCGGCATCATTCCGGGGTTCAGCCAGTCCGGCGGTTTTGGTTTGCTGGCGGCGCAATGGATGATTGAGGGTGAACCGCAATATGACATGTTTGCCTGGGACCTGGCGCGCTTTGATGACTGGGCCGACAAGGCTTTTACCCGCGCGCGGGTGCGCGACCAGTATATCCACCGCTTCAAGATTCATTTCCCGAATGAGGAACACGATGCGGGCCGGCCGGTACGGACCCGGCCAGCCTATGAGATGCAGCGTGAACGGGGCGCCGTCTTCGGGCTGAATGCCGGCTGGGAACACCCGCTATGGTTTGCAGACACGCCCGGCACCGTTGAAACGGCTGGCTTTACCCGCCAGAACTGGTTCGCGCCGGTGGGATATGAAGCGCGCATGCTGCGTGACAATGTTGGCGTTATAGATATCTCCAACTTTGCCAATTATGTGATCAGCGGGCCTTCTGCGCATAGCTGGCTGGACGCGCTGGTTGCCAATCATGTGCCGCGTGATACTGGCAAATCCTGCCTGACACCACTGATCGGGGTGCGCGGCGGGCTGGCTGGCGACTTCACTATCACCTGCACTGGTGATGACAGTTACATGATGATCGGGTCCGGCATGGCCGAGAGGTATCACAGACGGTTTTTTGATATGGTGGCGATGCCGGATGACACGAAGCTGGAATTCGCAACGACGCGCATTGCCGGTTTCAATGTGGCGGGTCCGCGATCGCGCGAGATGCTGCAACGCATGACGAATGCCGATCTGTCGAATGACGCGTGGCGTTTCATGCAGTCAAGATGGATTGATGTTGCGGGTATCCGCTGCCTTGCCATTCGGGTCAGCTTTACTGGCGATCTGGGGTGGGAGCTGCATTGCGATGCGGGTGATCAATGCGCGCTCTATTCGGCATTGCTGGCAGCGGCCAGTGTCTGTGATGGCGGCCCGGTGGGAAGCCGTGCGCTGGGCGCGCTGCGGATCGAAAAGGGATACGGGTCATGGGGACGCGAATATTCGCCCGAATATTGGCCGCAGGAAGCCGGTATGGACAGGCTGGTCCGTCTCGACAAGGCCTTTCTGCACAAGGATGCCTATCTTGCGATCAAGGATAACAAGCCGCGCGAAATTCTGTCTCTGTTCGAAATTGATGGCAACGCGGCAGCGGCCAGCAATGCCGATGCGGCGGGCGGTGAGCCGGTCTTTACCCCGAATGGCCAGCCGGTTGGCCGGGTTACGTCGGGTGCCTATGGCTATCATGTGGGCATGTCACTTGCCATCGGCTATGTCGATCCGGCGGTTGCCAGTGCCGGCGATGCGGTTGACATCTTCATCCTTGGCAAACCGCACCGCGGGCGCATTTTGCAGGCCCCGCCTTTTGATCCGGCGGGCACAAGGCTGCGCAGCTAGGACCGCGGCGTCAGCTTGACATGGTTTTCAGGCTGTTCCGGCCTCATTGCCATGATCAGGCGCGCGTGGTGTGACCAGCGCCAGTCCGACCAGCATGACCACCAGTGATGCCCATACCCACGGCGAATGCGTTTCGCCAAACAGCGCGATGCCCCAGAACACCCCGGCCAGTGTGATCAGATAGCCGCACAGGCTGGCAAAGAGGGGGCCGGCAATATTGATCACGAAAATGAAAGCGGTATAGGCCCCTGCTGTGATCACTGCCAGGCCGATCACCGCCCATTCCAGTGCACCGAGGGGCAGGGATGGCATGAACATCTGACCGGTCCCGATGGCCACTGGCGCCATGATCACTGCCGACACAATATTCATCCCGCAGGCGGTGCGCACGGGCCCGGTTTCATGCGTTCCGGGCTGCGCCAGATAGATATTCTCCAGCGCGTAACATACCGAACTGACACACGCCAGCAGCACCCACGGAATGGCGGCACGATCGGGAAGGCTTGCTTCGGGCAGGACCAGCAGCAGGATGGCAACGGTGCCGCAGGCAATTCCTGTCATTCTGATGGCTGATTTGTCTTCCTTGCCCATCGCCAGCGCGATGGCATAGGTAAGTATCGGGATCAGCGTCACGGTGATCGACAGCACGCCAGCCGGCACGAATTCAGCTGCCAGATAGAAACAGCTTGCCGGAATCGATGTGCCAAGCAGGGCAACGATGAAATAGAACCGGATATGACGCCCCGAAACCGGCAGCGGCCGCCGCCGCGCATAGGTATAGGCAAGCAGGATGGCCGCGCATAACGCGTTCTGCCAGAAGGTGATACCAAAGGCCATGCCGCCTGCGCTGACAGCTATACGGGCCAGCGAAAAGGACAGCCCCCAGGCCACGCCCATGAACAGCAGCAAGAACCAGGGCAGCAACGCTTTCAGTCGAACGATCATGATCAGGCTCCGGCAATATCAGACCCGGTTTGGTGGCTGGCTAACAAGGGTGAACAGAACGGACTGGCACTGGCCATGCAGTGCTGAGAGTGAACGCTGGTTCCTGTGTGTGTCAATCGCACTGGTGTGAGGCTGGCTGGTGAGAATGGGTCTGATAGGAATGCGTCCGGTGAGGATTTGGTTTCCTCACGCTGATGTGAAGTGTCTAAAGCGAAAATTCAACCGTCACTACGGCAATCTTGAGCAATGTTTAAAAATTGCTCTGAATATCCCGCCTCCCGTCTTTCCCTCATTCTGGCATCTGTGACAGGCGCGGCAGTCCTCCTTGCCGCTTGCGGCGGTGGTGGTGGTGGCGGCGGCGGCGGCGGTACGCAACTCCACCTGCAGGCGCTAAAACGCCCTTCCTCTATCCTTGCAGGTGATGTACCGACTTTCAATATCCTAGCGGGCAGCAAGTCAAGCAATGCGCCGTCGTTAGAATCCAGAGCAAACGTGCGCCAACAAAGATCTTACGCTCATGCTGCTATTGGCCTGCCATCAAATCTGCCGGTCCGTCAACAAGGTCAGGGTGTCACTGTCGCGGTGGCTGATGGCGGTATTGAGGTTGGGCATCCCGACTTGAAAGCCAGCTTTCATCTGGATTCGCCACTGCGAGCGGGACAGCGTTCACCGTTTGATCCAACAAAGGATGTGCTTGGCCACAACTTTCTGGCCGATCCAGATGATCGTGACGATGGCTATAATTTGTTGCCGCGCACCAATGCGGGCCGTTCAAACTTGTCTCACGCCACGCACGTAGCAGGTATTATCGCAGCTCAGGATAACGACATTGGTGTTGTTGGCATTGCGCCGGCCGCAAAAATTTTGCCACTGCGCGTTATCCCTGAAGGTAACCCATTTACCAGACGTTATATGGCTGATGTAGATCCTGGACATCCATCAATATCTGATCTTGACGAAAATTGGAGTACGATGATGTCCTATCTCCGCTTGGACTGGGGCAATCAGCAAGGCACCTTTCGTCAAGGGCACGTGCCGATACCGGGATATAGTATCCCGTTTGTGATGAATAACAGCTGGAGCACTAACTGGAGGCCAAGAGTTGTTGAGATTGACTTTCCCGGTAGCCAGAAGGGTTATTTCCTTCAACCGCGTGTCGTCAAGAATGGTTATCAAGAATTTACCAGCAGACTTTTCTCTAATGATTCA